>JBKHWA010000152.1:0-3694 GCA_046566765.1 Gammaproteobacteria bacterium
CATCGACCGCAAAGTTGCCAGCTGATTGACCGCGTACCGCCGGCTGTCTCGGGAGCCTGTATTTCCTCGTCGCTCCCGCTCCTCCGGAAACACAGGCTCCCGGCCGCGCCGGTGCACTGTCGTCAACAGCGGCACGATTCGCTCTTGCTCTTCACCTACAGCGCAGCGCGGACTTCCCGCGGCGCGGTGCCGGTCCGCGCAGGCGGCATGTGTCGAGGGAAGGGTGCGCCCGGACCTTGCAAATCAGGGTGCGGCCCTGACCCGCACCCGACGAGACACTCAGCCGCCGGAGTGGATCGGCACCTCGCCGCAAACCGGAGTACGCGACAAGCAAGTCCGCTGTTGATCCTGACGTTGTGCCGGGCCGCGCATGTATTTCGGCCTGCGGCCGATCCTGGCAAGAGCGGAGAGCAGGATCGGTCGCGGCTATAGCCGCTCCCGCAAAGGCCGCTCCCGCAAAGGCCGTGGCTACAGGGTTGCGGTAGAATCTGCGCCCTCCGTTGAACCCGCGCCCCGAGGCCCCCGCATGACCGTCATCAAGCAGGACGACCTGATCCAGTCCGTCGCCGATGCCCTGCAGTACATCTCGTACTACCACCCGCTCGATTTCATCCAGGCCGTGAACAAGGCCTACGAGATGGAAGAGAGCCAGGCGGCGAAGGATGCGATGGCGCAGATCCTGATCAACTCGCGGATGAGTGCCGAGGGCCACCGCCCGATCTGCCAGGATACCGGCATCGTCACCGTGTTCATAAAGGTCGGCATGGACGTGCGCTGGGACGGCGCGACGATGAGCGTCACCGACATGATCAACGAGGGTGTCCGCCGCGGTTACCTCAACCCGGACAACGTGCTGCGTGCCTCGATCCTCAACGACCCTGCCGGCAAGCGCACCAACACGAAGGACAACACGCCGGCGGTGATCCACTACGAGATCGTCGCCGGCGACAAGGTCGACATCCAGATCGCGGCGAAGGGCGGCGGCTCGGAGAACAAGTCGAAGCTGGCGATGCTCAACCCGAGCGACTCGATCGTCGACTGGGTGCTGAAGACGGTGCCGACCATGGGCGCCGGCTGGTGCCCGCCTGGCATGCTCGGCATCGGCATCGGCGGCACCGCGGAGAAAGCGATGATCCTCGCCAAGGAATCGCTGATGGACCCGGTCGACATCCAGGAGCTGATCGCGCGCGGGCCGAAGAATCGCGTCGAGGAACTGCGCATCGAGTTGTACGAGAAGGTGAACGCGCTCGGCATCGGCGCGCAGGGTCTCGGCGGCCTCACCACCGTGGTCGACATCAAGATCAAGGATTATCCGACGCACGCCGCCTCGTTGCCGGTGGCGATCATCCCGAACTGCGCGGCGACCCGCCACGTGCACTTCGAACTCGACGGCTCCGGCCCGGCCGAACTCGAGGTGCCGAAGCTGGAGGACTGGCCGCAAGTCACCTGGGATGCGTCGAAGGCGCGCCGCGTCAATCTCGACACGGTAACGAAGGAAGAAATCGCTACCTGGAAAACCGGCGAGACGCTGCTGCTCAGCGGCAAGATGTATACCGGTCGCGACGCCGCGCACAAGAAGATGACCGACATGATCGCCAAGGGCGAACCGTTGCCGGTCGACCTGAAAGGCAAGTTCATTTACTACGTCGGCCCGGTCGACCCGGTGCGCGATGAAGTCGTTGGTCCGGCCGGCCCGACCACCGCGACGCGCATGGACAAGTTCACCCGCACGATGCTGGAGAAGACCGGCCTGATCGGCATGATCGGCAAGTCCGAGCGCGGCCCGACCGCGATTGCCGCCATCAAGGACAACAAGGCGGTTTACCTGATGGCCGTCGGCGGCGCCGCGTACCTAGTGTCGAAGGCGATCCGCAAGGCGAGGGTGGTCGGCTTCCCGGAACTCGGCATGGAAGCGATCTACGAGTTCGAGGTGCAGGACATGCCGGTGTCGGTCGCGGTCGACGTCAACGGTGAGTCGGTGCACGACATCGCGCCGAAGATCTGGCAGGCGAAGATCGGCAAGATCCCGGTCGGCTGAGCGGGGTGGTCCAGAAAAAGCCGGCGCATGCGCCGGCTTTTTTGTTTCGCGATCGATCAGCGCGTGGCGCTGCCCTCGAACCGGTAATCCGTCAGCGGGAAGTGGCGGGCTTCCCAGATCATCTGCGGCGTCGACGCGCGGCGCAGCGGCACGTCGCCGTTGGCGTCGAAGTAATAGCTGTTGGCCTTCGCGCAGGAAGCCTGCCAGAAGATCTGCGTGTGCCGGCGCGCGAGCATCTCCTCGAAGTAGCGCCGGTTTGCATCCGCTGTCACCTCGACCCGGGTGGCGCCGCGGCGACGTGCTTCCTTCAGGCAGCGCAGGATGTGTTGCAGCTGGATCTCGATCAGCGTGAAGAACGACCCGCCGTTGTAGCCGTAGGGGCCGATGATGGTGAAGAAATTGGGGAAGTTCGGCAGCGTGATGCCCTGGTAGGACTGCGAGCGGTTGTGCGCGAAGAACTCGCCCATCGTGGTGCCGTCGGCGCCGCGGATACGGTAGCTGCCTTCGCCCTCGGCCACCTTGAAGCCGGTGGCATGGATGATCACGTCGAATTCGTGCAGCGTGCCGTTCTTCATGCGCACGCCGCTGGCGGTGATTTCCGCGATCGGCGTCGTCTCCAGCAGCACGTTGTCGCGGTTGAAGGTCGCCAGGTAACCGTTGTGGAAACTGGGGCGCTTGCAGCCGATGGCGTAGTCCGGCGTGAGTTTCGCGCGTACTTCCGGGTCCTTCACCTGGCTGCGCAGCCAGGCCTTGCCGAAAGCGGCGCTCTGTTTCGGCAGCAGCGGCAGCTTGCCGGCGTATTGCGCGGTGAGCGGGAAGGTGACCTCGACGAATGCCTGGCTGGCGGCGCGCAGCAAGGGCTTCACGCCCGGCAGGCGCATGCCGGCTTTCAGCGCGCCGGCGAGCGGCACGTCCGGCTTCGGGAAGCACCAGATCGGCGTGCGCTGGAACACGGTGAGTTGCGAGGCGACCGGTGCGATTTCCGGGATCACCTGCACGGCGGAGGCGCCGGTGCCGATGACCGCGATGCGCTTGCCGTCGAGTTGCACGGAATGATCCCAGCGCGCGGTGTGCATGGTGGCGCCGGCGAACGATTCCACGCCGGCGATGTCGGGCAGCTTCGGCACATTGAGCGGGCCGCTGCCGTTGATCAGGTAGCGGGCGCTGATCTCGCCGCCGCCGGCGGTGCGCAGGCGCCAGCAGTCGGTGGCGTTGTCCCAGGCGGCTTCCTCGATCAGCGTGTTGAAGCGCGTCCGGCCGCGCAGCCCGTACTTGTCGGCGCAGTGGACGGCGTAGGACTTGAGCTCGTGTCCCGGCGCGTAGCTGCGGCTCCAGTCCGGCCGCTGCTCGTAGGAAAACTGGTAACTGAACGACGGGATGTCGACGGCGACGCCCGGGTAGGTGTTCCAGTGCCAGACGCCGCCGTAGTCGTCGCCCGCCTCGAGGATGGCGTAGTCGGGGATGCCGGCCTTGTCGAGGGCGATGGCAGTGCCGATGCCGGAGAAGCCGGCGCCGATGATGGCGACTTCAATGTCAGGGGCGGTGGCGGATTTGCGGTTTGTGGATTGCATCCTGGGATTCCCGGCGTGAACGGCCCATGGTGCCCGGGGCTGGCGGAAAGAGACAAGGTCGCGGGCGACTCGTCGGCAAGCGTCA
>JBKHWA010000153.1:0-4009 GCA_046566765.1 Gammaproteobacteria bacterium
TGCCGCCGCTCACCGGCACTCATACCCGGCTCGATACCGGCGTGGTGCAGGGCGACCGCATCACGCCCTACTACGACCCGATGATCGCCAAGCTGATCTGCCACGGCGCCACCCGCAAGGAAGCGATCAAGCACCTGGTCGAGGCACTGCGCAACACCTGCATCGCCGGCCCGGCCACCAACATCGCCTACCTGCACCGGGTGATCGACAGCGACGCCTTCCGCGCTGCCGACCTCGACACCCGCTTCATCGAGCGCCACAGCGGCGTGCTCGGCGGCAAGCCGGAACTGGCCGCGCGCGCCGCGCATGACGCCGCAGTGTTCGCCGCCGCCCACCCGCTGGCAGCGGCGACGATCGCCGGCAGCAACGACCACTGCTCGCCGTGGCAGGCCGACGACCACTGGGAACCCGGCGGCACCCGCATCGTGCCGGTGATGTTGCGCCACGGCAGCGAACTGCACCGTTTCCGCATCCCGGTCGGCACCGCGCCGGCGGCCGGCGCCGCCACCCTCCACCGCGTCGGCGACCAGTTGCATACGTGGCTGGACGGCGAGCACTTCGTGTTCGCATTGCCGGATTCGCACGGTGGCGACGACGATGACCACGGCAGCGACTGCCGCGCGCCGATGCACGGCCGCATCGTCGCCCTGCTGGCGAAGCCCGGCGACCGCGTCAAGCGCGGCGACCCGCTGGTGGTGATGGAAGCGATGAAGATGGAACACACGCTGCGCGCACCGCGCGACGGCACGCTGCAGGCGTTCGCCTGCCGCGAAGGCGCGCTGGTGGACGAAGGCACCACGCTGGTCAGTTTTTCCGAAGAGGCCTGAAACGATGCAGCCGGCGAATGAAAATCCCGTCCTGTGGACGCCCCCCCCGGCACGCGTCGCCGCCTCGCGCATCACCGCCTTCCGCCAGCGGATCGAGCAGCAGCATGGCGTGCAGTTTGCCGACTACCGCGCCTTCCACCGCTGGAGCTGCGCGCAGCCCGGCGCATTCTGGCAGGCGGTGTGGGATGAAGCCGGCGTCATCGCCCCGGCACCGGCCGCGCAGGCGCGCACCGGCGGCCCCGGCGTCCGCGAGGCACGCTGGTTCGACGGCACCCGCCTGAATTTCGCGGAAAACCTGCTGCGCTTCGGCAACACCCCCGACGACGGCCGGCCGGCCGTCGTCAGCCGCCACGAACAGGGTCGCCATCGCGTGCTCACGCGCAGTGAACTGCGCGAGGAAGTCCGCCGCGTCGCCGCGCAGTTGCGCGCCCTGGGCATCCGTCCCGGCGACCGCGTCGCCGGCTTCATGCCCAACATCGCCGAGACGCTGGTAGCAATGCTGGCCGCCACCAGCGTCGGCGCCACCTGGTCGAGCTGCTCGCCGGACTTCGGCATCCAGGGCGTGCTGGACCGCTTCGGGCAGATCGCGCCGCGCGTGCTGTTCTGCGCCGACGGCTACCTCTACAACGGCAAGGAGATCGACTCGCTGGCGCGCGTGCGCGAGATCCGCGCGGCGATCCCGTCGATCGAGCAGGTGGTGGTGGTGCCGTTCCGCCGCCGCGAGCCGGATCTCGCCGGCATCGGCAACGCGGTGCGCTACGACGATTACCTCGCCGCCGCGCCGGCCACCGCGCTCGCGTTCGAGCCACTGCCGTTCGACCACCCGCTCTACATCCTCTACTCCTCCGGCACCACCGGCGTGCCCAAGTGCATCGTGCACGGCGCCGGCGGCACGCTGCTGCAGCACGCCAAGGAGTTGCTGCTGCACACCGACATCAACGCCGACGACGTTTTCTTCTACTACACCACCTGCGGCTGGATGATGTGGAACTGGCTGGCCAGCGGCCTGCTCACCGGCGCCACCGTCGTGTTGTACGACGGCTCGCCGTTCGCGCCCGGGCCGTCGACGCTGTGGGACATGGCCGACGAGGAAGGCATCTCGATCTTCGGCACCAGCGCCAAGTACATTGCCTCGCTCGACAAGGCCGGCGCGAAGCCGCGGCAAACGCATCGCCTCGGGCGCCTGCGCACCCTGCTCTCCACCGGCTCGCCGCTGCTGCACGAGCACTTCGACTACGTCTACCGCGACATCAAGCCGGACCTCTGCCTGTCGTCGATCTCCGGCGGGACCGACATCGTCTCCTGCTTCGCGCTCGGCAACCCGACGCTGCCGGTCTATCGCGGCGAACTGCAGTGCGCCGGGCTCGGCATGGATGTCGACATCGTCGACGACGCCGGCATGCACCTGGCCGCCGGCAAGGGCGAACTCATCTGCCGCAGCGCCTTCCCGTCGATGCCCGTTTTTTTCTGGAACGACAACGACGGCGAGAAATACCGCAAGGCCTACTTCGCCGGCGTGCCCGGCTGCTGGGCGCACGGCGACTACGGCGAACTGTGCGCACATCCGACCCACGACGGCCTGCAGATCCACGGCCGCTCGGACGCGGTGCTGAATCCCGGCGGCGTGCGCATCGGCACCGCGGAAATCTACCGGCAGGTGGAGAAAGTCCCCGAAGTCGTTGAGGCCATTGCCTGCGGCCAGAAGTGGCAGGACGACGAGCGCGTGCTGCTGTTCGTGGTGCTCCGGCCCGGGCTGCAACTCGACGACGCACTGCGCGACCGCATCCGCCGCACCATCCGCGACAACACCACGCCGCGGCACGTGCCGGCGAAGATCCTGCAAGTGCCGGAGATACCGCGCACCATCAGCGGCAAGATCGTCGAACTGGCGGTGCGCAACGTGGTGCACGACGAGCCGGTGAAAAATACCGATGCACTGGCCAACCCGCAGGCGCTCGCGTATTTTCGCGGCATCGAAGAACTCTCCCGCTGAGGACCCCGATGGCAGACGCGCCGGCACCGGGCTACCGCTACACGCCGCGCGAACTGCTGTTCGGCGCCGCGCTGGTTGCGCTGTACCTGGTCAGCGGCCGTTTCGGCCTGTCGCTGGCGCCGACCGAGGGCGCCGCCACCCTGGTCTGGCCGCCGGCAGGCATCGCCGTTGCCGTCATGCTGACGTTTGGCTGGCGCGCCTGGCCCGCCATCTGGCTCGGTGCACTGCTGGTCAATTTCAGCCTCGACCCGCAGCCGCTCGTTGCGCTGGGCGTCGCCACCGGTAACACGCTGGAGGCGCTGCTGGTCCATCGCCTGCTGGCCAACCGCAGGAACACCTGCAATCCGTTCACGGACGTCCGCGGGACGCTGGCGTTCCTGCTCTATGCCGTTGTCCTGGCGCCGGCGGTGGCTGCCTCCATCGGCGCGCTCAGCGTCAGCCTGGGCAACGGTTTCGACGCGGCCATGGCCGGCCGGATCTGGCTGATCTGGTATGGCGGCGACCTGATGGGAATCCTGCTGGTCGCGCCCCTGCTGATCCTGATGTTGCAGCGCTGGCAATGGCGCCGTGAGCCGGACCGGATCGAGCGCTGGGGCAAGACCGGGCGCAACCGGGAGTGGGCACTGGTATTTGCCAGCGCCCTCGGCGTCAGCATCTGGATCTACGCCGGCACCCTCCCCGATCCGCTGGCGCCGCGGCTCGGCTTCGTCCCGTACCTGTTCGTGCTGTGGACCGCGTTGCGCATGAGCCCGCTGGCCACCGTCTCGGTGAGCCTTGCCGTTTCGGCCGGCGCCATCGCCGGCGTGCTCGGCGCCATCACCGCCCCGCGCCAGGCGGTTGCCGACATCGCCTGGCTGTATGCCTTCCTGTTCATCCAGACCACCTCCGCCCTGCTGGTCATGGCCGTGGTCCGCGAACGCCGGCAGGCGCTGCTCGAAGCCGAGCGCGCGCGCGAGGCCGCGCAGGCGGCGTCGCGACAGAAAAGCCGCTTCCTGGCCAACATGAGCCACGAGATCCGCACGCCGCTGAACGGTATCATCGGCATGACCGCGTTGCTGCAGGACGACGTCACCGAGCGCGAGGCGCGCGAGAAGCTGCGCATCATCCAGTCCTCGGCCGACAGCCTGCTGCACGTGCTGAACGACATCCTCGACCACTCGCGCATCGAGGCCGGCAAGCTGGAAATCAC
>JBKHWA010000154.1:0-17142 GCA_046566765.1 Gammaproteobacteria bacterium
CAACATGCTCACACTGATCACTCCATCCGCCCCTGCTCAAAAAACGCGCAAGGGTAGCTGTTGGGGTGGGTCAGTTTTCGGCGAGCATTACCCCCGGAAGTGGGTCAGTTTTCGGTGGGCGTCAACACACAACCTCAAAGCTATTGGCCGCATCACCCTGCCTTGCCGCCTTTACCGCCTTGCGGTTCTCGCCGGGGTCGACACCTGCAGCGAGCAGTTTCCGGGCGGCGTCTCGCTTTTCCCGCGCCTCGCGCAATCCCGTGTCGGGGTAGGTCCCCATCGAAAGGGTCTTCTGCTTCAGGTCGAAGCGGTAGCTGAAGCGCCACCACTTGCTTCCATTGGGCATGACCTGAAGGAACAGCCCTCTCTCGTCCGCGATCTTGAAAGATTTTTCCCTAGGCTTGGCGTTTTTGCACTGCAGATCGGACAGCGGCATGTGTTGGTAACTCCTACCCAAGGGAGGGCATTACCAACACTTCTACCCCAGTCCAGCCTCGGAACTCAACGGTCCGGATCGGACTCCATCGGAATCTCGGATCGGCTGGAAGCCTTGATTTTGCTGGGTTTCAGACATGAAAAAGGCGCCTTTCGGCGCCTTCTTCGTCAGGGGGTTGGTGGAGCTAATCGGGATCGAACCGATGACCTCAACAATGCCATTGTTGCGCTCTCCCAGCTGAGCTATAGCCCCACGTCTGAGGGCGCGAATTATGGGAAGCGCCCCCGGGACTGTCAACCCTCGCTTTCCCCCTCGCCGCCGCCGGCACCGCCCAGCGCCCGGTAGGCCTTTTCCAGTTCCTTGCCCTGCTTTTTCGACACCCCGCCCAGCACCTCGATGGCATGCCGCAACCGCGCACGGGTCATGTCGGAACCCAGCACCGCCATCGCGTCCAGCACCGAGAACGAACTGGCCTGCCCGGACACCGCGACGAACACCGGTGCCAGGAAATCGCGCATCTTCAGGCCCATCGCCGCCGCCAGCGCCGACACCTCGGCATTGATCGCGTCCTTGTCCCAGCGACGCATCGCCTCGAAGCGCCACAGCAGGAACTGCAGCAATTTCACGACATCCTCGTCGGCCATGCCCTTGACCGCGAACTGCGCGCGCTCGAGTTTCAGTTGCCCGGCAAGCATGAACGCCGCCAGCGGCGCGACATCGGTGAACACCGCGGTACGGCCCTGCACATGCGATACCAGCGGACCGAGGTAATCCTCGTTGAGCGCCCAGTCCTTCAGCCGCTGCACGAACTGCGACGGCGACAACTCGCGCATCCACTGGCCGTTGAGCCAGGTGAGCTTCTCGACGTCGAACACCGGGCCGCCAAGCGACACCCGCTTGAGGTCGAAGTTCTCCACCATGTCGTCGAAGTTGAACTTCTCGCGCTCATCCGGCATCGACCAGCCCATGCGGCCGAGGTAATTCAGCACCGCCTCCGGCAGGAAACCCATGCGGCGGTAGTAGTTGATGCTGGTCGGGTTCTTGCGCTTGCTGAGCTTGGACTTGTCCGGGTTGCGCAGCAGCGGCAGGTGGCACAGCACCGGCATCTGCCAGCCGAAGTACTCGTACAGCAACTTGTGCTTGGGCGCGGAACTGATCCACTCCTCGCCGCGCAGCACGTGGGTGATGTCCATCAGGTGGTCGTCGACCACGTTGGCCAGGTGGTAGGTCGGCATGCCGTCGGCCTTCATCAGCACCTGCATGTCGACCTGTTCCCACGGGATCTCGATCCTGCCGCGCAGCAGGTCGTCGATGACGCAGATGGCGCCCTCGCCCTCCAGCACGCCCGGCCGCGGCACCTTCATCCGCACCACGTTCTGCTCACCGAGCGCGACGCGCTTCGCCACCTCGTTGTCGGAGAGATGCATGCAGTGGCCGTCGTAGCCCGGCGTCTTCTGCTGCTCCTGTTGTTGCGCGCGCAGCGCATCGAGGCGCTCCTTGCTGCAGAAGCAGCGGAAGGCATGGCCTTTATCCAGCAGGATCTGCGTGTGCTTCGCGTAGATCTCGCCGCGCTCGCTCTGGCGATACGGGCCGTGCGGGCCGCCGACATCCGGGCCCTCGTCCCAGTTGAGGCCGAGCCAGCGCAGCGAATCGAGGATCATCTGCTCGGATTCCGGCGTCGAGCGCACCAGGTCGGTGTCCTCGATGCGCAGCAGGAACTGGCCGCCGTGTTGCCGGGCTAACGCGAGGTTGAACAGCGCGACGTAGGCAGTGCCGACGTGCGGGTCGCCGGTGGGCGACGGGGCGATACGGGTGCGGACTTTCATGGGGATCCCCTGCGAAGGCCCGCAGTATATGGAGGAGCGTCGCCAGGCGCGATATCGGCGCCCGCGCTGCGTTTGACCCCGGCGGCCCGGCCCGTATAGTGCCGGCCATGAACGCATCCCCCTGGCGCCTGTCGGTCGCTCCCATGATGGAGTGGACCGATCGCCACGACCGCTACTTCCTGCGCCTGCTCAGCCGCCGTACGCGGCTGTACACGGAGATGGTGACGGCGCCGGCGCTGCTGCACGGCGACCCGGCCCGGCTACTCGATTTCAACACCGAGGAACACCCGGTGGCGCTGCAGCTGGGCGGCAGTGACCCGCAGCAACTGGCGCGTGCGGCCGAACTCGGTGCCGCTGCCGGCTACGACGAGATCAACCTCAACGTCGGCTGCCCGTCCGACCGGGTACAGGAAGGCCGCTTCGGCGCCTGCCTGATGGCCGAACCGGGACTGGTGGCGGAATGCGTGAGCGCGATGCGCGCGCGGGTGAGGATCCCGGTGACTGTGAAGCACCGCCTCGGCATCGATGACCAGGACAGCTACGAGTTCACCCGCGGCTTCATCGATACCGTGCGCCGGGCCGGTTGCGAGGTGTTCATCGTGCACGCCCGCAAGGCGATCCTCGCCGGCTTGTCGCCGAAGGAAAACCGCGAGATCCCGCCACTGGTCTACGCCAACGTCTACCGCCTGAAGCGTGATTTCCCGCAGCTCACCATCGCGCTCAACGGTGGCGTGAAAACGCTGGACGAAGCCTCGTTGCACCTGGCGCAGGTGGACGGCGTGATGATCGGCCGCGAGGCCTACCACAATCCCTGGATCCTGCACGATGCCGACGCCCGCCTGTTCGGCGACGACGGCGCGCCACGACCGACGCGGGCGCAGATCGTCGAGCAGATGATTCCCTACATCGAGCGGCAACTCGCCGGCGGCCACACGCTGCACAGCGTCACCCGGCACATGCTGGGGCTGTACCACGGCGTCCCCGGCGCGCGCGCGTTCCGCCGCATCCTGAGCACCGAGGGCGTGAAGCGCGGTGCCGGCATCCACACCCTGCGCCAGGCGCTGGCACAGGTCGAGCGCGCCGTCGTCGTGGACGACGACAGGGACGCGCGGGAAGCCTGAACGAAAGCGCCGCGCGGGTAGCGCGGCGGGAGAGCCTAGTGACGGGTCGGCGGCGTGCCGGTTGAACTGCCGCGCTGCTGGTCCTCGAGGCGGGTCACCACGTCGTGGAAGGCAGCGCGATTACGCTCGTCGAGTTCCATCAGCGCGCGGTGTGCGCCGGTGACCTTGTCGCAGACCTCGGCATCGCTGCGCTCGACTTCCGGCACCTCGCGGGCAACCGCGCCATCGCAGGCGCAGCGGGCGATCTCGTCGTCGTCGACGATCTTCAGCACCTTGTCCAGGCACATGCTGTCCAGCAACCGGCGCACGTCCGGGCGCGGTGCCAGCAGCAACGGCATGCTGCCAAGCCGGTTGCGGGCCAGCACGCCGATACGGGCCAGCAGGCCGAGCATGGTGCTGTCGATATTGGTGGTATCACGCAGGTCGACCACCACGCTGCGCAGCGCGGGATCGGCGAACACGCGCTCCAGCAGCGCATCCACCGGCGAACACCAGGGGGCGCGCACATCGCCGGTCAGGCGCAGCACCCAGGTGCCGTCGTGCTCCGCGTACAGGACACTGCCGCAATTCATGTACACCTGCCTCTCAGGCGGGGGCGCCGGGCGACTCGCGGATGACCAGCACCGCAATGTCGTCGGGCACTTCCCGTCGGCTTTCCAGCCCAAATTCGCTGCTCAAGGCCTCTACCGTGACGGCCCCGCTGCCCACGACCTGGAGCAACCGGGCTTCCTTGTCGGCGAGTGATTTCTCGCCCATCAGTTCCATCAAACCGTCGGATAGCAGGACCAGGGCGAACCCGGCCGGAAGCGCGTGAATTCTATCTTCGTACACCGCATCGTCAAACAAACCTGCGGGCATACCCTTACCCTCTATGTAATGGGCACATTTGCCATCAAATACAATGGGTTGCGGGTAATGGCCGGCGACCGACCAGCGCAGTTCGCGGCGCCGCGAATCGATGACGCCGCAGAACAGGGTCACGTGCTTGCCCAGCCCCAGCGCCAGCACCTCGCGGTTGACCAGGTCCAGCAGCAACGAGGGCCGGATGATTCCCTCGTCCAGCAACTCGCGCTGCATCGCCCGCCGCGCGCGATTGCCCAGCGTTTTCAGCAACACGGTGATGAAGCCGCTGGACATGCCGTGGCCCGACACGTCGGCGAGGTAGAACGCGACGTAACCGGGCGCCAGCTCGAAGTGGTCGATGTAATCGCCGGACAGGTACAGCGAGGGCACCACGCGGTGCTCGGCGATGCAGAACCCGTAGTCGCGCGGCGACGCCGGCAGGATGCGTTGCTGGACCCGGCGACCGGCCTCCTCGTCCTCGCGCAGCAATTGCAGCGCGCCCTCGAGCTCGCGGTTGACCAGCGCCAGTTGCTCGCGGTGCCCGTGCAGCGCACGGGCGTGCGCTACCAGCGCCGGCAGCAGGTGGACGATGTCGCTACCGCCGGTCACCGGCAGCACCGGCACGGAGGGAGCAAGACGCGACAGCTCGCGCACGGCCTCCGGCGCGTCGTCGACGGCCAGGACGACCAGCAGCGCGGATTGGAGACGGGGTACCGCATCGTCGAGCGTGCGCACGACGACCAGTTCCTGTTGCGGTTCGAGTACGCGGTGCAGGCTGGCAACCGGCACCGTTTCGCTGTCGTCGATCACCAGGATGCAGCGATCCCGAGGCTCCAGCATGCATCGCTCCCGCGAAGTTTGCCGTACGGTATACCCCGTCCCGGGGTGTCGCAAGCGATCAGTCGGCGACGGTTTCGCCCTCGGCGGCGGCGGGTCCGGCGCCATCCGCCGCCGGCGGCATGTCGCCTGTCGCGGAATCGACGTCGTCAGCCCCGGAGGCAGCTTCCGCTCCCGGTTCCGCCGCGCCGCCCGCGTCGTCCGCCGGCAGCGCCTCGTCCCCGGGAAACATTTCTTCTTCCGGCAATTCGTCTTCCGGCAAGTCATCGAGGAACGGGTCTTCCTTCGCCGCGCCGTCGACTTCGAAGTCTGATTTCTGCAGGTAGATATCGCGGATGAACGCGTAGCGATCACCGACCACCGCCTCTTCGATGCTGAGCAGGTCGGCGCGGGTGTCGACGATGTCGAGCGCCTGCAGGCCGTAGCGCAGCGCCTCGTGTTCCTCGTCGATCACCGTCCACGGCAACGGCAACGGGTTCAGCGTCCAGTCCGCCGGCAATGCCACGGTCCGGCGCACGGTGGCCGGCCCGAAGAACGGCAGCACCACATAGGGGCCGCTGCCCACGCCCCACTTGCCGAGCGTGGTGCCGAAGTGGGTGTCGCGGTTGGGGACGCCGAGGGCGGTGGCCGGGTCTGCCAGCCCGCCGAGGCCGATCACGGTGTTGCCGAGCAACCGCACCAGACTGTCGCGCGAACCGGAGAACTCGCCCTGCAGCGCGAAATTCACCGTGTCCGGCAGGTCGTGCAGGTTGTTGAAGAAACGGGTCACGGTGCGGTCGACCAGTTCCGGCGTGGCCGCCCGGTAGCCCCGGGCCACCGGCTTCAGGAACCAGCGGTCGATGGCGTCATTGAACGCATACACCTTGCGGTTCAGGCCTTCCCAGGGATCACGCTCGCCGGCAGCCAGCGCCGGCGACGAGGACAGGAGCAGCAACAGGAAGAAGGACAGCGCGCGCATCGGAACGACCGGGTCGGGAGACGGCGGGCAGTCTAGAACAACCGCCCTGCCGATCAACCGGAAAAGCAGCAGCGGCGAACCGGCACGGCCGCGAACCGCGGTGAGGGCGCGCAACGCGAGGGTAAACCCCGTGCGTGCAGCCGGCACGTGCGCAGCCCCGGTGGCGGGTGTTGCGGTCAGGCGGCGGCCGGCCGGCTGCCGAGCACGATGTCGCGCGCGCGCAGCATCTCCAGCAGGTCGCGCGCGCCGGCGACCACGGACTCCGGATCACCATGCTGCAACTCGGCAGCAACGCGCAGTGCGATGTCGCGCCCGGCAGCACCGGGATGCTCCCGCAACAGGTCCAGCAGGCGGGCAGCAACCGCGTTCAGCTCGAGGAAACGCACGGTATCCCCGCGATCGCGGTAGACCGCGAGAAACACCGGCGTCGCCAGCGGTGCCGACGGCAGCTCGCCGGCCGCGACCCGGTGTACCGGCCAGTGGTAGGCGCCGGTGACCAGCACCGGCGTCAGCAACGGCGCACCGGCCAGCAAATCACCGGCAGGGTCGTAGCCATCCGCGGGAATTTCCTCGTCGGCCACATCGACCACCAGCTCCAGCCACTCGTAATGGGCCAGTTCGCGGGCAAACGGCGGGTCGCAGGGTTGCGGCACGCGCCCGGCAGCGAGATAGCCAAGGAATTCCTCGGCTATCTCGAGGAAGTACGGCGTGCGACAACGGTGGCGGGCAAAAAAATCACGGACCAGCGCCCGCCAGTCGTCGTCGCGGTACAGCGAGCGCAATACCGGGAAAAAGCGGCTGGCGAAGTTCTCGACGTTGTTGAAGAACAGGTCGCGGTAAATGGCCAACCGCCGCTCCTCGATGCCGGGCGGCGGCGGGTTGGCCTCCGGGTCGCGCAGGTGGGCGGCGAAGGCATATTGCACGCGGCGGAAATCGGCCGGCTCGTTCACGGCAGCGCCGCCCGCGCGGGCGCGCACCCTGCTTGCTGCTGGATCGCCCGCACCCGGTCCACCTCGGCCAGCAACTCCGCCAGCGGTGGCAAGTTGAAGTCGCGCTCGAGCAGCGTCGGCCTCACGCCGACGGTGCGGCAGGCGTGATCTAGCAGGTCCCACACCGGGTCCACCACCGCCGCACCGTGGGTATCGACCTTCAGGTCCGGCGCCTCGTCGTAGTGGCCTGCCACGTGCAGGTAGCGCACCCGTTGCGCCGGCACGCCGGCAATGAATTCGCGCGCGTCGTAGCGGTGGTTGATGCTGTTGACGTAGACGTTGTTCACGTCGAGCAGCAGGTCGCAGTCGGCTTCCGCCAGCACCGCGTTGAGGAACTGCAATTCGTCGAGCGGCGCGGCATCGCCCAGCGGCGACGCGTAATAGGAGACGTTTTCCAACGCGATGCGGCGGCCAAGCAGGTCCTGCACGGTACGGATGCGGTCGGCCACGTGGCGCACTGCCTCATCGGTGAACGGCAGCGGCATCAGGTCGTAGAGATGGCCGTCGTCGCTGCAATAACTGAGGTGTTCGCTGTAGGTATCGATGCCGTGCACATCGAGGAAGCGACCGACCGCGCGCACCAGTTCGAGGTCCAGGGGCGCCGGCGAGCCCAGCGACAGCGACAGCCCGTGCGCCGCGAACGGGTAACGCTCGGTGAATTCACGGAACCGGCGGCCATACCGGCCGCCGACGCCGATCCAGTTTTCCGGGGCAACCTCGAAGAAATCGGGGAACGGCTGCCGGGCGCCCGCGGCGCCGGCTTCGTCTGCCAGCGGGGCCAGCAGCGCCCGCCGCAGGCCGAGCCCGGCACCCGTAATCACACGCATGGCGGGATTTCTTCGCGGGCGATTACTTCTTCGGGGCTTCCTGCTTTGCGTCGCCCGCCTTCAGTTCATCCTTCATCATGCCGGCGCCACACTTGCCCTCGCCGCACTTGCCTTCCGCGTCGGCTTTTTCCTTCATGTCGCCACCGCACTTGCCTTCACCGCACTTGCCCTCGCCGCACTTGCCCTCACCGTCGGCCCTGGCAACAGGCTTGTCCGCGGCTTTCGGCGATGCCATGCCATGGTTGCCGCAGGCGCCCTCGGCGCCGGCCAGTTGCTGGTAACCGCCGGCCATATCGGCGGCCGCAAACGGGTTGGTTGCCGCCTGGGCAACACCGGCGCCCAGCGCGCTGACGACCACGGACGCGGCAAGGGCATTGAGCTTGTGGATCTTCGACATGGGTTTCTCCCCGGACCAGGATTCAATGGCAGGTTGGCGGAACACGGCAGGACATCCCTGGCCGCTTCCGGTCGGACAGCCTTGCACAGAGGAGGTTCCGGCCTCCATCCCGTCCCGTCCACCCCGCCGGCATGACCGGCGGGCGCAGCCGGAAATCAGGCAACGCGACGGACGATGATGCTGCCGATCGAGTACCCGGCGCCGAACGAGCAGATGACGCCGGTGTCCCCGGCGCGCATGCCGTCACGGTGCAGGTGGAAGGCGATGACCGAGCCGGCGGAACTGGTGTTGGCGTAGGTATCGAGGATCACCGGCGCCTCTTCCGGCGTGGCATCGCGACCCAGCACCTTGCGCGAGATCAGTTCGTTCATTTTCAGGTTGGCCTGGTGCAGCCACATCCGGCGCAGGTCGGTCACCTCGACACCGGTATCGGCCAGGTGACCGGAAATCTGCTCGGCCACCATCGGGCACACTTCCATGAATACCTTGCGGCCGTTCTGGCGGAACAGCTTGTCGCGCGCACCGATGCCCGACTCGTCGCCGCGGTTGAGGAAGCCGAAGTTGTTGCGGATGTTGTTGGAGAATTGCGTCTGCAGGCGGGTACCGAGGATTTCCCAGCGCTCGGCCGACTTCGCCAGGTCCGCGCGCTCGACGATCACCGCCGTGCAGGCATCGCCGAAAATGAAGTGGCAGTCGCGGTCTTCCCACGCGAGGTGGCCGGAACAGATTTCCGGGTTGACCATCAACACCCGGCCGGCCGTGCCGGCGGCAATCGCGTTGTACGCGGCCTGCAGGCCGAAGGTGGCCGACGAACAGGCGACGTTCATGTCGTAGGCAAAACCCTTCGCGCCGATCGCCGCCTGCACCTCGATCGCCATCGCCGGGTACGGACGCTGCATGTTCGAGCAGGCCACGATCACCATGTCGATGTCGCCGCCCTCGAGCCCGGCCTTCGCCAATGCCTCGCGCGCGCTGGCCACCGCCATTTCCGCCTGGACCGACAACTGGTCATCGGCGCGTTCCGGGATCCGCGGGCACATCCGCTGCGGATCGAGGATGCCGGACTTGTCCATCACGTAGCGGCTCTTGATGCCGGACGCCTTCTCGATGAACTCGGTACTCGACATCGGCAGCGGCTCGCGGCGGCCGGCCTCGATATCGGCGGCATGCTCGGCGTTCCAGCGCTGCGCGTAGGCGTTGAATGACTCGACGAGTTCGGCGTTGGAGATGGATTGGGCGGGCGTATAGAGACCGGTGGCGCTGATGACGACACGGGCAGTGGCGGGTGCTGACAAGTAAGGATCCCCCGGGGGTGGGTCGCGGGCGTGATCCGCGACCGATCATTCATTAAAAGACGGCAACAGAGGCGAACTGGCGCCCAAATTCAGCCGTCGAACGCGGCGAGCCAGTCTAGCACGAGGGCCTGCAGTTCCCCGGCGCCGGCGCCACCGGCCAGCGCCGATCGCGGCCCGAGCAGGCGCACGCCGGACGACTGCGGGAACCGGTACAGCCGGCCGTCATGCGGTGGCAGTTGCAGTTGCAGCGCGCGCGCCGCCTCCGGGCCGCCCCAGGGGGCGTCGTGATCGGCAGCGACCACCAGCGTCGGCGGCCAGTACGGCAACTGTGCCAGCTGCGCCGCGTGGTCGAGGCCGTCGGCAGGATCGACCCAGCCGGCGCCGAGCAACCGGCGGATGTCGCGGTAGAACGCCTTGCACTCCACCGCCGGTTCGCCGCCGGCGCCGGTCTTGTTCACCAGCCCGTACTGCAGCGCACGCCAGTCGGCGAACCAGCCGTCGCGCACGTTCCAGCGCCAACTGTTGCGCAGCCCGCCGCGCGCGCGCTGCGTCGCGCTGCCGAGCAACACGATGCCGCGCACCATTTCACGCACCACCGGCCAGCGGGCGAGGAAACTCAGCCACAACAAGCCGCCGACGCCATGCCCCACCAGGTACACCGGGTTTTCCGGTGCCTGCTCGCGCAACTGGCCGATGACGGTAGCGAGATCGCCGGTCACCGCCGCGTGAAAGCCGTAGTCGAATTCCTTCGCGTTCTCGCGGGTGAGCAGCGGCCAGCTGCGGCCGTGGCCGCGCAGGTCCGGCACCCAGACGTCGAAGCCGGCCTGGGCCAGCCGCGAGCCGAGCGCATCGCCGTCGCGGAAGAACAGGCTGCCGTCGGAAAAAATGTCGTGCAGCACGACCACGGTGGTGTTGCGGTTGCCGCCGCCGAAATGGCGGATGTGCAACTGGTCCCTCTCGGTGACCGGGACCAGCATCGACTCGGCATCCCGACGCTGCGCACCGGCGGCGCCGAAAGCGGGAACACTGGCCTGGGGATTCATGCGGCACCTTCATCGCGGCGATGGCTGCGGGCATCCTGCCCGGGCGGCGGCGGCATCGCAAGGCACTGCATCACAAGGCGATGCATCACGGTCCGGCCGCCGGCGGCATCAATCGATGCGCGCGCGCTGCTTCGCCAGCCGCTGCGCCGACACCGGCATGCGGGTGCCCAGCGTTTGCGCGTACAGCGACACCCGGTACTCCTCGATCATCCAGCGATACGTTTCGAGCTCCGCCGATTGCCGCCCCTCGGCCGCCAATCGCGCCCGCAGCGCCGCTACGTCGTCGAGCAGGGCACGCAACTCGCGGGTCTGCTCCGCGTCCCGCTCGCGCTGGCCGGGCAGTTTCTCCAGCCGCGCCTGCATCGCCTGCAGGTAGCGCGGGAACTGCAGCAGCCAGTCGACCGGCGTCGCAGCCACGAAGTGCGGCACCAGCAACGCGTCGAGCTGCCGGGACAAGTCGTCGCGCGCGAAGGCGAACGCAGGCGGCAGCGCGGCAATGCGCTGGCGCACGTCGCGGGCACGGGACAAGGTATCGGCGACGCACTTCAGCAGGCGGTTGGCATTGGCGTGCAGCGCTGCGCGCTCGCGGTCCCAGCGCGCACGGAAGGCAACACCGTCGCGCAGCAGGTCGATGGCATCGTCACTCGCCGACTCGTCGCCGAGGAAGGTGAGATCGGCCACCGCCAGCCAGAGATCGTCGAGCAACTCCTCGGCCGTCCCGAGGCCGCGATAGCCGACGGCCGCCTCGTTGAAGCCGGACAACGCGCGCCGCAGCGGCCGGATCACCGCCGCGCCGTGCAGCAGGAACAGCCGGCGCAGGCCGCGCCGGTGCTCGACGCGGGCGGTAGCCTGATCGGCGAATGCCTGCACCCGGCAGCGATCGCCGGCATCGACCAGCGCCGGGTAACTGCGCAGCAACAACGCCCCTTCCCGACGTTCGGCGACCATCGGCAACGGCGCGAACTCGCCGTCGCGCACCTCGACGCCGTCGGCCGGCGGGCTCACCGCCTGCGCTGCCTGCGCGCCGAGTTGCTGCCGCAATGCCACCGGGTCGCGACCCTCGGCCAGCGGCGCGCCATCGGCACCGACTACCCGCAGGTTCACCGCCAGGTGCGGCGGCACCGCCGCCGGGTTGAAATGCGTGGCGCGGATATCCTGCCCCGACACCCGCCGCAACTCGGCTGCCAGCGCTTCCAGCAGTGGCCGCTCGCCGGCACTGGCCAGCAACCGCGGCAACACGCCGGCGACCACGTCCGGCACCGGCACCAGCCCGCGGCGCAGATCCTTCGGCAGCGATTTCACCAGCGCGATGCAGCGCTCGCGCAGCAGGCCCGGCACCAGCCAATCCAGTTGCGCTGCCTGCACCTGGTTGAGCACGGTGATCGGCACCACCAGGCTGGCGCCGTCGCCGCCCTCGCCCGGCGCGAAGTGGTACTCGACGTCAAGGGTGGCGCCGGGGATCGTCGCCCGGTCGGGGAACTCGGCGGTGGCATCCGCCGCCGGCGTGCGTGCCATCAGGTCGCGCTCGTCGAGGCAGAGCAAACCCGGTTGAGACAAATCGTGCCGCTGCGCGGCACGATACCAGGCATCGAATTTCTGCCTGCTGTAGATGCCGGCCGGCAGGCGGGCATCGAACCAGGCGTACAGCGCGTCGTCGTCGATGCGCACGTCGCGCCGGCGCAGCTTTGCTTCCAGCCGCTCGATGCGCGCGTCGAGCTGCGCATTGTGGCGCACGAACGGGTAGTCGCCCTTCCAGTCGCCGGCGACCAGCGCGCCGCGGATGAACAGTTCACGCGCCAGCACCGGATCAATCGGGCCGTAGTGCACGTTGCGGCCGGGATGCAGCACCAGCCCGTACAGCGACACCTGCTCGCGCGCCATCACCATGCCGCGGCCGCCGTCCCACTGGATGTCGAAGTGCTCGCGGCGCAACAGGTGTGCTGCCTGCCCCTCGATCCAGCCCGGCTGCACCCGCGCCACCGTGCGCGCGAAAGTGCGGTGCGTTTCCACCAGCTCCGCCGCCACGCCCCAACCGACGCCTTTCTTCGCGTGCACCGAGCCCGGCCAGATCGCGTAGCGGCGGTTGTGGGTACCCAGCACCGACTTATCGGCCGGATCGCGCGCTTCCTCGCGCATGAACACGTTGCCGAGCAGGCCGGACAGCAGCGCCTTGTGGATCGAGGTGTAATCGGCCGGCGCGTCGTTCTCGCGCAACCCCAGTTCCTGGCATACCAGCCGCAACTGGTGATGCGTCTCGCGCCACTCGCGCAGCCGCAGGAACGAGAGATAGTGGCGTTCGCACCAGCGACGCAACTCGCTGCTGCCCAGTTCCTGCCGCTGCGCATCCCAGGCGCGCCAGGCGTTGACGAACCAGAGGAAGTCGCTTTCCTTGTCGGCGAACTGCGCGTGTGCCTCGTCGGCCGCCTGCTGGCGATCATGCGGGCGTTCACGCGGGTCCTGCACTGCCAGCGCACTGGCGATCACCAGCACTTCCGCCATGGCGCCGAGCCGCGCCGCCTCCACCAGCATCCGCGCCAGCCGCGGATCCAGCGGCAGCCGCGCCAGTTGCCGGCCGGTGGCGGTCAGCTGCCGCTGCGCGTCGACCGCGCCCAGCTCCGCCAGCAGTTTCCAGCCGTCCTGCACGTAACGGCGCTCGGGCGGATCGATGAACGGGAATTCCTCCAGCTCGCCGAGCCCCAGCGCGATCATCTGCAGGATCACCGACGCGAGATTGGTGCGACGGATTTCCGGGTCGGTGAATGCCGGGCGCGCGAGGAAATCCTGCTCGTCGTAGAGCCGGAAACAGGTGCCGGCGGCGATGCGGCCGCAACGGCCGGCACGCTGCCGGGCGCTGGCCTGCGAGATCGCCTCGATCGGCAGCCGTTGCACCCGCGAGCGGGCGTTGTAGCGGCTGATGCGCGCCAGCCCCGGGTCGATCACGTAGCCGATACCCGGCACGGTGATCGAGGTCTCGGCGACGTTGGTCGCCAGCACGATGCGTCGCTGCGAGGACGACGGCGCGAATACCCGGTTCTGCTCGGCAGCGCCGAGCCGCGCATACAGCGGCAACACGTCGATGCCGCGCTGCGATTTCTTCAGGTGGGCGTGCAACTCGCGGATCTCGCGCTCGCCGGTGCAGAACACCAGCACGTCGCCGGCGGCGGCGCGGCCGTGCGCACGCTCGTGTTCGCGGATTTCCGCCATCACCTTGTCCACCGCCTGCGGCAGCGCGAGCTGGCGCTCGTCGGCGTCGTCGCCCAGCGGCCGGTACGCGATCTCCACCGGGTAGGTGCGGCCGGATACCTCGATCACCGGCGCCGGCTTGCCGGCGGCATCGGCGAAATGTTGCGCGAAGCGCTCGAGGTCGATGGTCGCGGAGGTGATGACGACCTTCAGGTCCGGCCGCTTCGGCAGGATGCGCTTGAGGTAGCCGAGCAGGAAGTCGATGTTGAGGCTGCGCTCGTGCGCCTCGTCGATGATCAGCGTGTCGTATTTTTCCAGCCAGCGATCCTGGCGGATCTCCGCCAGCAGGATGCCGTCGGTCATCAACTTGACATGGCTGCGCTCGCCGACCTGGTCGGTGAAGCGCACCTGGTAGCCGACGCCCTCGCCGAGCGTAGTGCCCAACTCCTGGGCGATGCGCGTCGCCACCGCGCGCGCCGCCAGCCGCCGCGGCTGGGTGTGGCCGATGAAACCGTCGACGCCGCGACCGAGCTCCAGCAGGATCTTCGGCAACTGCGTCGTCTTGCCGGAACCGGTCTCGCCGGCGACCACCACCACCTGGTGCTGCGCGATCAGTTCGCGGATCTCGTCGCGACGCGCGCACACCGGCAGGCTGTCGTCGTATGCCGGCACCGGCAACGACAGCCGCCGCGCCTCGCGTTTCGCCTGCGATGCACGCACCCGCTCCTGCCAGCGCGTGAACTCGGCAACGGCGCCGGCATCGTCAGCCGGGCGCGCGCGCAAGCGCTGCACATCGCGACGCAGGCGGAAACGGTCGGCCAGCAGGCAAGCGGCCAGCAGCGCATCGAGCGCCGCCGGCGCGGGCAGGTTGATCGGGGTCATGGCGGCGCGAAGAATACCACCGGCCCGCAGCGGTTCCCGCTGCCCTCGGGTAGACTCGGCGCCATTCCAGTCCGAGTCGCCGGGGACCACCGACGCTGCCATGAGCCCGCAACCTGCTGCCGTTTCCGCTCCTGCCGTTCCGTCGCTGCGCCTGAAGCGGGTCGCCATCGACACCTACCACGAGAACGTGGCCTACCTGCACCGCGACTGCGACATCTACCGCGCCGAGGGCTTCCAGGCGCTGTCGAAGGTCGAGGTCGGCAACAACGGCCGCCGCGTGCTCGCCGTGCTCAACGTGGTGGACGACGCCAGCATCGTCGGCCCGTCCGAACTCGGGCTCTCCGAGCAGGCGTTCGAGCAGATCGGGCTGGCGGCCGACAGCCCGGTGCACATTGCCCACGCCGAGCCGCCCCGCTCCTTCGACCTGGTGCGGCTGAAAATGAACGGCGAGCGGCTGCGCGAGGAAGACTACCTCGCCATCGCCCGCGACATCGCCGACAACCGCTATTCGAAGCCGGAGATTGCCACCTTCCTCGTTTCCGCGCAGGAAAACGGCATGGATCGCGACGAGGTGCTGTGGCTCACCCGGGCGATGGTGGAAACCGGGCACCGCCTCGACTGGCACGAGCGGATGGTGGTCGACAAGCACTGCATCGGCGGCATTCCCGGCAACCGCACCTCGATGATCGTGGTGCCGATCGTCGCCGCCTTCGGCCTGCTGTGCCCGAAGACCAGTTCGCGCTCGATCACCTCGCCGGCCGGCACCGCCGACACCATGGAAGTGCTGGCCCGCGTCGACCTGGCGCCGAACCAGCTCGACGAGATCGTGCGCCGCGAGAAAGGCTGCCTCGCCTGGGGCGGCACCGCGCGGCTGGCGCCGGTCGACGACATCCTCATCTCGGTCGAGCGCCCGCTGGGCATCGATTCGCCGAGCCAGATGATTGCCTCGATCCTGTCCAAGAAAATCGCCGCCGGCTCCACCCACCTGCTGATCGACATCCCGATCGGCGAGACCGCGAAGGTGCGTCACCTGCGCTGGGCGCACCAGTTGCGCAAGCTGTTCGAGTACGTCGGTGAGCGGCTCGGCCTGCACGTCGAGGTGGTGATGACCGATGGCCGCCAGCCGGTCGGCAACGGCATCGGCCCGGTGCTGGAAGCGCGCGACGTGATGCAGGTGCTGGAGCGGCACCCGGACGCGCCGCACGACCTGCGCGAGAAATCGCTGCAACTCGCCGGCCGGATGATCGAGTTCGACACCTCGGTGCGCGGCGGCCACGGCTACGAGGTCGCCCGCGACATCCTCGACTCCGGCCGCGCGCTGGCAAAGATGAACGCGATCATCGATTCCCAGGGGCGCGCAGCCCTCAGGGCCACTCCGGCACCCCTGGCACTGGAAATCACCGCCCCACGCGACGGCATCGTCGCCGGCATCGACAACCTGGTGATGGCGCGCATCGCCCGGCTGGCCGGCGCACCGATGGACAAGGGCGCCGGCGTCGACCTGCTTAAGAAAGTGGGGGCCCAGGTGCGCGCCGGCGATCCGCTGTACCGCATCCACGCGCAGTTCCCGGCGGACTTCCAGTTCGCGGCGAATTACGCGCGGCAGCACGGCGGCTTCCGCATCGGCACCGCCGACGACATCGAACGCATGGATGCCGAACTGTGATCGTCCTCGGCTTCCCGGAAAACGTCGCGCAGTCGACCGCGCTGGCCGCGGCGCTGCGCTGCGATCACGCCACCATCGACGTCCACCGCTTTCCCGATGGCGAGAGCCGGCTGCGGCTGCCGCCGCAGTTGCCGGCCGACGTCGTGTTGTTCCGCACCCTCGACCGGCCGAACGACAAGCTGGTCGAGTTGCTGATTGCCGCCGGCGGCGCCCGGGCGCTGGGCGCGCGCAAACTCACCCTGGTGGCACCGTACCTTTGCTACATGCGGCAGGACATCGCCTTTACCCCCGGCGAACCGGTCAGCCAGAGGATCGTCGGCCGGATCCTCGCCGATGCCTTCGACGCGGTGGTGACGGTCGATCCGCACCTGCACCGGGTCGCCACCCTGGCCGAAGCGGTGCCGGCGAAGTCGGCCATCGCGCTGACCGCCGCCGGGCTGATCGGCGAATGGCTGCAACTTCGGCTGCCGCCGGATGCCCTGCTGCTCGGGCCGGACGAGGAGTCGGCGCAGTGGGTCAGCCGGGTGGCGGCGCCCGGCGGCTTTGCCTGGGCGGTCGCCCGCAAGCAGCGGTTCGGCGACCGCGACGTCCGCGTCACCCTGCCGCAACTGGAACTCGAGAACCGCACGGTGATGCTGGTGGACGATGTCATCGCCAGCGGCCAGACCCTGGTCGAGGCTGCCCGCCTGCTCCATGCCGCCGGCGCCGCCCGGGTCGAGGCGGTGGCCACCCATGGCCTGTATGCACCCGGCGCCCGCGAGGCACTGGCCGCCGCCCGCATCGAGTCGGTACTGGCCACCGATGCCATCCCCGGCGACTCCGCGGTCATTCCCCTGGCC
>JBKHWA010000155.1:0-5334 GCA_046566765.1 Gammaproteobacteria bacterium
GCGCTGGACCAGGTCGCCGCCGGCAGCGAGGACGCCAGCCTGCTGATCCGCTGCGAGCACCCGAAGACTTTCTGCAACGGCATCGACCTGCCGTGGCTGATGGCGCAGAAGCCGGAGGTGTTCACCACCTTCATCCGCGAACTGGAGAACTTCCTGCTGCGCATCGCCACCCTCAACCTGCCGGTGGTGGCGGCGATCAACGGCAATGCCTACGCCGGCGGCGCGCTGCTGGCCAACGGCTGCGACTTCCGGCTGATGCGCGCCGACCGCGGCCGGATGTGCTACTCCGAGATCAACATCAAGATGTCGTTCACGCCGGTGATGTTCGAGATCACCCGCCTGCAGCACGATCCGCATGCCGCCTGGGAGATGGCGATGACCGGCCGCGCGTTCGGCGGCGAGGAATGCGCGCAGCGCAAGGTGGTCGACCGCGCGCTGCCGCTGGAACAGCTCCATGCCGAGGCGATGAAACTCGCCACCGAGCTGGCGACGAAGCACCGCGCGACCTACAGCCAGCTCAAGCACGGCCTGCGGCCGGCGATCGTGGCGCTGGCGCGCGAACGCGGCGTGATCTGAGCGACGCGACGTGATCCGGAACGCGCGGCGTTGGCCGGGCAAGGCGCGACCGGAACCGGTCGCGCCGCGCCGGCCGGATCAGCGATGCAGTTCGCCGGCGCGCTCCGGCTGGTACAGCACCTCGACGATGCGCACGTCGATCGTCGCGCCACCCGGCGCCGGCCAGCTCATGTGGTCGCCGACCTTCAGCCCGAGCATCGCCGCACCCACCGGCGCCAGTACCGACACCTTGTCGGCGCTGCCGTCGGCGTCGCGCGGATAGACCAGCGTCATCTCGTACTCGCGGCCGGCCGGCTGCACGGCGAAACGCACGCGCGAGTTCATGGTGACGACATCGGCCGGCATCGACGCCGGCGCCAGCACGTTGGCACGCGCCAGCTCGGCCGCCAGCAACTCCGACTGGCCACCGGCGTGCTGTGGCTGCGATTCCAGCAGGCGCTCCAGCCGCTCGAGGTCGAGACTGGAAACGGTGATGGCAGGCCTGTTGTTCATGGCGAAAAACTCCGGTCGGGAGACAGGGCGCGGCCCCGTCAAAAAGCTGGTGACGAAAAAAAACCGGGCCGGCGGAGACCGCCGGCCCGGATATGCAGGCGCAGACTAGCCCGGAAAAATATTTATGCAAGCCCCGGCGGGACCGGCGGTAGCCGTTACTTGATGCCCAGCCGTTTCGCCAGCTTGTGCAGGTTGCTGGCATCGACGCCGAGCTGCCGCGCCACCAGCGCCCAGTTGCCGTGGCTGGCAGCGAGTCGCGCACGGATCACGTTGCGCTGCGCCTCCTCGGTCAGCTCTCGCAACGTCGCTTCGCGCGGACTCGTCCCGGGCGCTGCCGAATCGCCCGGGGCCGCGCCCACCGGCATGCTGCCGGCCGGCAACACCGGTTCATCGCCGAGATCGAGCAGGTCCGCGCCCAGCGTCACGATGTCCATGCGCGAGGCGCCGCGGCTGATTGCCTTCAGCGCTGCGCGGCCGATCACGTGCTCCAGCTCGCGCACGTTGCCCGGCCAGCGGTAACGCAGCAACGCACGCTCCGCGTCCGGCGACAGCCGCAGGCTGCGCAGGCCAAGCCGCGCGCGATTGAGCTCGAGGAAGCGCCCGGCCAGCAGCAGCACGTCATTGCCGCGCTCGCGCAGCGGCGGGATCGGCACCGGGTAAACCGAAAGGCGGTGGTAGAGATCGGCGCGGAAGCTGCCGTCGCGGACGCAGTCGCGCAGGTTGCGGTTGGTGGCGGCGATGATGCGCACGTCCACCTTCACCGGCCGGTCGGCGCCGAGCCGCTGGATCTCGCCTTCCTGCAGCGCACGCAGCAGTTTCGCCTGCACCGGCAACGGCAATTCGCCGACTTCATCGAGGAACAGCGTGCCGCCGTCGGCTGCATCGAAACGCCCGGGACGATCGGCGGTGGCGCCCGAGAACGCGCCCTTCACGTGGCCGAACAGTTCGCTCTCCGCCAGCGATTCCGGCAACGCCGCGCAGTTCACGTGCACCAGCGGCTGGTCGCGGCGCGCCGACAACCGGTGCAGCCGTCGCGCGAACAGTTCCTTGCCGGTGCCGGTCTCGCCGAGCAGCAGCACCGGCAGCCCGGAATCGGCAACCACTTCCAGCTCGTGCAGCAGGCCGCGGATTTCCGCGCCCTGGCCGATGATGCCGTCGTCGCGCCCGGCGTCGACGGCGGCGATCTCCGGCTGCGGCCGGCTGTCGCCGCGCGCCAGGCGCAGCCCGCGCACTTCTTCCTCCAGCCGCGTCACCCGGATTGCGGCCTCCACCAGCAACACGCTGTGTCGCAGCCGATCGCGCGCGACGTCGTCGAACGCATCGACCTGCAGCGTGTCGAGCGTGAGCACGCCCCAGGGCGCGCCCTCGACGTGCAGGCTCACGCCCATGCAGTCGTGTACCGGCAGCGGCCTGCCTTCCGGCAGCGCGTCGAGCAGGCCGTCGTAGGGATCGGGCAAATCGCTGTCCGGCTCGAAGCGTGTCGGCTCACGCCGCGCAAGGATCGCCGCCAGCCGCGGATGCTGTGCCACCACGAAGCGACGGCCGAGCGCCTCGCGCACCAGGCCGTCGACCGCCACCGGCAACAGGCTGTCGCCCTGCAGCCGCAGCAGGGCGACGGCGCCGCAGCCGAATTCCTCGCGCAGCGCGTGCACCAGCCGCTGCAGGCGGACGGCGGCGGGCAGGTCGGCGACGAGATCGGCGAGCAGGGCGTCGATATTCATGGTTTTTTCCACCACACAAAGGTCAGATGAACCGTACCGGGCGGAGGTACTAATTACCATCACAAATACAACTCATTGATTAAAAAGGGGATCGTTGCTGGCACGGCTCTTGTAATGGAGTGCATGCCCCAGCCATCAATGGAGTCCTCCCCATGAGCACCGCTGACCTCCCCCTCGGCACCCTCGCCCGCAGCATTCCCGGCGCGACCCGCGTCTTCCACGAGTACAAGTTCGACTTCTGCTGCGGCGGCAAGCAGACCCTGCGCCAGGCCGCCACCGCGCGCGGCGTCGACCCCGAGGCCGTCGCCGAACAACTGGAAGCGCTGCACGCACAGCCCGGCACCAGCCGCGACTGGCGCGATGCCAGCGCGGAAGAACTGATCGAGCACATCCTGGCGCGTTACCACCATCGCCACCGCGAGCAGTTGCCGGAACTGATCCGCCTCGCGCGGCGCGTCGAGCAGGTGCATGGCGAGCGCCCGGAATGCCCGAACGGCCTCGCCGACCACCTCGCCACCATGCAGCAGGAACTGGAGAGCCACATGCTGAAGGAGGAGCAGGTGCTGTTCCCGACCATCCTGCGCGGCGTGCTGCCGCCGGCTCCGATCTCGGTGATGCGCTTCGAGCACGACCAGCACGGCGCCGCGCTGGCGAAACTCGAGCGCCTCACCAACGACATCACGCTGCCGAAAGGCGCCTGCAACACCTGGCGCGCGCTGTACCTCGGCCTGGCCACGCTGCGCGACGACCTGATGGAGCACATCCATCTCGAGAACAACATCCTGTTCGAAGGCATCGCCCGCGTCGGCAGCGATCACTGACCGCCCGTGCAGCGCCCTGCCCGGCACCCTGCGTGCCGCGGCGGGCGCCACGATTTTCCCGCGGCCAGGGACGGCCTTTTTGCTCACCGGGAGCCGTCGATGTTCGAATACTTCCGTTGCCCGCAGCGCCTGCTGCGGTTTTCCTCGCGACTGCTGGCAGCCGGCGTGTTGCTGCTGTCCTCCGGCGTCGCCGCCGCCTACGGCGATTTCGTCACGCTGGGGATCGGCGAGCTGATCGGCGCCCACGTGCTGATCGTGCTCGGCCCCACACTGTTCAAACTGGGCTACGTGATGCGGCTGGCTGCGCAGGAGATCCTCGCCCGCGGCAGCATGCCGACGGATGCGTGAACCAGGCAGCGCTTTTCCGCCACGTGCCGTGCTATCCTCGTTCCGCCCGCCAAGGAACAAGGAGCACACCCGATGAAGGATTACCGCAAACTCTGGCTGACGCTGCTGCTGGTGCTGACAGGCACCTTTATCCTGCTCGGTTACTACGGGCACGACGTGTATCGCAACGCGCCACCGGTCCCGGAGCGGGTGATGACGGCCGACGGCACCGTGCTTTACACCCGCGACAACATCCTCGACGGCCAGACCGCGTGGCAAAGCGCCGGCGGCATGCATCTCGGCTCGGTCTGGGGCCACGGCGCCTACCAGGCGCCCGACTGGAGCGCCGACTGGCTGCACCGCGAACTCACCACCTGGCTCGATCTCGCCGCCCAGGAACTGCACGGCCAGCAATGGGCGGCGTTGCCGGAAGAGCAGCGCGTCGTGCTGCAACTGCAACTGAAGAACGAATACCGCAACAACACGCTGGCCGACGGCACGCTCGTCGTCTCAGCCCGGCGCGCACACGCGATCGCGCACACCGCCGATTACTACCAGCGGCTGTTCTCCGTCGCACCGGAACTGCGCGGCACCCGGGAAAGCTACGCGATGAAGGAAAACACGCTGCCGGACGCACAGAAGCGCGCGCAACTGACGGCCTTCTTCTTCTGGACCGCCTGGGCCACCGCCACCAAGCGCCCCGGCAGCAACGCCACCTGGACCAACAACTGGCCGCACGAACCGCTGATCGACAACGTGCCGACCGCGGAGAACGTGGTGTGGTCGATCGTCAGCGTGGTGCTGCTGGTCGCCGGCGTCGGCCTGCTGGTGTGGGCCTGGTCGTTCCTGCGCAGCCGCGACCTGCCGCATGCCAGCGCGCCGACGCGTGACCCGATCGCCGCCCTCGCGCTCACGGCGTCGCAACGCGCGCTCGGCAAGTACCTGTTCATCGTCGTCGCGCTGCTGGTGTTCCAGGTGTTCATCGGCGCGTTCACCGCGCACTACACGGTCGAAGGCCAGATGTTCTACGGCATCGACGTGTCGCAGTGGATTCCCTACACGCTCGCCCGCACCTGGCACATCCAGGCGGCGCTGTTCTGGATCGCCACCGGCTTCCTCGCCGCCGGCCTGTTCCTGGTGCCGATCATCAACGGCGGCAAGGACCCGGCGTACCAGAAGCTCGGCGTGGACGTACTGTTCTGGGCGCTGGTGGCGGTGGTCGCCGGCTCGTTCATCGGCGAGTTCCTGGCGATTGCACAGGTGATGCCGTCGCAACTGAATTTCTGGTTCGGCCACCAGGGCTACGAGTACATCGAGCTGGGGCGGGTGTGGCAGATCGGCAAGTTCGTCGGCGTCGCGTTCTGGCTGGTGCTGATGTTGCGCGGCATCGCGCCGGC
>JBKHWA010000156.1:0-3704 GCA_046566765.1 Gammaproteobacteria bacterium
CACCGGCACCGTGCTGCGCGCCGGCAACAAGGTGATGGTCACGCGCATGGAAATGCACAACAACGAGCAGTCGCTGATCGCCGCGGCGACCGCCACCTACATGTACTGAGCCGGCAGCGCCGGCTCAGATCTGGTATTCGTCGCGCACCTGGTCGAGCGCGGAGAAACTGACCTTCAGGTCGCTCACCAGCCCGGTGTCCAGCCGGTAGGCCCAGCCGTGCACGGCCAGTTGCTGGCCGCGTGCCCAGGCATTCTGGACGATGGTGGTGTGGCAGATGTTGTTCACCGCCTCGATCACGTTCAGCTCGCACAGGCGATCGAAACGCGCCTCGCCCTGGATGCTCTCCAGCTCCACGTGGTGCTTCACGGCAACGTCGCGGATATTGCGCAGCCAGTTGTCGATCAGCCCCATGTTCTGCGGCTGCATCGCCGCGCGGATGCCGCCGCAACCGTAGTGGCCCACCACCATCACGTGCTTCACCCGCAGCACTTCCACCGCGTACTGCAGCACCGACAGGCAATTGAAGTCGGTGTGGACGACGATGTTGGCGACGTTGCGGTGGACGAACACCTCGCCCGGCAGCAGATCGATGATCTCGTTGGCGGGAACGCGGCTGTCCGAGCAGCCGATCCACAGGTATTCGGGCGCCTGCTGCTTCGCGAGCTTCTCGAAAAATCCGGGATGCTTCTCGCGCACCCGGGCGGACCAGGCAGCGTTGTTGGCGAGCAGTTTTTCGATCGGTTTCTTGTCCATGGCGGCGGATTCTAGCGAAAAGTATCCGGGGAACTCCCGGAAGTTGTAACAACCTGCCAACCCGGCAGCACGCTCAATCCCCGCCCGGTTGCTGCCGGCGGTACTCGGTGGGCGACAGCCCGGTCCACGCCTTGAACGCGCGGTGGAACGACGCCGGCTCGGAAAAACCGAGCGTGGCGGCGATGGTGACGAAATCGATCGACGGGTCGCGCAGCATCGACTGCGCCTGGCGCATCCGCAGGCCGTCACGCACTTTCTGGAACGAGGTGTGCTCGTCGACCAGCCGGCGCTGCAGCGTGCGCGTACTCATGCCCAGCCGGGCGGCGACGTCACCGATGTCCATCACCCGGCGCCCGGCCTCCTGCTCGAGCACGCGCAGCACCATCGTGCTCGCCGACTCGACATTCGGCAGCGAGGCCAGCCGCGCTTCCGCCATCTTCAGCATGTGCGCATGCACCGTCGGCGAGTAGGCGGGGTTGCGCAGGTCGAGCACCTCGCGATGGAAAAAAGCGATGTTGCGCGGCGCGTTGAACACGATCTCGATGTCGTCGCCGAAGCGGTCGCGGAACGCCTGCAGCCAGGCGCTGCCGTCGTGCTGGAACTCGAAGCGGAACGCACTCATGTGCGGAGCATGGAACACCTGCTGCATCAGCCGGTGGCCGGTGCCGAACACCGCCTCGGCATGGAAAAAGCGGTCGTCCACGCCCTGCTCCGGCAGCAACACGCACTCGTAGCGCGCCTCGTCGCCCTCCTCGTCGAGCAAGGTGTCGACGCAGGGATTGATCAGCGGCATGAAACGCACGGCTTCCAGCAGGTACGAGCGCCCGGTCTCGGTGGTGGCGAACAGCGGCCCGATCACGTCGAACATTTCCAGCCGGATCAGGTCGGTGACGGCCAGCGCGAATGCCGGGTGCTGCAGCAGGCGGGAGCCGAGCGCCGCCAGCTCGTGGTACTGGTGGGCGGTAACCAGCGCGTTCGGGTCGGCCAGCAAGCCATGCGGAATGCCGGCCATGTCGGCAATGGTGTCGAAACTGAAGCCGAGCCTGCCGGCCACGGCGATACCGGGCGAGAACGTCGACAACGGGAACAGGCGTTCGGTCATGGCGGGCGCGGCGTGGTTTCGGCCTGCCGCGGGCGGCGGCGGAACCGTTGAGGATGGCGGCCGCCGACCTGCCTTTCAAGCCATAACGCCGCTCAGCGCGCCGCGGTGGCCTCCGCATCGGCCACGGCAGCATCGCCGGCCGCGGCCAGCGGCAACTCGATGCTGCCGTGCACGCTCGCATCCGTCCCCCAGCCACTGCCGCTGAAGCGGTACTGGCTCTGGTATCCGCGTACCAGCAGGCCGACCACCTCGCCCGGTTCGAGCCGGCCGCGCACGGCAGCGAGATCGGTGTCGACGCGACCGGTGCCGCGCACCGGCGTCACCTGCTGGCTGATGATGCGCCAGGTGCCGCTGCCCGGACGCCACGCCGCCACCTGCAGGAACAGCACCGGCGCATCGCGATCGGCTTCGTCGATGGTGATCGACACGCGCGGTACGCCGGCGATCCACTCCGCCTGCGCGGCGCGGTGCACCGGGATCAGCGCCGGCCGCAGCCAGCCGTTGCGCGGCTGCTGCCAGTTGTCGCCGTCGGCCGGCACGAACCAGTTCTTCACGTGGTCCAGCGGGCGGGCGGCCCACTCGAACAGGCCGGAGGCGCCGCTGCCGACGTGCGCGCGCGCCAACTCGAAACGGCGGCGCTCCGGCGGCGCCCCGACCGCGTCGATGGCCGCATCGCCGGTCAGGCAGAACGCCGGCACCTCGGCCAGCCGCTGCTCGCGGCCGCGCAACTTGGCGTCGAACCAGGCCAGCACGATGTCGCGCGTCTGCTGCTCGCGCCCGTCGCAACGCAGTTTCTTCTCGATGTTCCAGCCGGGGATCCACCCGGGCGAACGCTGCGCGCCGGGCAGCAGGTGCCCATCCTCGACGCCGATGAAGCGCGCGTCGCGTCCGGCCTGCTTCAGGCAGGCATGCACGTCGAGGCCCTCGTTCACCGGGAACAGCACGTCGCGGAAGCCCTGGATGATCAGCGCGTCGGCCTTCGGCGCCTGGCCACGCTGGCAGAACCAGGACACGTCGTGGTCATCGAATTCCTCACGCACCCATTGCTCGATCACGCCGCCGCGCGCGCGCAGGTAGGCGCCGTTGAGGCGGTTGTCGTAGTCGGCGAGCGTGTTGCCGGCAACCACCAGCAAGGTCAGCCAGCCGCTTTTCGGCACCTCGTTGGGCGCCAGCGTGCGCTCGAGGTCGTACCAGCCGCCGATGGGGACCAGCGCATCGATCCGCGGGTCGATCGCCGAGGCAACCAGCTGGATACCGGCGCCGTAACTCTCGCCGACCATGCCCACCCGCGGGTCGCCGTCGACGTTGGCCAGCGCGAGGTTGGCCTGCGCCCAGTCGATCACCCGCGACACGTCGCGCGCCTCCTTTTCAGGGTCGGCGATGTGCATGACGTCACCGGAGTCGCCGTGGCCGCGCTGGTCGAAGCTGATCACCCAGTAGCCATCGTCCCAGGCCCGGCGGGCCACGTCGGCGGAAGTGAGGATGTACTTCAGTGGCGTCCGCGGCGACGACAGCCGCCAGAAGCCGAACGGGTGGGTCTGCAACAGCAGTGGCGCGGTGGCGCCCGGCGGCAGCGCCGGCTGGTAGACGGTGAAGCGGATCAGGGTGCCGTCGTCGGCCTTGAGTTCGCCCTGGTAGTGGGTCTTCACTTTCGCGCCAGCCTCGTCCACCAGGGACGGGGCGGTCGTGTGACGGGTGGCACAACCGGCCAGCAGCAGGGTGGCAAGCAGCGCGGACAGCAGGGGGCGGACGACGGGCATGGCGGAGCCTGCAACCTGTTCTTGTTGTGGGGGCTGGGCCTCGGGGCGGCCGGAGGATGCCGGGACGCCGCGGCGGCGCGCAACGGGC
>JBKHWA010000157.1:0-4726 GCA_046566765.1 Gammaproteobacteria bacterium
TTCCTGCACTCGCACAGCTACACCGGCAACGCGCTGGCCTGCACCGCCGCACTCGCCACGCTGAAGATCTTTGCCGAGGACGACGTGCTCGCCCGCAACCGGCAACTGGCCGCGCACATGGCGGCGAAGCTGGCGCCGCTGGCCGATCACCCCAACGTTGGCGAGGTACGGCAGACCGGCATGATCGCCGCCGTCGAACTGGTGAAGGACAAGGCCACGAAAACCCCCTACGACTGGACCGAACGTCGGGGACTACGGCTGTACCGGCACGCGTTGTCGCGCGGCGCCCTGCTGCGGCCGCTGGGCAACGTGGTATACCTGATGCCGCCGTATATCGTGACGCCGGAACAGATCGATTTCCTGGTCGACGTCATCGCCGAAGGCATCGACCAGGCAACGGCGCCTTGATGTGATGCCGAACGAACACGCTGCAGGAATACCGTAGAGGGAGCTCGCCATGGCCATCCGCGTCTTCGAACCGCAAACCCTTGCCACCGGCGCCGAGATCCCGCTTGGCGATCGCAACGTGCAGCACCTGGTGCGCGCGCTGCGGCTCGGGCCGGGCGATGCCTTCGTCGTGTTCAACGGCGACGGCAGCGAGTACGGCGCGCAGATCGTCAGCGCCGGCAAGCGTGACTGCGTCGCCCGCATCGGCGCCCGCCGCGAACCGGCGGTGGAATCGTCGCTGCAGACCCACCTCGGCCAGGTGATGAGCAAGGGCGACCGCATGGAGTATGCGGTGCAGAAAGCGGCGGAGCTCGGCGTCAGCGAGATCACCCCGCTCTCCAGCGCGCGCTGCGACATCCGCCTCGACGACGAGCGTCTCGAGAAAAAACGCGAGCACCTGCAGATGGTGGCCGTCGCCGCCTGCGAGCAGTCCGGGCGCGTACTGGTGCCCACCGTGCACACGCCGATGGCACTCGAAAAGTGGATCACGAAGGTGCAGGCCGGCCTGAAAGTGGTACTGCATCCCGGCGAGGGCGCCGCCACGCTGCCGGACAAGTGCATCAGCAGCGCGTTGCTGGTCGGGCCGGAAGGCGGACTCACCGCCGAGGAAGTGGCGGCGGCGCAGAAATCAGGTTTTGCCGCGCTGGCGCTCGGCCCGCGCGTGCTGCGCACCGAGACCGCGCCGGTAGCGGCGCTCGCGTTCCTGCAGGCGCGCTACGGCGATTTCACTTAGTAGTCGCCCGTTAAGAGGCGCTCAGGGCAACATCCGCCGCAGCGTGCCGTCCTTGCTGACGAACTGGTGATAAAAGGCCGCCGCGGCGTGCAGGCCGACCAGCACCATCATCGCGGTCCAGCCCGACTCGTGCAGTTCTTCCATCGACTCGCCGAGCTCCTCGTTCTCGCTGAAGAACATCGGAATATCGATCACGCCGAACCAGCTCACCGGCTTGCCGGCCAACTGCGCGGCGATCAGGCCGGTGACCGGCATCAGGATCATCAACAGGTAGAGACCGAGATGGACCAGCGTCGCCAGCTTCTGCTGCAGCGCCGGGCCGGTGCCGGTCGGCGTCACCTGCGCGAAGCGCGCGGCGAGGCGCAGCCACACCAGGAAGAAAATGCTCAGGCCCAGCGCCATGTGCAGCGACATCCACTGCGACCGCTCGGCGGTGCCCTTCGGGAATTCCTCGCGCGTTTCCACTGCGAACCAGGCGCCGAGGATCAGCAGGAACATCCCCCAGTGGAACAACTGCGCCAGCAGGCCCCAGCGCTGTTCGGTGTTGGTCAACGGCATGGCGCGTCCTCCGGAAGTTCAGGGCTGCGGCGGATTATCGCCGGGTTCGCTTAACGGCGGCTTACCGGCCGGGCCGCCTGCCAGGGCAGCCGCCGGGGTGGCGTCCGGGACCGCAGCATCGGCCCCGGCATCGGTGACCGGCGACTCCATCACCGACAGCGCGATCGGCAGCCGGCGCGCGCCGGCGTAGTGCTTCTGCCAGTACGGCAGCGACAGGCTGTCCACCCGCACCACCCCGCCGCTGGCCGGCGCATGCAGGAAGCGGCCGTCGCCCAGCGCGATGCCCACGTGGTCGATCCGCTGCCCGAGCCGGCCGATGCGAAAGAACACCAGGTCGCCGGTGGCGAGGTCCTCGCGCTCGATCGGCAATGCGTGTTCCTCGCCCGCAAGTCGGTAGAGACCGTCGGCGCTGCGCGGCAGCTTGTAGGTCACGGTGTCGCGGAAGACGTACGCCACCAGCCCGCTGCAGTCGAAGCCGGTCTCCGGCGAGGCGCCGCCGCGCTTGTAGGGTGAGCCGACGAGGGCGATCGCGCGCATGACGCGGTCGGTGGTGGCGGCAGGATCAAAGGCAGCAGCGCTGGCGGGAATTTCCGTCACGACGGCATCCGTCGCCGTGTCTTCGCCGGCGAACGCCGGCAACGAGGCCGCGCCGCACAGGAACGCCACCAAGGGCAGCAGAAGCATCGCAGCCAGAAACTTCATTGCCACCGCGTCTCCCCATGCCGCATCACCAGGAACCGGTGCGGATCCACACCCTGCTCCACCAGCGCGCGCGCAAGCCGTTGCGGCGGCTCGTCGACCGGTTCGTCGGTGAGGATGAACGTGCCCCAGTGCATGCCGATCGACAGTTTCGATTTCACGTCGCGATGGATGCGCACCGCGTCCTCGGGATTCACGTGCACGGCGCGCATGAACCATTGCGGCTCGTAGGCGCCGATCGGGATCAGCGAGAGGTCGAAGCCGCCGAACACGTCGCCGATGTCGGCAAAATCCTTGCCGTAGCCGGTGTCGCCGGCGAAGAACAGCCGGTGGCCGTCGATCTCCAGCACCCATCCGCCCCACAGCGACGCGTTGCGATCATTCACGCCGCGGCCGCTGAAATGCTGCGCCGGCACGAACCACGCGCGCACGTCGCGATCGGGCACCGGCTGAACTTCGTCCCACCAGTCCAGCTCGACCACGTTGTCGATGCCTTCGCGGCGGAACCAGTCACCGACTTTCAGCGGCACCAGGAACAGCGTTTTTCCGTCGTTGCGATGCGCGATCTTCTTCACCGCGTCGCGATCGAGGTGGTCGTAGTGATTGTGCGAGAGCAGCACGATGTCGATCGGCGGCAGGTGATCGACGTGCATCGCCGGTGGCGTGTAACGCTTCGGGCCGGCGAAGGACAACGGCGAGGCGCGCTCGCCGAATACCGGGTCGGTCAGCACGTTCAGCCCGCGATGCTGGAACAGGAAGGTGACGTGGCCGATCCAGGTGAGCGTGGTGTCGGTGCGGTTGGCGGCAAGCCGCTCCGTTTCCGGCTTGTCGATCGGGAACTGCTTCGGCTGCGGCCACAGGCCGCGCTTCTCGCGCATCCAGCGCATGAACTCGGCGATGCCGTGCCGGTCGGTGTTGTAGTTGTTGCGGAACCAGCCGGGGCCGTGGTGGCGGCGGCCGGCGCGCAGCGCGGCGAGCCGCGCCGGATCGGGAGCGCGCGCGCTCATGCGGCGGCGATCAGCGCCTCGAGCTGCACGAGGTTGGGAATGATCGCCAGTTCGCCGCCGACGGCGACGAAGGCGTCATCCACCGGCGTGTACATGCCGTCGGTGGGTTCCATGTCCTGCTGGCGCACGCGCACCAGGCGCGGAATGCCGTGGGTGACCACGCCGTAGAACGGCACTTCGCCGCCGAGGCCGTTGAACATGGCGATCCGCGCCTCGGGCGGGATGTCCTCGTCCTCGCCGCGCATCTGCACCACGGAAATCACCGGCACCTTCACGCCGCGCCACATGATCTGGCCGAGGAACCACTGCGGCTTGCCCGGCACCGGCACCGGCGCGTTGAACGGTACGATCTCGGCCACCGCGAGGTTGGGCACCAGCAACGGGCGGCCCTGCAGCGGCACCATCAGGCTGGGGATCTCGTTCGGCGTGGCGGCAAGCTGGCTCATGGGTCTACCCCGGTAAACGGTTCAGGAGGCGACGGCGCCGGGTTGCGGCCGCCCTGAACGCAGTTGCTGTCTGACTCGCTCGATCAGTTGCTGGGCAAGCTGCTCCGGCGAGCCACTGTACTCCACGCAGCCGGTGTCGCGCACCGAGTCCGGCTGCGAGCTGACGGCACAGGTCTCGGCACTCTGCGCCCAGACGGTGCCGCCCTTGGCCACCAGTTGCGGCGCGGCGATGGAGCCGTCGTTGCCCATGCCGGAGAACAGGATGACGCCGGTGCCGGCGCCGAAGCGCGCGGTGGTGTTGGCGATCACCTGGTCGATCGACGGCGCGTACGGGCCTTCCCACGGCTTGCCGGTCTGCACCACTTTTCCTTGCTGGTCGAAGGCGATTTCGGCGTCACAGGGCGCGACCACGATCTCGCCATAACGCAACGGCTCGCCGGGCGTGCCGATGCGGATCCTGAACCAGTTGTGCCGCACCAGCGACGACGCCAGTGCGTCGAGCATCTTCGGGTCGATGTGCTGCGCCAGCACGAACGCGACCGGCAATTCCTTCGGCAGCGAATCGAGGAAAAGTTTCACCGCCGCCGGGCCGCCGGCCGATGCGCCGAGCACCCACACCCGCGACGGCACACCCTCGACCACCGCCGGGTCCTTGAATTCGTTCGGGATGACGATGGTCGCCCGCGGCTTGGCGACGGTCGCTTCCAGCAACTTGAGGTTTTCCTTGCCGCTGGCGATCACCGGCTTGCCGACACTCTTGATCAGCGTCTGGAACAGCCGGCGTTCCCAGCGCGGATAATCCTCGTGCGTTTTCGCCGGCGCCGTGCCATCGCCGA
>JBKHWA010000158.1:0-4066 GCA_046566765.1 Gammaproteobacteria bacterium
TGGACGACATGCTGGCCGGCGCACGGGTCGAGGTGGCGCCGTACAAGCAGTACGCCGGCGATTTCGTGCTGTGGAAGCCGTCGAAGGCGGGCGAGCCGGCCTGGGACAGCCCCTGGGGCGCCGGCCGGCCGGGCTGGCACCTGGAGTGCTCGGCGATGATCGCGCACCACCTGGGCGAGACCATCGACATCCACGGCGGCGGCTCGGACCTGGTGTTCCCGCACCACGAGAACGAGATCGCGCAAGGCAGTTGCGCGCACGGCAAGCAATACGTGCGCTACTGGATGCACAACGGCTTCATCAACATGGACGGCGAGAAGATGTCCAAGTCGCTGGGCAACGTGCGCACCGTGCGCGACCTGCTCGGCCATTTCGACGGCGAGATCCTGCGCTTCGCGCTGCTGTCCGCGCACTACCGGTCGCAACTGAACTGGAGCGAGGACCTGCTCAACCAGGCGAAGGCCGCGCTCGACACGCTCTACGGTGCACTGCGCAACACGCAGGCACTCGGCGGCGAACCGGCCTCGATGCGCCACACCCTGTTCCTGGACGCACTGCTCGACGACCTGAACACGCCGCAGGCGATCAGCGAACTGCACCGCATTGCCTCGCGCGCCAACGACCGCGCGGCGAGCGACGACGAAAAACGCGAGGCCCGCGCACAACTGCTGGGTGGCGCACAACTGCTCGGCCTGCTCTGGCAGGACCCGGAGGCCTGGTTCCAGCAGGGCGCGGCCGACGGGCTGTCGGCGGAAGCGATCGAGGCACTGATCGCCGAACGCAACGCGGCAAAGAAGGCGCGCGATTTCGCCCGTTCGGACGCCATCCGCGCGGAACTGCTGGCACAGGGCGTGGTGCTGGAAGACTCGCGCGACGGCACCCGCTGGTCGCGCGCCTGAACCGGGCGACGCGGACGATCACGGGATGAACGCCACTGCACTGCACCGGCTTGCCCGCGGCGCCGGCCGGCTGCTCGCGCTGCCGCTGATCTGGCTGGTGCAGTTGTACCGGCTGACCCTGAGCCCCTTCGTTGGCCAGCACTGCCGCTTCACGCCGACCTGCTCGCAATACGCCATCGAGGCGCTGGAGAAACACGGCGCGGTCAGGGGCTCACTGCTGGCTGCCCACCGCCTCGGCCGCTGCCATCCCTGGTGCGAGGGCGGCTACGACCCGGTGCCACCGGCGGACGACGAGCCGCCGGCTGGCCACTGAAGCCGTTCCGTTCCCGCCGGCCCCGTCGATCCACCCCGGCACCGGAGGCCCACCCCCGCTGGCGACGATGATCGCAGTTGCGCCGATAGTCGTTACTTTATAACATCTCGACCCGTCATGATCGACCGGAGTCTTTCCCCATGCGCATGCACGCGCCGCTGATCCTCGTCGGTACTCTGGCCGGCACCCTCACCGCCACCAGCGCACTTGCCCAGGCGCCGTCCAGCCCCGTCCTCAGCAACCCGCAGATCTCCGTGATCCTCGACGGTGTTGCCTATGCCGACGATGTGCAGGGAGCCGGCAACGAGTGGCTGGATGAAGCGGCCGGCATCCTCCACGCCCACGGCAGTCACACGCACGGCCACGAGGGGCTCGCGGAAGGCTTCAACCTGCGCGGCGCCGAAGTGGTGATGTCGGCCACCGTCGACCAGCTGTTCGACGCCAGGGCGAATCTGGTATTCAGCGACGACGGTGTGGAGATCGAGGAAGCCTTTTTCACCACGCGCGCCCTGCCGGCCGGCTGGCAGGTCAAGGGCGGCCGCTTCTTCTCCGGCTTCGGCTATGCCAACAGCCGGCACCCGCACAGTTGGGATTTCGTCGACCAGAACCTCGCCTACCGTTCGCTGCTCGGCGGACACGGACTGAAGGACACCGGCCTGCAGCTGGTGTTCTCGCCGGCCACCGACACCTGGATGCAGTTCGGCATCGAAGTGCTGCAGGGACACGAGCAGGAGACACTCGGCACCGCCGTCGACGAGCACGATCTCGAGGACCTGCTGGCCGACGCCGGCCTCGTGCTGGCCGCGCCTTCGACGCCATCGCTTGATCGCCGCGGCCCGCAGTTGTACACCGGTTTCCTGCGCGTCGGCCCGGACCTTGGCACCGACCATGCACTGCAACTCGGCCTCTCCTATGCCCTGCACAAGTCGCAACAGGAAGCACACGCCGAAGGCGAGCCGGTAACCGACATTTTCGTGGCTGAAGGCGAAGCCTCGCTGCTGGGACTGGAAGCGGTGTACAAGCGCGCGGCGACCGGCCGGCAAGGCCAGGGTGGCTGGCGGATCAATGCCGAATACCTGCTGCTGGACAAGGATCTGCTGATTGCCGACCACACCGATGCCGCCGAAATCGGCGAGCCGCTCACCGGCACGCAGGACGCGTTCTACGTGCAGGGCGTCTACGGTTTCGCGCCGCGCTGGGAAGCCGGATTGCGTTACGACGCCACCGGCACCGGCCGCAACGAGATCATGGAGGGCGGCAGCACGATGGCGCTGGGCGATTCCTCGCGGATCTCCGCCGCGCTGACCTTCCGCCCGAGCGAATATGCCTACTGGCGCCTGCAGCTTGCAGACGCGGACATCGTCGATGAATCCGGTGCCCGCGAAAACTTTAGCCAGTTGATGCTGCAGTTCAACCTGTCGCTGGGCGCGCACGGCGCCCACGCGTTCTGAGCCCGCCCGGAACTGCCCCATGAAACTGTTGCTGCCGCTGTTCCTGCTCGCACTGGTTGCCTCGCCGGCGCAAGCGCAGTTGCGCGTCTTCGCCTGCGAACCGGAATGGGCGGCACTGGCCGCAGAAATCGGCGGCGACCGCCTTGCCGTCTACACCGCGACCGGGCCGCACCAGGACCCGCACCATGTCGACGCGCGGCCGAGCCTTATCGCGCAGGTGCGCAAAGCCGACCTGGTCATCTGCACCGGTGCCGAACTGGAAATCGGCTGGCTGCCGGTGCTGATCGCGCGGGCAGCGAATCCTGCACTGAAGGGCGATCGCGTGTTCTACGCCGCCGATCACGTGACGCTGCTCGACATACCTGCCGAGCCGGTCGATCGCAGCAAGGGCGACATCCACGCCATGGGCAATCCACACGTCCACCTGGACCCGCGGCGGATGATGGACATCGGCGATGCACTGGCGCGCACCCTGGGCCGCATCGACGGCGCCAACGCGGCGACCTACGCAGGGCGGGCGCAGGCATTACGCGCGCGGCTGACGGCGATGCTGGCGACGGCACAGGTCGAAGCCCTGCGCGGCCGGCGCTGGTTTGTTGCACACGACGCCTGGCCCTACCTGTTCGACTGGCTGGGCGCAGAACAAGCCGGCGCACTGGAACCGGTCCCCGGCGTGCCGCCGTCCAGCCGCCATCTGGCGAAACTCGGCGAACTGGCGCGACAGCAACCGGTGCACGGGATCATCCACACCCGCCATGACGATGCCCGCCCCGTGCAGTGGCTGGCGCGCAACGGCAACACCTGCGCGATAGAACTGCCCTACACGGTCGGGGCGACCCCCGAGGCCCGTGATCTCGCCGGCTGGTACGGCGAGATCCTGGCGCGGCTCGCGCGCGGCTGCACGCCGGCAAAACCCTGAGCAGGCCGACGAACGCGCAACAGGACACGCCGAACCCGCCGGCACCGGATGGCCACTCGCGGTAATAATGGCGCCGTGAACAACCCTGCCGTCGTTTTCCCCGCCCCGGAACCGCCCTTCGCGTCGCTGCACGGCAACGCGCGGGCGAGTCGCGCGCTGCTGCTGTCGCTGGTCGCTCATGTGCTGGCGCTGGGCGTGGTCGCGGCGCTGGAAGTCCGCATGCCGTCGTTCTCGATGCCGGTGCACACGCTGCAGATCTCGCTGAACCACAGCGTGGCCGGCGCACCCGCCGCCGGCGAGGCGCCGTCGGCGCCGGCCAGCGCCGCGCCGCCGGAACCTTCGGACCGGGAAGATGCACGCGAACAGGCCACGGTGAACCAGCCGGCCGTTGTTGCCGAGCAGCCGGCACCGGCAGCCGCGACCGTGCAGGACACCACCGGCACGCAACAGGGCATCGCGCCGGCCATCGACGGCATGGACGTGA
>JBKHWA010000159.1:0-10375 GCA_046566765.1 Gammaproteobacteria bacterium
ACGTACTCGCTGTACGCCTCGTCGAGCACGACCACGACTTTTTCCGGCACCGCGGCCATGAATTTTTCGAAGGCGGCGCGATCGAACCAGGTGCCGGTGGGATTGTTCGGGTTGGCCAGCCAGACCACGCTGGCGTCCTGTGCGGCCACCGCCATCTTTTCAAGATCGTGCCCAAAACTGCGGGCGGCGACGACGACCGGCTCGGCGCCGACAGCCTGGGTCGCGATCGGATACACCGCGAACGCGTACTGGCTGAACACCGAGCGCCGGCCGGGGCCGAGAAATACGCGGGCAATCATGTCCAGCAGGTCGTTGGAGCCATTGCCCAGCGTCAACCGCGCCGGATTGACATGGAAGCAGTCGGCGATTTTCTTCTTCAGCGCGAAGCCGCCGCCGTCCGGGTAGAGCGTCGTCTCGCGCAGCACGCGCTCTACCGCTGCCAGTGCTTTCGGCGACGGGCCAAGCGGGTTCTCGTTGCTGGCGAGCTTGACGATGTTGCTGATGCCCAGCTCGCGTTCGAGCTCGCTGATCGGCTTGCCCGGCACGTAGGGCGACAGCGACTGCACGCCGTTGACGGCGAGCGCCCTGAAGTCGGTCGCCATGGTCAGAGTACCGCTTTCGGATAGGAGCCGAGCACGCGCACTTCCAGCGCCGCGTCTTCCACCGACTTAAGCGCCGCTTGCAGGCGCGCATCGTCCTGGTGTCCTTCGCAGTCGATGAAGAAGACGTAACTCCAGTTGGCATTCTTCGACGGCCGGCTTTCCAGCCGGGTGAGCGAAATGCCTTCACGGTTGAACGGCTCGAGCAAACGATACAGCGCGCCCGGCTTGTCGCGCATCGACACCAGCAGCGAGGTCTTGTCGTCGCCGCTGCGCGCCACGCTGTCGCGGCCGATGATCAGGAAGCGGGTGGTGTTGTTGGGGTTGTCCTCGATGTTCTCGGCAACCTTCCCGAGACCGTACAACTCGGCCGCCATCTCGCCGGCGATAGCCGCCGCGTGCCACTCGCCGCGAATGCGGCGTGCTGCCTCGGCATTGGAGGATACCGCCACGCGCTCGACACCCGGCAGGTGCGTGTCCAGCCACTGGCGGCACTGCGCCAGCGACTGCTGGTGCGAATACACGCGGGTGATGTTCTCGCGCTTGTTCGACTCGCTGAGCAACAGGTGGTGATGGATACGCAGTTCCACCTCGCCACAGACGCGCAGACCGAAGCGCATGAAACTGTCCAGCGTGTGGGTGATCATGCCCTCGGTGGAATTCTCCACCGGCACCACGCCGTAATTCGCCGCGCCGGCTTCCACCTCGCGGAACACGTCGTCGATGGCCGCCAGCGGCACGGTGGCGACGCCGTGGCCGAAGTGTTTGATCGCCGCCTGCTGGGTGAACGTGCCCTCGGGACCGAGGTAGGCCACGCGCAGCTTCTGCTCCAGCGCCAGGCAGGCGGACATGATCTCGCGGAACACCCGCGCCACCGCCTCGCCATCCAGCGGCGAGTTCTCCGCGTCGCGCATGCGGCGCAACACCTGCGCCTCGCGCTCGGGCCGGTAGAACACGGTGGCATCGCCGTCGGCCGCACGCTTCACGTCGGCCACGCGGTGCGCACAGCGGGCACGTTCGACGATCAGCGCCCGGATGCGGTCGTCGATGCCATCGATCTGCTCGCGCAACTTTTTCAGTTCGTCGTCGGCGCTCATGCTGTTTCCCCGTCAGCCGTGACGGTTGGCGAAATCCTTCATGAAGGCGACCAGCGCCTCCACGGCCGCTTCCGGCACGGCGTTGTAGAGGCTGGCGCGCATGCCACCCACCGAGCGGTGCCCGGCGAGGTTCAGCAAGCCGGCCGCATCGGCTTCCTTGAGGAAGACCTTCTCCAGGCTGGCGTCTTCCAGCGTGAACGGCACGTTCATCCAGGAACGGAAGCGCGGATCGACCGGGCTGCTGTAGAAGCCGCTGCCGTCGATGTAGTGATAAAGATGCGATGCCTTGCGCTGGTTGATGGCAGCCATGGCAGCAACACCGCCCTGCTGTTTCAGCCACTTGAACACCAGGCCGGAGAGGTACCAGGAGTAGGTCGACGGCGTGTTGTACATCGAGCCGTTGTCGGCCTGGACCTTGTAGTCGAGCATGGTCGGCGTGCCTGGCAGCACCTCGCCGATGAGATCGTCGCGCACGATCACGACCACCAGCCCGGCCGGGCCGATGTTCTTCTGCGCACCGGCATAGATGAGGCCGTACTTCGACACGTCGATCGGCCGGGACAGGATGCTGGACGAGAGATCGGCCACCACCGGCACATCGACTTCCGGCACGAACTCGAACTCGACGCCGTGGATGGTCTCGTTCGGCGTGATGTGCAGGTACGCCGCGTTCTTCGAATATTTCCAGCCGGCAATATCAGGCACCGTGGTGAAGTTCTGCGCCTCGGCGCTCGCTACCACGTTGACGTCGCAATACTTTCGCGCCTCGAGGATCGCCTTGGTCGACCACATGCCGGTGTTGAGGTAATCGGCTTTTTTCTTCCCGCGCAGCAGGTTCATCGGCACCATGGCGAACTGCGTGCTGGCACCGCCCTGCAGGAACAGGACCTTGTAATTGGACGGGACCGCGAGCAACTCGCGCAGGTCGCGCTCGGCTTCCTCGGCAATAGCGGTGAAATCAGCGCCGCGATGGCTCATCTCCATCACCGACAGGCCCTTGCCGTGCCAGTCGAGCATGTCCGCCTGAGCCTGCTTCAGCACGGCTTCCGGCAGCGCGGCAGGACCCGCGCAGAAATTCCACTTGCGGGACATCTTCACTCCGCTCCCGTTTCCGGTTCGTTGGCCTGCGATCCAGTTCCTTCTGCCGGCGATTCCTCGCCCTCTTCCTCTCCCATGTCCTCGACGCGCACCACGCCGACCAGTTTCTCGCCGGCATCCAGCTTGATCAGCGTGACGCCCTGCGCATTGCGGCCGGTCTCGCGGACCTCGTCGACGCGGGTACGCACCAGCGTGCCCTGGTCGGAGATCAGCATCAGCTGGTCGGGGCCGTGTACCTGCACCGCTGCCACCAGCTCGCCGTTGCGCTCGGAAGTCTGGATGGCGATGGTGCCGCCACCCCCGCGACCCTGCAGGCGGAACTCGTCGACCGGGGTGCGCTTGCCGTAGCCGTTGGCACAGGCCGTCAGCACCTGCGCGGTGGTGTCGGCGACGATCAGCGACACCACGCGGATGCCGTCCGGCAGGCGGATACCGCGCACGCCGGCAGCGCCGCGGCCCATGGCGCGCACATCCGACTCGTGGAAGCGGATCGCCTGGCCCTCGTTGGAGAACAGCATGATGTCGTCGTCGCCACTGGTGAGCGCAACGCCAACCAGCTTGTCGTCGCCATCGAGATCGATGGCAATGATGCCGGCGGTACGCGGCCGCGAGAACGCTTCCAGCTCCACCTTCTTCACGGTGCCGTCGCCGGTCGCCATGAACACGTACTTGCCCTGTTCGAAGCCCTTGCCCTTGAGCGGCAGGATGGCGGTGACCTTCTCGTTGTCGGCCAGCGACAGCAGGTTGACCAGCGGCTTGCCGCGCGAACCGCGGCCGCCCTGCGGCAACTCATAGACCTTGATCCAGTACACGCGACCCGTCGAGGTGAAGCACAGCACGGTGTCGTGCATGTTGGCGACCAACAGGTGCTCGACGTAGTCCTCTTCCTTCACCGCCGTCGCACTCTTGCCGCGGCCACCACGCTTCTGCGCGCGGTAGTCGGAGAGCGGCTGCGTCTTGGCGTAGCCACCGTGCGAGATCGTGAGCACCACCGCCTCGTTGGCGATCAGGTCCTCGGTGGACAGGTCCTCGCGGCTGGCGACGATCTCCGAGCGGCGCTCGTCACCGAACTGCTCGCGCACGGCGACCAGCTCGCTGCGGATCACCTGCATCAGGCGCTCCGGGCTGGCCAGGATCAGGCCGAGCTCACGGATTGCATCGAGCAGGTCGCCGTACTCGGCGATCAGCTTCTCGTGCTCGAGGCCGGTCAGCTTCTGCAGGCGCAGGTCAAGGATGGCCTGTGCCTGTTCGGCGCTCAGCCAGTACTTGCCTTCGCGCAGGCCCAGGTGCGACGGCAGGCCCTCCGGCCGGCAGGCATCCTGGTCGCCGGCGCGCGACAGCATCTCGTTGACCACGCCCGGCACCCAGCCCTGCGACACCAGCGCCTCGCGTGCCTCGACCGCGGTCGGCGACGCCTTGATCACGGCAATCACCGGGTCGATGTTGGCCAGCGCGACGGCGAGGCCTTCGAGGATATGACCTCGCTCGCGCGCCTTGCGCAGTTCGAACACCGTGCGGCGGGTGACCACTTCGCGGCGGTGGCGGATGAACGCCTCGATGAACTCGCGCAGGTTCAGCGTCTTCGGCTGGCCATCGACCAGCGCGACCATGTTGATGCCGAACACGCTTTCCAGCTGGGTCTGCGCGTAGAGATTGTTCAGCACAACCTCCGCCATCGCGTCCTTCTTGATCTCGATGACGATGCGCATGCCGTCCTTGTCGGACTCGTCGCGCAACTCGGCGATGCCCTCGATCGCCTTGTCCTTGACCAGCTCGGCGATCTTCTCGATCAGCCGCGCCTTGTTGACCTGGTAAGGAATCTCGGTGACGACGATCGACTCGCGGCCGCTGCGCTCGTTGGTCTCGATGCCGGCGCGGGCGCGGATGTACACGCGGCCACGGCCGGTGCGATACGCCTCGACGATGCCGGCGCGGCCGTTGATGATCGCGGCGGTGGGGAAATCCGGGCCCTTGATGTGTTCCATCAGGCCGTCGATGGTGATGGTCTCATCGTCGACGAACGCCAGGCAGCCGTTGATCACCTCGGTGAGGTTGTGCGGCGGGATGTTGGTGGCCATGCCGACGGCGATGCCGGCCGAACCGTTGACCAGCAGGTTGGGGATACGGGTCGGCAGTACCGCCGGGATCTGCTCGGAGCCGTCGTAGTTGGGCACCCAGTCGACGGTTTCCTTCTCGAGGTCCGCCAGCAGGTCGTGGGCGATGCGCGCCATGCGCACCTCGGTGTAGCGCATGGCCGCAGCCGAATCGCCGTCCACCGAGCCGAAGTTGCCCTGGCCATCGACCAGCATGTACCGCAGCGAGAAAGGCTGGGCCATGCGGACGATGGTGTCGTACACCGCCGAGTCGCCGTGCGGGTGATATTTACCGATGACGTCACCGACGACACGCGCCGATTTCTTGTACGGCTTGTTCCAGTCGTTGGACAGCTCGTGCATGGCGAACAGCACGCGCCGGTGCACCGGCTTGAGGCCGTCGCGCACGTCCGGCAGCGCGCGGCCGACGATCACGCTCATCGCGTAATCGAGGTACGACTGCTTGAGTTCTTCTTCGATGTTGACCGGGGTAATTTCGCGGGCGAGGTCTGTCATGATCCTGCTGCTGGTCCTGCTGTCCTGGCGGTCGTGGAATGCGGTTTCCGGGGCCGCTGGCGGCACGCGATCCGCGCTGCGAATCGACCCCCGGAAAAGCGGGCAAGTCTAGCACAGACCCCCCTGTTTCCGGCCCCCTCCGCTATACTGCGGCCCGCCTGAAATCCCTCCCCGGCCAGCCCCGAATCCGGACCCTTCCCGCATGAGCACCAGCGACATTCCGACCCTCGTCCTGCAGCCCGGCCACGTGGTCACGGTCGACCGCGAAAACCGGGTACTGCGCGACCACGCGGTCGTGGTCCGCGACCGGAAAATCGCTGCCGTGCTGCCGGTGGAGGATGCCCGGCGCCGCTGGCCGAAGGCACAGCGGCTGGAGCTGCCGGGTCACGCGCTGATGCCGGGCCTGGTCAACGCCCACACCCACCTGGCGATGAACCTGTTCCGCGGGCTGGCCGACGACCTGCCGCTGATGAGCTGGCTGCAGGACCACATCTGGCCGGCCGAGGGCAAGTGGGTCGCCGACGACTTTGTGCACGACGGCTCGCTGGCGGCGATGGCGGAGATGATCCGCGGTGGCATCACCACCTTCGCCGACATGTACTTCTTCCCCAACGCCACCGCGCGCGCCGCCCAGCAGGCCGGCCTGCGCGCCGTGTTGCACGCGCCGGTGCTGGAATTCCCGACCCCCTGGGCGCAAAACGCCGACGAGTACATCCACAAGGCACTCTTGCTGCGCGACGACTGGAAGAACCACCCGCTGATCACCGTCGGCATCGGCCCGCACGCGCCCTACACCGTCAACGATCCGGCGCTGCGGAAGATCCTGATGCTGACCAACGAGCTCACCGTGCCGATGCCGGTGCAGATGCATGTGCACGAGACTGCCTTCGAGGTGCACGAGGCGACGAAGGACGGCGGGCCGCGCCCGCTTGCCCGCCTGCACGCGCTGGGCATGACCGGCCCGTCGTTCCAGTGCGTGCACATGACGCAGATCGACGATGCCGATCTCGAGATCCTCGCCACCTCCGGCTCGCACGTCATCCACTGCCCGGAATCCAACCTGAAACTGGCCAGCGGCTTCTGCCCGGTCGGTCGCCTGCAGAAAGCGGGCGTCAACGTCGCGCTCGGCACCGATGGCGGCGCCAGCAACAACGACCTCGACCTGTTCAGCGAAATGCGCACCGCTGCGCTGCTGGCGAAGGCGGTTTCCGGCGACGCCACCGCCTGCCCGGCCACCGCCGCGCTGCGCATGGCGACCATCAACGGCGCGAAGGCGCTCGGCCTTGACGCCATCACCGGCAGCATCGAGGCCGGCAAGCAGGCCGACCTCATCGCGGTCGATCTGTCCGCGCTGGAAACGCAGCCGCTGTACAACATCGCCTCGCAGCTGGTCTATGCCACCGGCCGCCACCAGGTCACCCACAGCTGGGTAGCCGGTGAAGCGCTGCTGGCCGACGGCGAGCTCACCACGCTGAACGCCGGCCACCTGAAGCGCGTGGTGGCCGAGTGGGCTGCCCGGATCAAGGAATGAACAACGCCATGAGCACACCCAACGTCGACCCGGCGGAAATCGCCAAGTTCGAGGCCCTCGCCGACCGCTGGTGGGACCCGCACAGCGAGTTCAAGCCGCTGCACGACATCAACCCGCTGCGCCTGAACTGGATCGACGGCAAGGCGAAGATCGCCGGCAAGCGCGTCATCGACGTCGGCTGTGGCGGCGGCATCCTCGCCGAGAGCATGGCGCGGCGAGGCGCGGTCGTGACCGGCATCGACATGGGCGGCGCGCCGCTGGAAGTCGCCCGCCTGCACGCGCAGAAGGAAGGCGTCTCGCTGGAGTACCGGCAAGGCACCGCCGAGGAACTCGCCGCCGAGCGCGCTGGCCAGTACGACGTGGTCACCTGCATGGAAATGCTCGAGCACGTACCGGACCCGGCAGCGGTGATCGCCGCCTGCGCGCAACTGGTGAAGCCGGGCGGCCACGTGTTCTTCTCCACCATCAACCGCAATCCGAAGTCCTGGCTGTTCGCGATCGTCGGCGCCGAGCACGTCCTGCGGCTGCTGCCGAAGGGTACGCACGAGTACGCGAAGTTCATCCGCCCCAGCGAACTGGCCGGCTGGGTGCGCGACGCCGGGCTCGACCTCACCGACATGACCGGCATGCACTTCAACCCGCTGTCCGGCCGCTACTGGCTCGGCCCGGGCGTCGACGTGAACTACGTGATGCACACGGTACGCGCACCGTGAGCACGAAACCTGTCGCCACGAAGTGGGATGCGGTGCTGTTCGACCTCGACGGCACGCTGCTGGATACCGCGCCGGATTTCATTGTCGTGCTCAACGCCATGCGCACCGATCGCGGCCGCGCGCCGCTGCCGACCGAGGACATCCGGGCCGTGGTTTCCAACGGCGCCCGCGCGCTGGTCGCGCTCGGCTTCCCGGAGCAGGCCGGCGACGCCGCCGCCATCGAGGCATTGAACGTCGAGCTGCGCGATCGCTACGCGCAGCACCTGGCCGTGCACACACGGTTGTTCCCGGGGCTGGACGAGCTGCTGCTCGCGCTCGAAGCGCGGGGCGTCCCCTGGGGCATCGTCACCAACAAGCCCAGCATCTACACGCTGCCGCTGCTCGATGCACTGCAGTTGAGCGCGCGCTGCGCCAGCGTGGTCTGCCCCGACCAGGTGACGCACACCAAGCCGCACCCCGAGCCGATGTACAAGGCCTGTGCCGAGATGAAGGTAGATGCCGCCCGCTGCGTCTACGTCGGCGACCACGAGCGCGACATCGCCGCCGGCCGCAATGCCGGCATGGCTACCGTCGTCGCCGGCTGGGGCTACATCGGCGAGCACGAACGCCCGCAGGACTGGCACCCCGACTTCATCGCCGACAGCGTGCGCGAACTGCGGCAACTTCTGACGGAAACCCTCGCATGACCGATACGATGCCCGCCGGCTGGCAGCCTGCTGCCGGCTGCCTGAAAGACAAGGTGATCCTGGTGACCGGAGCCGGCGACGGCATCGGCCGCGCCTGCGCGCTGGCCTGCGCAAAACTCGGCGCCACCGTGCTGTTGCTGGGACGCACCCAGGAAAAACTCGCCGCCGTCTACGACGAGATCAAGCAGGCCGGCGGCGCCGAGCCAGGCATGATCCCGCTCAACCTGCTCACTGCGCGCCCGGCAGACTTCGACCAGCTGGCGAACATGCTCGACCGGGAATTCGGTCGCCTCGACGGCCTGCTCCACTGCGCGGCAATCCTCGGCGACATCACGCCGCTGGAGATGGCCTCGCCCGACACCTGGCAACAGGTGATCCAGACCAACCTGACCGCGCCGGTATTCCTGACGCAGGCGATGCTGCCGCTGTTGCGCGCGGCGGATTCGTCGTCGGTGATTTTCACCAGTTCCAGCGTCGGCCGGCGCGGCCGCGCATTCTGGGGCGCCTACGCGGTAAGCAAGGCCGGCATCGAGTCGGTGACGCAGATCATGGCCGACGAACTCGAGCACACGAAGAAAGTCCGCGTCAACGCGGTGAACCCGGGCGCCACCCGCACCCGGATGCGCGCGAGCGCCTACCCGGCGGAAAATCCGTCGACGCTGAAGACCCCGGAAGAGATCACGCCGGTTTTCTGCTGGCTGCTGTCGGATGACAGCCGCGACGTCACCGGCAAGTCGCTCGACGCCCAGCCGCGCTGAGCCCGCTGGCGCTAGCGACGACTGCGCAGGTAGCCGCCACGCGGCCGCGGCCGCTCCATACGGTTGCCGTCGACATCGTTGCGCGACTCGTCGTCACGCGCATCATCCCGCGGCGCCCCGGCCTGATCCGGCCCGCGTTCCTGCCGGTCTGCCAGTCGACGGGCACGCCCGTACAGCCCGGTGTGCTTTTTCGCCGGCAAGGCACAGAGCTGCTCCAGCCGCAGGATGTCCTCGTCCGTCAGCGCCATGCAGTTGCCCTGGCGGAGGCTCGAGGGCAATGCATAGCTGCCAAACCGGATGCGCACCAGGCGTTCGATGACGCAGCCCTGCGACTCCCACAGCCGCCGCACCTCGCGAAACTTGTTGCCGGCAAGGCTGCAGCGATACCAGTGGCCGCCGCCCTGGGAACCGGCATCGGCAATGGCGCTGAACCTCGACAGGCCGTCCTCGAGCATCACGCCGTCGAGCAGCGCACGCTGCCGATCCGCCACGAGCGGCGCAGTCAGCCGCACCGCGTACTCGCGCTCGATGCCGGTGGAGGGATGCATCAACCGGTTGGCGAACTCGCTGTCATTGGTGAACAGCAACAAGCCGGCACTGTCGATGTCGAGCCGACCGATGCTGACCCAGCGCTGGCCACGCAGCAGCGGCAAACGGTCATAGACGCTCGGGCGGCCCTCCGGATCGTTGCGGGAAACGACCTCGCCCTCCGCCATGTGGTACGCGACTACCTGCCTGTCCATCACTTCACCGAAGCCGGCGCCGGATCGCCGGCCTACTGGCCGGCTTCACCCGAAGGCTCTCCGTCTTCCTTGCGACGGAAACTGTCCTCGACACGCTTGAGAACCTCGTCGACCTCGGCCATGTCCATGCCGATATCGAGATCGTCCGCCGGCTCCGCGTCCTCGCCGATCAGGTACTGCCGCATCCCCGGGGTTTCCTCGCTCGGCACCGACTGCTCGGCTGCCAACACCGCCGCCGCGGTCGTGACATCGAGTTGCAGCTCCTGGTTCATCTTGTCGAGGTCGCGGATCTCCGACAGCGTCGGCAACTCGTCGAGGCTCTTGAGGTTGAAATAATCGAGGAACTCGTGGGTGGTGGCGTACAGTGCCGGGCGACCCGGCACGTCGCGATGGCCGACCACGCGGATCCAGTCGCGCTCCATCAGCGACTTCACCATTTCCGAGCTCACCGCCACGCCGCGAATCTCCTCGATTTCGCCACGGGTGATCGGTTGCCGGTAGGCAATCAGCGACAGCGTTTCCAGCAGCGCGCGCGAATAGC
>JBKHWA010000160.1:0-36618 GCA_046566765.1 Gammaproteobacteria bacterium
CGCCGATCTGCCCGCCCATGTGCACGGCGAGTGCGCGGCAGATCGCCAGCCCGAGGCCGGTGCCGCCGTAACGGCGGGTGGTGGAGACGTCGGCCTGGGTGAATGGCTGGAACAGCCGCTGCTGCGCATCGGCATCGATACCGATGCCGGTATCGCGCACCTCGATGCGCAGCCAGGCCTGGGCGCCGGCGCGCGGCAGGGGCGACGACACCAGCCGGATCTCGCCTTCGGCAGTGAACTTCACCGCGTTGGCCAGCAGGTTGACCAGGATCTGCCGCAGCCGCGCAGGATCGCCGAGCAGCAGCGCCGGCGCGTCGACCTCGCAATGGATGCCCAGGCCCTTTTCGCGCGCGCTGGCGGCGACGACGTTGACCGACTCCTCCATCACCCGGCGCGGATCGAACGCCACTTCCTCCAGCGTCAGGCCGCCGGCCTCGATGCGGGAAAAATCGAGGAAGTCGTTGACCAGCGCCAGCAGCGCGTCGCCGGACTGGCGCGCGAGTTCGGCGTAATTGCGCGCCGTCTCGTCGAGCGGCAGGTCGCGCAGCAGCGTGTTCAGGCCGATCACGCCGTTGAGCGGCGTGCGGATCTCGTGGCTCATCATCGCCAGGAATTCCGACTTGGCGGCGCTGGCGGCATCAGCTGCAGCGCGGGCTTGTTCGGCGTCGCGCAGGCTACGGTTCAGCTCGGCGGTCTGCCGGTCGAGCAGGTTGCGCTGCTCCAGCAGCGTCGCATACGCGCGCCGCAGGTAATCGAGATGGCTTTCGTTGGCGCGCAGCGCGGCGATGCTGTACAGCGTCGCCACCAGCACCAGCATCATCTGCGCGAACGCGACGAGGTCCGGCGTCAGCACCAGCAGCGGCGTTACCGGCCACAGCCGTTGCACGACGTGCGCGGCGATGATCAGCAGCAGCGACACCAGCGTCCACGCCGCCACGATGCCGAGGCGGCCGAGCAGCGCCACCGCGATCGGCAACAGCGCGAAATACCAGGCCGCGAAGGAATCGCCGAGACCGGAATACCAGGTGTGCCAGAACAGCAGCGCGCCGCCGGCCGCCGCCATCAGGTGGGTGCCGATCGTCAGGCGGCGGTTGTCGGCCGCCGCCAGCGTCCAGTGGCGCAGGAAGAGAAAAAGCGCGCACAGCGCGAGATCGCCAACACCGAATGGCCACCACAGGCCATGGGCCGACAGCGTGATGCCATACAGCAGGCAGGCGGCGGCAGCCACCCACAGCGTGAAGCCGTAGCGGCGACGCACTTCCTGCGCGTCGATTTCCTGCGGCGATGACGGCGGATACTTCCGGTCAGCTTCCGGCAGGTTTTCTCCCTGGTTCATGCCGTGGTCCCGCGCACGTGGGCGAGCGGTCACAGGCTACACAACCGGTATCCGCCCCCGCCACCACAACCAGCCGAGCGTGATGGCATTGCCGATGGTCGCCAGCGCCATGTCCTTGTGTGCATCCCACACATCGCCCTGGGTGCCGAGGTACGCCATGCCGAGTTCGGGCGACACCACCATCGCCGCTTCCCACTCGATCAACTCGTACATCATCGCCTGCATGCCGAGGAAGCTGGCAACCATTACCGCCATCCAGCCGCGGCTGCGCGCCGGCGCGACGCGCCCGAGCAACTCGGTGAAGGCCGGCGTCAGCAGCAGGCCATAGCAAAAATGGACGACGCGGTCGAAGTTGTTGCGCTCCCAGCCGACCAGCTCGTTGAAGGTGCTGCCGGTGAGCGCGGACCACCATTGATCGTAGGGAACTTCCGAGTAGGTGTAATGCGCGCCGGTGGAATGCAGGCACATGAACAGGAACAGTCCCCAGTACGCGGCGTCGGTGAGCGGCGCGCGACGCCAGGCCCAGATCAGCAGCGGCACACCGATCGCCACCAGCATGTTCTCGATCAGCAAGTCCTGCGGATACAGCGGGTTGATCGCGGTGACGATCCACACCATCGCATAGATGGCGAACAGCACGACCGGCAGCCGCGGCGAGGCTGGCGTCCCGTAAACGGTATTCATGCGGGGATTCCCGGGATGTCGTGTTCGGGATTGTCCAAATCGGCGGCGCGGACGATCTGCGCAAAGCGTGCCAGCGCTTCGCCGAGCACGCCGTCGTGCGGCAGTTGCTTCGGTTGTGCCAGTGCGCGCCGCATGTCGTCTCGATGACGGGCGACGGCGCAGGCGACGAGGCAGATTTCCGGCACCTCGCTGGCGGCGATCAGCCGTTCACGGACGTCATCGGCGCATTCCAGCGAGCCGACGCCGTTGGCCAGCGACTGCACGATACGGGCGCGGAACACCGGCGATGCGTCGGCGCCGAGCACCAGGGTGTCGATATCAAGGTGGTCGAGCCGGCCGGCAGCGAGATCGGCCAGCGCGCGATCGAAATACAGCGGATCGAAATCCGGCGACGGCGGCCGCGCCGCCGATTGCGCGGTTTCGTCGAGGAATGCGGCGGCGAGCCCCGGGGTGAACAGCAAGGTGCGGCGCAGCGCCGACGGCAGTGCGCGGAACGTCGGGTAATCGAGGCGGATGCCGGCACCGGGCACGGATTCGAGTTGCTGACGCAGCTTGCGCAGGCGGGCGACGACCGCGCGCGGCTTGTCGCCGTCGTGCGCCGCGGTTTTCAGCAGGCGGGCGAGGGTAGCGGCGCGGCCGATGGTGCCGTCGGCGATGGCCTGCTGCAGCAGGCGGGCGAGCAGGGTGTCGGTATCGATGGTGGAGATGTCGCCCAGCCGCGATGCCGGCAGCGTACCGTCGCGCAGCAGTCGCCAGTGGCTGGCGAGTCTTGCCGCGGCGTCCTCGAGCAACTGCCGGCGTGCGGGCGGCAGCCCTTTCAGCGGCTCGCCGGCGTGTTGTTCAAGCCGGCACAGTGCCAGCCACAGCAGCGGCAATTCGTCGTCCCGGCTGGCGGCGGCAAGTTCGCCGAGCAAGGCGCCCGGCGTGCGACGGCGCGCGCGTGCCTCGGCACGCAGCAACTCGACGACGGTATCGACGAACAGTGCCAGCGCCTCGCGGGCGCGAGGCAGCGCATCCGGCTGCGACCAGTCGAAGCGGGCGGTGACGGCAGCGAGCCGTGCCGCGCCGTGACCGTGGTCGTGCAGGAAGGCCAGCTTGCCGCTGGTGCCGGTACTGCCGGTTTTACCGGGTTTGCCGCTCGTTCCGCTCGCCACGCCGCTTGCTCCCTCGATGCGCGGAAGCGGGAGTGTACCTGCTCCGTCAGCGCGCCGCCGTCGCGTCGGCGTCGGCGACCGTCACCGCCGTCATGTTGATGATCCGGCGGACGGTGGCCGAGGGCGTCAGGATGTTCACCGGCCGCGCCACGCCCAGCAGTACCGGGCCGATGGCGATGCCGCCGCCGGCCGCGGTCTTCAGCAGGTTGTAGGCGATGTTGGCGGCATCCAGGTTCGGCAGCACCAGCAGGTTGGCGTCGCCTTCCAGCGTGGTGAACGGCATCAGGTTCCTGCGGTAGGCGCCGTCGAGCGCGGCATCGCCGTGCATCTCGCCGTCGACCTCCAGCCACGGCGCGGTATTGCGCAGGATTGCCAGCGCTTCGCGCATTTTCCTTGCCGACGGCTGGTCGCTGGTGCCGAAGTTGCTGTGCGAGAGCAGGGCCGCTTTCGGTGTCAGTCCGAGGCGCATCATTTCCTCGGCCGCCATCACCGTGATCTCGGCGATCTGCTCGGCGTTGGGGTCGTAGTTGACGTGGGTGTCGACCAGCATCACCTGCCGGCCCGGCAGGATCAGGCCGTTCATGCAGGCGTAGGTCTTCGCGCCCTCGCGCAGGCCGATGGCCTGGTCGACGTAGTGCAGGTGCAGCGGCGTGGTGCCCCAGGTGCCGCAGATCAGGCCGTCGGCGGCGCCCTTGCGCACCAGCATCGCGCCGATCAGCGTGGTGCGGCGGCGCATCTCGATTTTCGCCTGCTGCTCGGTGATGCCGCGGCGCGCCATGAAGCCGTGGTATTCGCGCCAGTACTCGTCGTAGCGATCATCCTTCTCGATGTTGACCACGTCGTAATCGCGGCCGGCCGTGAGGCGCAGGCCGAAGCGCTCGATGCGGTTGGCGATCACCGCCGGGCGGCCGATCAGCGTCGGCCGGGCAATGCCTTCATCGACCACGACCTGCACGGCACGCAGTACGCGCTCGTCCTCACCCTCGGCGTAGGCGATGCGCTTGTTCTTCGCCTGCTTGGCCTGGCTGAAGATCGGCCGCATGGTGGCGCCGGAAGCGTGCACGAAGGTCTGCAGTTTTTCGCGGTAGGCGGCGTAATCGGTGATCGGCCGTGCCGCCACGCCGGACTCGGCGGCGGCTTTCGCCACCGCCGGCGCGATGCGCGTCATCAGCCGGGAATCGAACGGCCGCGGGATCAGGAACTCGCGGCCGAAACTCACTGCGCCGCCACCGTAGGCGGCGGCGACCGTCTCGTCCTGCTCGGCCTGTGCCAGCTCGGCGATCGCGTGCACCGCGGCGACTTCCATTTCCAGCGTGATGGTGGTGGCGCCGCAGTCGAGCGCGCCGCGGAAGATGTACGGGAAGCACAGGACGTTGTTGACCTGGTTCGGGTAGTCGCTGCGGCCGGTGGCAATCACCGCGTCGTCGCGCACGGCGCGCACTTCCTCCGGCAGGATTTCCGGCGTCGGGTTCGCCAGCGCGAAGATCAGCGGCGACGCGCCCATCGACTTCACCATGTCCGGCTTCAGCACGCCGCCGGCCGACAGGCCGAGGAATACGTCGGCGCCGGCGATCACTTCCCCGAGCGTGCGCTGCGACGTTTTCTGCGCGAACTGGATCTTGTCCTCATCCATCAGCTCGGTGCGGCCCTCGTAGACCACGCCGGCGAGATCGGTCACCCAGATGTTCTCGCGCGGTACCCCCAGCTTCACCAGCAGGCCGAGGCAGGCGAGTGCAGCGGCGCCGGCGCCGGAAGTCACCAGCTTGATCTTCGTGATGTCCTTGCCGGTGACTTTCAGGCCGTTCAGCAGCGCGGCGCCGACGACGATGGCGGTGCCGTGCTGGTCGTCGTGGAAAACAGGGATCTTCATCCGCTCGCGCAGCTTGCGCTCGACGTAGAAACAGTCCGGCGCCTTGATGTCCTCGAGGTTGATGCCGCCGAAGGTCGGTTCCAGCGCGGCGATGATGTCGACCAGCTTGTCGAGGTCGTGCTCGGCGAGCTCGATGTCGAACACGTCGATGCCGGCGAACTTCTTGAACAGCACGCCCTTGCCTTCCATCACCGGCTTGGCGGCCAGCGGGCCGATGTTGCCCAGGCCTAGCACCGCGGTGCCGTTGGTGACCACGGCGACCAGGTTGCCGCGCGAGGTGTAGCGGAAAGCGTTGGCCGGGTCGGCGACGATTTCCTCGCAGGCTGCCGCCACGCCCGGCGAATAGGCCAGCGACAGGTCGTGCTGGTTCACCAGTTGCTTGGTCGGCGTGATGGCCACTTTCCCCGGGGTGGGGAACTCGTGGTACTCGAGGGCTGCCAGGCGGCGCTGGGCGCGCTTGTCTTCCTGCTCGGACATGGACTGCAAGGCCTTCGGTGCTGGGAGGTTTCGGCGGGACCCGCGGGTGCGGGGGTAAACGTTCGCCGCACGATTGTAGGGTTCGTAACCCCGCGACGTTAAACGGAAAGGGTGGCTGGCTGGTCATCGTCGCGGGCGGCGTGGCGGCCGCCGGTGCCGGGGCGCTCACATTGCCGCCCCCCGGCCCTTCGGGGACAATGGCGCCCCCCGCCACACCCCCTCTCTAGTAGTAGTCCCGCAGGAGACAGGCCCGATGTCCGCGACGCCCAGCCGCCGTGAGCTTGCCAACGCCATTCGTGCCCTCGCCATGGACGCCGTCCAGAAGGCGAAGTCGGGGCACCCCGGCATGCCGATGGGCATGGCCGACCTCGCGGAGACGCTGTGGCGGCACCACCTCGCGTTCAACCCGGCCAATCCGCACTGGGCCAACCGCGACCGCTTCGTGCTCTCCAACGGCCACGGCTCGATGCTGCAGTACGCCCTGCTGCACCTCACCGGTTTCGACGTTTCCATCGACGATCTGAAGAATTTCCGCCAGCTGCACTCGAAGACGCCTGGCCACCCGGAATACGGCTACACGCCGGGCATCGAGACCACCACCGGCCCGCTGGGCCAGGGCATCGCCAACGCCGTCGGCATGGCGATCGCCGAGAAGATGCTCGCCGCGCAGTTCAACCGCGACGGCCTCGACATCGTCGACCACCACACCTACGTGTTCCTCGGCGACGGTTGCCTGATGGAAGGCATCTCGCACGAAGTCTGCTCGCTGGCCGGCACGCTGGGCCTGGGCAAGCTGATCGCGTTCTACGACGACAACGGCATCTCTATCGACGGCGAGGTGCACGGCTGGTTCACCGACGACACGCCGAAGCGCTTCGAGGCCTACGGCTGGCAGGTGATCCGCAACGTCGACGGCCACGACTTCGACGAGATCGACACCGCGATCAGGACCGCGCGGGCCAACACCGCGCAGCCGACGCTGATCTGCTGCAAGACCATCATCGGCTACGGTTCGCCGAACAAGCAGGGCAAGGAAGAATGCCACGGCGCGCCGCTGGGCGACGACGAGATCGCGAAGGCGCGCGCGCAACTGGGCTGGCACCACGCGCCGTTTGAAATCCCGGCGGCGGTGAAGGCGGCGTGGGATGCGCGCGATGCCGGCGCGAAGCGCGAAGCGGCGTGGAACGCGCTGTTCGGCAAGTACCAGGCGAAGCACCCGCAACTGGCGGAGGAATTCGTCCGCCGCATGCGCGGCGACCTGCCGGCCGACTGGAACGAGAAGGCGAACGCCTTCATCCGCGAAGTGAATGCCAAGGGCGAGACCATCGCCACCCGCAAGGCCTCGCAGAACGCGCTGAACGGCTTCGGCCCGCTGTTGCCGGAACTGGTTGGCGGCTCGGCCGACCTCGCCGGTTCCAACCTCACCCTCTGGAAAGGCTCGAAGGGCGTCACCGCTGACGATGCTTCCGGCAACTACCTGTACCATGGCGTGCGCGAATTCGGCATGACCGCCATCTGCAACGGCATCGCCCTGCACGGCGGCTTCATCCCCTACGGCGCGACGTTCCTGATCTTCATGGAATACGCGCGCAACGCGGTGCGCATGGCGGCGCTGATGAAACAGCGCAACATCCAGGTCTACACCCACGACTCGATCGGCCTCGGCGAGGACGGCCCGACCCACCAGCCGGTGGAGCAGATGGCCAACCTGCGGCTGACGCCGAACATGAGCCTGTGGCGCCCGGCCGACGCGGTGGAATCGGCGGTGGCGTGGAAGGCAGCGATCGAGCGGAAGGACGGCCCGACGGCGCTGGTGTTTTCCCGCCAGAACCTGCCGCACATTGCCCGCGACGAGGCGACGCTCGCCCACATCGCGCGCGGTGGCTATGCGTTGAACAACGTCGCCAACCCGGAGGCGATCATCATCGCCACCGGCTCGGAAGTGGAAATCGCGATGGCCGCGGCGAAGGCGCTGGCCGACAAGGGCCGCAAGGTGCGCGTGGTGTCGATGCCGTCGACCGACGTTTTCGACGCGCAGGACGCCGCCTACCGCGAATCGGTGCTGCCGAAGTCCTGCCGCGCCCGCGTGGCGGTGGAAGCGGGCATCGCCGAGTACTGGCGCCGCTACGTCGGTCTCGACGGCGCGATCGTCGGCATGAACTCGTTCGGCGAGTCGGCGCCGGCAGCGCAGTTGTACAAGCAGTTCGGCATCACGACGGACGCGGTGGTCGCCGCCGTCGAAGGCGTGCTGGGCTGACGGGGCGGCGATGACACTGCGCGTCGCGGTCAACGGTTACGGTCGCATCGGCCGCAACTTCCTGCGCGCGCTGTTCGAGCGGAACGTCCCCGGCATCGAGATCGTGGCGATCAATGATCTCGGCAGTGCCGAAGCCGTTGCCCATCTCACCCGTTTCGATTCCACCCATGGCGAGTTCCGCGGCGAGGTGTCGCTGGCCGGCAGCATGCTGGTGGTCAACGACCGGGTGATCCGGCTGCTGTCACACGCGGACCCGGAACAGTGCCCCTGGCGCGAGCTCGGCGTGGACCTCGTGATCGAGAGCACCGGCGTCTACCGCGCGCGCGTGGACGCGGCGCGCCACCTCGATGCCGGTGCGAAGCGCGTGCTGATCGCCGCGGTGGCGTTCGATGACGTCGATTTCACGGTGGTGCAGGGCATCAACCAGCGCAACATCCCGCGCGAGGCGCGCGTGCTGTCGGCGGCATCCTGCACGACCCACTGCCTGGCGCCGGTGCTGCAGTTGCTGAACGACGCCTTCGTCGTCGACCGCGTGCTGATGACCGAGATCCACGCCTACACCTCGGACCAGCAGTTGCTGGACCACGTGCACCGCGACCTGCGCCGCGCGCGTGCCGCCGGCAGCAACATCATCCCGACATCCTCCAGCAGCATCGGCGCCGTGCAGCAGGTGCTGCCGTGGCTGGCCGGCCGCATCAGCGGCTACTCGGTGCGGGTGCCGACGCAGAACGTGGCGCTGGTGGATCTCTCGGTCGAGCTGGCGAAGCCGCCGACCGCGCAGGCGATCAACGACCTGTTTCGCGGTGCGGCCACCGGCGCCTGGCGCGGCATCGTCGGCTTCAACGACCAGCCGCTGGTGAGCGGCGATTTCAACCACCGGCCGGAATCGGCGATTTTCGATTCCACCGAGACGCACCTGCTCGGCAATCTCGCCAAGCTGATGGTGTGGTACGACAACGAATGGGGTTACGCCAACAGGCTCGTCGACCTGTGCGCGGAACTCCGGCACTGAATTGCAGTTTCGACAGGAGCCCCGCATGACCGTCATCAAGATGTCCGACCTCGATCTCAAGGGCAAGCGCGTGCTGATCCGCGAGGATCTCAACGTGCCGGTGAAGAACGGCAAGGTGGCGTCCGATGCCCGCATCGTCGCCTCGCTGCCCACCATCAGGCTGGCGCTGGAGAAGGGCGCGGCGGTGATGGTGATGTCGCACCTCGGCCGCCCCGAGGAGGGCGTGTTCTCCGAGGAGAACTCGATGAAGCCGGTGGCCGAGTACCTGGAGAAGGCGCTGGGCCGCAAGGTGCCGCTGCTGAAGGACTACCTTGGCGGTGTCGAGGTGAAGCCGGGCGAAGTCGTGCTGTTCGAGAACGTGCGCTTCAACAAGGGCGAGAAGAAGAACAAGGACGAACTGGCGCAGCAGTACGCCGCGCTGTGCGACGTGTTCGTGATGGACGCGTTCGGCACCGCGCACCGCGCCGAGGGCTCGACGCATGGTGTAGCGAAGTTCGCGAAGGTGGCCTGCGCCGGTCCGCTGCTCGCCGCCGAGCTGGAGGCGCTGGGGAAGGCGCTGAAGACGCCGGCGCGGCCGATGGTGGCCATCGTCGCCGGCTCCAAGGTATCCACCAAGCTGGACGTGCTCACCTCGCTGACCGGCATCTGCGACCAGCTGATCGTCGGCGGCGGCATTGCCAACACTTTCCTCGCTGCCGCCGGCATCAACGTCGGCAAGTCGCTGTGCGAACACGACCTGGTCGGCACCGCGAAGGAAATCGCCGCGAAGGTGAAGGTGCCGCTGCCGGTCGACGTCGTCGTGGCGAAACTGCCGGAAGGCGATGACTTCATGGCGCGGGTCGCCGCCTCGAAGGCGGTGGTGAAGAGCGTCAACGACATCGCCGACGACGAGATGATCCTCGATGTCGGCCCGGAGACGGCGAAGCAGTTCGCCGAATTGCTGAAGAGCAGCAAGACCATCCTGTGGAACGGCCCGGTGGGCGTGTTCGAGGTGGACCAGTACGGCAACGGGACGAAGGCGCTGTCGGAAGCGATCGCCGCGTCGGAAGCGTTCTCCATCGCCGGCGGTGGCGACACGCTGGCGGCCATCGACAAGTACGGCGTCGCCGACCGCATCGGCTACATCTCCACCGGCGGTGGCGCGTTCCTGGAATTCGTGGAAGGCAAGGTGCTGCCGGCAGTGGAAGTGCTGCAGCAGCGCGCCAAGGGTTAATCGGGAAATATTTTCAGAGGAACACGGACATGGCACTCATCACCCTGCGTCAGATGCTCGATCACGCCGCCGAAAACGGTTACGGCGTGCCGGCGTTCAACGTCAACAACCTCGAGCAGATGCGCGCGATCATGGAGGCGGCACAGAAGTGCAACGCGCCGGTGATCGTCCAGGCCTCGGCCGGCGCGCGCAAATACGCCGGCGCGCCGTTCCTGCGCCACCTGATCCTCGCCGCGATCGAGGAGTTTCCGGAAATCCCGGTGTGCATGCACCAGGACCATGGCACCTCGCCGGCGATATGCCAGCGCTCGATCCAGCTCGGGTTCTCGTCGGTGATGATGGACGGCTCGCTCGGCGAGGACGGCAAAACGCCGACCGACTACGCCTACAACACCCGCGTGACGAAGCAGGTGGTCGACATGGCGCACGCCTGCGGCGTGTCGGTCGAGGGCGAGATCGGCTGCCTCGGTTCGCTGGAGACCGGGCAGGCCGGTGAAGAGGACGGCGTCGGCGCCGAGGGCACGCTGGATCACTCGCAGTTGCTGACCGATCCGGAAGAAGCCGCGCAGTTCGTCAAGGACACCGGCGTCGACGCGCTGGCAATCGCCATCGGCACCTCGCACGGCGCCTACAAGTTCACCCGCCCGCCGACCGGCGACATCCTCGCCATCGAGCGGGTGAAGCAGATCAACAAGCGCATCCCGAACACCCACCTGGTCATGCACGGCTCGTCCAGCGTGCCGCAGGACTGGCTGAAGGTGATCAACGAGAACGGCGGCGACATCAAGGAAACCTACGGCGTGCCGGTGGAGCAGATCGTGGAAGCGATCAGGCACGGCGTGCGCAAGGTGAACATCGATACCGACCTGCGGCTGGCCTCCACCGGCGCGATCCGTCGCCACCTGGCAAAGAACCCGGCCGAGTTCGACCCGCGCAAGTACCTGAAGGACTCGATCAGCGCGATGCGCGATATCTGCATCCAGCGCTACGAGGCGTTCGGCAGCGCCGGCCAGGCCAGCAAGATCAAGGTCGTTTCGCTGGAGAAGATGAGCGATCGCTATGCGAAGGGCGAGCTGGCGCAGAAAGTGAACTGATCCGCGTCCGCGGGATGAAAAGGGCAGCGCTGGCTGCCCTTTTTTGTGCGCGGTCTTCGCTAGCGGCGATAGCCGCCGACTTGCCGGGCCATCGCGATGAAGCGGACCAGGAATTCCGGCAGCAGCGTGTAGATGTAGAGTGCGACTGCCACGTTCGCCAGCGCGCCGACCAGTAGCAGGTCGGTGACGTGCAGGCCGGCGGCGAACAGCGCCGCGGCGTAGGCAGCGCCCAGCACCATTGCCATCCCGTTGAGCGCATTGCTGGCGGCCTGTATGCGCGAGATGTGGCTTCGCTCGGCGCGGGACTGCGCCAGCGCATACAGCGGCACCACGTAGAGGCCGCCGAAAATTCCGACCAGGCCCAGCGCCGCCACGACCTGCCAGTGCGCGCCGAGGAAATCCTGCCAGCCAATGTCGATGGCGGGTGTTGCCGGCGACGCGAACCACATCCAGGCCAGGGCGAGGCTGATCCCGGCGGATCCCGGCGGTACCAGCCCGATCTCGATGGTGTGCCGCGACAGTTTCTCGCACAGCAGCGAGCCGACGCCGACGCCGATGGCGAATACCGCGATCAGCAGCGTCACCACGGTTTCCGTACCGCCAATCACCTCGCGGGTGTAAGCCGGCAACGACGACAGCACCACCAGCCCCAACGCCCACAGCCAGCTGATGCCGACCAGCGAGTGGAACACGGTGGCATTGCGGCGCGCGTAGCGGAACAGGCGCCACGTGGTGGCGACCGGCCGCCACTGCACGCGCAGGTCGGGATCGGATGGCGCGACGGGGGGGATGGAGCGGCTGGCGGCGATGCCGACGACGGCGATCGCGAGCAGGCAGGCGATCAGCGCGTTCGGCGCATGCTGCGCGGCGAGGAAGCCGGCCAGCACGGTGCCGCCGAGGATGGCGAGGAAGGTGCCGGCCTCCAGCAGCGCGTTGCCGCCGACCAGTTCGCGCTCCTGCAGCACGTTCGGCACGTAGCCGTACTTTGCCGGGCTGAAGAACGTCGCGTGGCAGCCCATCAGGAACAGCGCGCCCAGCAGCAGCGGCAGGTTCTGCAGGAAAAAGCCCAGCGCGGCGATCACCATGACCAGCAACTCGGCCAGTTTTACCAGCCGCATCAGTGCCGCCTTGTCGTACTTGTCGGCGAGCTGGCCGGAGAGCGAGGAAAACAGCAGGAATGGCAGGATGTACAGCGCACCTGCCAGCTGCGTCAGGATCTTCGGGTCGAGGGCGGTGAACTCGATCGCATGGAAGGTGGCGATGATCACCAGCGCGTTTTTCAGCAGGTTGTCGTTGAGCGCGCCCAGTGACTGGGCGACGAAAAACGGTCCGTAGCGACGCTCGCCGAGCAGGCTGAACTGGGACGCCATCGGGATTCCTGTGCGCGGTTGTCCGGAGTGATCGTCCGGCGTGGTTGCCGGCAGCCTGCCGGACGGTATTGCCGGGAGCGTTCGTCGCGTTGCGGCGAGGCGAAAAGTGATCACCGATGGTAACGTAAGCCCACCTCCGGACAAGCCGTGCGCCCGCCTTCATGACGCCAGACCGCTCCGTTACCGCCGCCGCGTTACCGCCCTGGGACTGGCGCCGTCCCGCGGTGGTGCCGGCGACCGGTCCGCTGGCGGACTATGCCCGCTATTACGGGCTCGATCGCGTCGCGCCGGTCGATGCCGGCGTGCAGCACGCCATGGGCGACCTCGAGATCGCCGGCTACCGCATCGCGCTGCAGTCGTGGCGGCGCCCGGATTCGCGCGGCACGGTGTTGCTGCTGCATGGCTATTACGACCACGTCGGCATCTTCGACCACGTCATCGCCTGTGTGCTGGCGACCGGACACGACCTGCTGGCTTTCGACCTGCCCGGCCATGGCCTGTCTTCCGGCGCGGCGGCGTCGATCGGCGACTTCGGCGAATACCAGGCAGTGCTGCGCGCACTGCTCGATGGCATGGCGATAGCGGACATGCCGCAACCCTGGCACGCGGTGGCGCAGAGCACCGGCGGCGCGATCGTGATGGACTACCTGCTGGCCAACCGCTCGCCGCCGTTTGCCGGCGTCACGCTGCTGGCGCCGCTGGTGCGGCCGATGCACTGGCAGCTCAACAGCGTCGTGCATGCGGTGCTCAGCCCGTTCATCGATTCGCTCGAGCGCAAGTTCGCCGTCAATTCGCATGACGAGGAATTCCTGCGCTTCCTGCGCAGCGCCGACCCGCTGCAGCCGCGAAGGCTGTCGGTGCGCTGGGTTGGCGCGCTGAAGCGCTGGATTCCGCAACTGGAAGCGCGCCCGGCGGTCGGTTTCCCGCTGGTCGTGGTGCAGGGCGACGAGGACGGTACCGTCGACTGGCGTCACAACCTGGCGGTGATCCGCGAAAAATTCCCCGCTGCTACCATCCACATGGTGCCGCACGGCCGCCACCAGCTGGCCAACGAGTCGCCGGAATACCGCGAACAGGCGTTCGCTCCCATCCGCCACATGCTGGGCTGAACACGATGCCGACGATGGACTGGACGCGGTTGCTGAACCGCACGCGCTATCACTCCAGCGACACCGTGCAGGACGAGCTCGGCCGCTCGCCGTTCCACAAGGACCACGACAAGGTGGTGTTCTCCGGTGCGTTCCGCCGGCTTGGCCGCAAGACGCAGGTGCACCCGCTGTCGCGCAACGACCACGTGCACACCCGGCTGACGCACTCGCTGGAGGCCAGTTGCGTTGGTCGTTCGCTGGGCATGCGGGTCGGCGAGCAGTTGCGCGGCGACTTGCCGGCATGGGCTGAGCCGGCGGACCTCGGCGCGATCGTGCAGGCCGCTTGCCTGGCGCACGACATCGGCAACCCGCCGTTCGGCCACGCCGGCGAATACGCGATCCGCGACTGGTTCCAGTCGGCGGATACGCGCGGGTTGCTGTCGGCGCTCAGCGCGGACGAGAAATCGGACCTGTTGACCTTCGAGGGCAATGCCCAGGGTTTCCGCACCGTCACCCAGATCGAGTACAACCAGTTTGCCGGCGGCATGCGGCTTACCTGCGCGACGCTGGGCGCACTGATGAAATACCCGCACAGTTCGCGCCACGCGCGCAACGGCAAGTACGGCGTGTGCCGCACCGAGCTGCACATCCTGCAGGAGGTCGCCGACCGCCTCGGGTTGCTGGCGCAGGGCGACGAGAAGTGGTGTCGGCACCCGCTGGCTTACCTGACCGAGGCGGCCGACGACGTCTGCTACGCGGTGATCGATCTCGAGGACGGCAACGAGATGGACATCATCGACTACGAGCAGATCGAGCCGATTTTCCAGCTGCTGTCGGACCAGCAGCGTCCGCCGGCAGCGGACCGGTACTCCGATCGTCGCCGGCTCGGTGCCTGGCGCGGCAAGGTGATCGATCGCTGCGTGGCGGAAATCTCGGCGGCCTTCGTGCGCCACCAGGAGCAGTTGCTGTCAGGGACCCTGGATGGCGACCTCATCGACTACTGCCACCCGGACGTGCGCGAGGGCATTCGTGCCGCCAAGAACCTGGCGCGCGAGAAGATCTTCAACAACCATCGCAAGACCGAGATCGAGATCGGTGCTTTCTCCACCATCGCCGTGTTGCTGGAGGCCTATTCCGGCGCGATCCACGAGTTGCATGCGCGCGGCGAGTCGAGCTTCCGCAACCGCAAGCTGCTCGGCCTCATCAGCAACAGCCGACCCTCGCCGGGCGAGCCGATGTACCTGTCGTACATGCGCATCGTCGACTTCATCGCCGGCATGACCGACAACTTCGCCATCGGCCTGGCGCACCAGATCACCGGCAACCGCTACGACTGAAGACGAGTTGGCCGGCGAGCGAGTCGACCGGCAAGGAAGACGAGCCAGAAAAAAAGGGGCCTTGCGGCCCCTTTTTCATATCGTGCGGATTACCACTTGTCCTGATGCGCGGTCGTTCACCACTTGAGCGGCGTGGCGCTGGACCCCGGGGTGTCGACCGCCGGGTCCGGCTCGGCAGCGGCCGGCGGAACCGCGGCTTCTTCCATGTCGCGCCCCATGGCTGCGGCGGCGATGTGCTTCGCCAACGCAGTGAACAGCGCGTTCTTCTCGAAGTCATCGCGGCGCGAGTAGGGCTTCTTCGACTTGCGCACGTTGTCGAAGGCGATGTCGCCGGCACGCAGCACCTTGCCGCTGGCCGCTTCGATCATCCGCCAGGAGATGCGGATCTCGTCGGTCTTGCTGTCCTTCATGCCGTAGGGGCCGGCGACGATCTCGGTGCGGGCCTCGTCGATGCGGCCGACCAGCAGGAAGTCGGCACCGACGGAGGCGCCGATCTTCGTGAGTTCACCGGGTGCGGCGTCGGCGGCGAGTACCGCTTTCTCCAGGCCCAGTTCGGCGAAGAAGTCGCGGTTGACCAGCACCACGCCGGGTTCCTTCGACAGTTGCGATTGCACCTTGTCGGCGAGGCGCTGCGAGAACGAAACCGGGTTGCCGTGGTCGGCGATGGTGAACTCGTCGGCAGAGATCCGGAACGGCATCACCGCGATGCGCTGCTTGCCCTGGTCCTTGATGTCCGATTCGAACTGCGGCACCACGGCGCGGATGCGCACGAAGTAGCCCTTGTCGGTCTGGCGCGATTCCAGCACCTGGTAGCTGCGCACGTAGCCGCCGGACACGGCGAACACGTCCTGCTGCGCCTCGGCGGTCTGGGTGACGATCACGGCGCCGCCGGCGGCGACGGTGTTCAGCGTTTCCTTCACGTTGCGGTCGAGGCCGGCGCTGGCGCCGCGAACCTGGGTGACGGCATCGGCCAGGGCGTTGGCCAGCGCCTCTTTCTGCGTGGCACCGTAACCCTCGCTTTCACGCGTGACGTCGGTGGTGGCGGCAATGGCCGTCGATGAGAACAGCGCGATTGAAACCAGCAGTGCGCGGATCATGGAAGCTCTCCTTGTGTGACCCCGCAGACGACAGTCCCGGCCGGAGCCGGGACTGCGCGACGAGCGAGGCGGTCCATCAACGGACCGACAACAGGCCGGGGAAGTTCCCCGGCGCCGGTTACATGCCGATCAGGGCTTTCTTCTTGCCCTTGCGGATTTCCTTCTCACCCTGCCACTCGACGATGCCGCTCTGCAGGTGCACCAGCTTCAGGGTGAACTTGTAGTACACGTCCTTCACGCTGCCGGACTGCTTGACGATGCTGGCCATGTTGCCGATCAGCATGTACTCGGCGCCGATCTGGTTGCCCAGGCGTACCGCGGTCTTCGCGTCGACCATGCCGGAGTCGGTCTGGAAGTCGAGTTGCTGCTGGACGGCAGCGATGGTCGACATGTCGACGAAGCGGAACTTGCCGGAGTTGATCACCTTGGTCTGGATGGTGTCGGTGATCGACTCGGTGTCGATGTGCTCGGTGGTCTTGTTCTTGATCTTGTCGACCACGATCACCGGGCGACGCTTGTCGGTGACCTGCACGATCGGCGGGAACGCCAGCATGTCGTCGACCATCTTGGTGGCGATCAGCTGCAGGTCGGTGGAGCCGAAGTCGGTGTTGACGGTTTCGACGGCCTGGGCGTCGCCGTAGCTGACCTTGTTGGAGCAGCCGCTGATGAGGACGGCAGCGCCGATGACGGTAGCGGCAAGAATGCGGTTCATTTCATAGCTCCTGAGATGTGCTTACTGTTTTTCCTGGAGGAACAGCTTGAAGGTGGTGCCGCTCGGGTTGGGGGCGAGCGACTGCACCGACTTGGTTTCGTTGGCCATGATGGCCACCGGTGTCCACGCCGAACCTTCCGGGTTGATCTCCACGCCGGCGGCGTCGTACCACTTGAAGCGGTATTCGAAGTTGTAGTTGAAGTTCGAGTCGTTGCGCAGCTCGACGCTGGCGCGGGCGGTGTCGCCGGAGGCGGCGACCACCACGTTGACGATGTCGAGGCGCTCCTCGGTGTTGCCGGAGGCAACGACCTGGTATTTCACCTTCTCTTCGCTGCCCTCGACCTTGGCGGACTGGGTGCTGTTGCAGGCCGCGGTCGACAGGGTGCCGGCCACGATCAGCGCAAGGAGTGCACGGTGCTTGATGGACATGGTTTTCCCTCCCCGGGAGTTAGAGCGCAAAAGTCTGGGTGATCAGCTGGTAGTTGGCTTCGACCGCACGGATGATGGTTGTTCTCCCGGCCCGGACCTCGATATTCACCGGCGTGCTGCCGGTGCCGGTCACCAGCTCGATGGTCTGCTGCCCGGCCGGCAATACCAGCCGGGTGCCCTGGCCGTGCGCCGGCAGCGTCAGCCAGCTGCGCAGGTCGGCCTGCTCGGAGACGACGTTGTAGATGTTGGCGGCAAACTGCCCGACGAGGCCGCCCTGGTCGGCGGCCTGCTTCTGCAGTTCGTACTTGGCGCGGGCCCGCAGTACCTGCCTTACCAGCAGGCCGACGATCTTCTCGCGGTGCGCCTTGACCGCCAGTGCGCCGGTATCGGCCAGTGGCATGGTCTGCTTGGTGCCGGTGCCGAAGCGGACGGTGAGCGGGCGCGGCGCCACGTAGTCGCTGCCGTTGTAGATGGGGAACTGGATGCTGAACACGCCGCCGTCCATGGTCGGGATGGGCAGGCCGATAGCCGATTTCTGCGGGACGAAGTCCTGCTCGTACAGCACGATGACGGTGCCGGTCTTGCCGTTGGTCTTGTTGCCGCCGCCGAAGTAGCGGTTGAGGCGAATCACGTCCTCGCGGAGTTCCCGGCTGTTGGGCGCCATCTCCAGCGCTTTCTTGAGGTCGACCATGGCGTCGTTGTACTCGCCGAGCGCCTCGCGGATCATCGCCGCCGTGTAGAACACGTAGCCGTTCTGGAACGAGTTCTTCACCTTGCCGGCGATGGTGTCCATCCCGCTGAAGTACTGGTCGAATTCGCCGACGTTGATGTTGTTCTGCGCGGCCTCGCCCCTGGCCTCGGAAACTTCCTTGTCGTGCCGGAGTTCGATCTCGCGCTGGACCTGCTGGGCACGCCGCAACTCGATGGTGGCGCCTTCGATGTCCTTCAGCCCGAGGTAGTTGAACACCTGGAACAGGTGCACCAGCACGCGCTCGTAGTCGGATGCCTTGTACGGGATGGCATTGTCGTTGGTGAGCAGTGCCGCACCGAGCGCGACGCCGCCGCTGGCACTCAGCATCGCCTTGTCGTCGGCGGCCTGCATGTTGGCGATGACCTGCTCGAAATCCGTCTTGCTGGTGGCGTAGTCGCCCTGCAACTGCGCGATGCGGCCGCGTTCCATCAGGTACAGGGTGCCGTCGGCGCCGGTACGGCGACGATCGAGCTTGCGCATGATGTCGGCGGTGTGGGTGCCGGCGGCGCCCGGTGCGGCGGCAAGGCCGGCGGCCAGGCTCGTCCCCGCGGGGTCGGCCGATACTGCCGGTGCGGCGGTGATGGCGGCGCGGAAGTCGGCGGCCTGGATCGGGTAGGGCTTGAACAGGCTGGTCGCCGCGCAGCCCGGGAGCAGCAGCGCGGCGCCGACGACGGCGAGGAGTTTCTTGTGCACGACGACAGTCATCCGCTGACTACGGGATGGATCAGAACGTGAAGCCGATACCTACGCGCGGACCGGCGATGGCGACGTCGACATCGGTGCCGCTGCTGTCCATGGTGCCGTCGAACAGCGACACGTAACCGGCATTGACCAGCATCTGGTCATTGATCCGGAAATCGACGCCCAGGCCCCAGGCCACGCCGTTGCCGTCGGCATCGCCGGACGCGGCGCCGGACATGGAACCTTCGGCCTTGCCGTAACCCAGGAACGCCCAGCCGGAGACATGGTGGGCGAACTCGGCCTGCGCGCCGACCATCACCGTCAGCGAGTTGCCGACCTCGACATCCAGGCCCGGCACCAGGTCATCGCTGCCAAAGCCGGTGGTGAGCATGGCGCCCAGCCAGACGTTGCGGTTCATCGAGTGGCGGAACTCGAACTGCAGCGCATCCGGGCTGGCGTCGAGCGCCGGCGGGAAGTCCACCTCGACCTTTGGCAGGTAGATGCTGCCGATAACCGCGTTCTTGGTATCGGCCGCGGCGTTGGCGCTGGCCAGGACGCCGGCGACGGCGAGCAGGGAAAGGGCGCGTTTCATTGTTGTTCTCCGTAACTGAGGCGCTGGCGGCCCCCGCCGGGGTGGCGGGGGCCGGGATGGGGCAAGGCTTAGAACAGTACCCGGGTCCTGATGGTTCCCTCAATCCCGCCCAGCTTCTCCAGGGCGAGCTTGCTGTCCCCGGCCTCCACGTCGACCACCACGTAGCCGATCCTGGGGTTGGTCATCAGGTACTGGCCGGTGATGTTGATCCGGTTCTCGGAGAACACGGTGTTGATCTTGGAGAGGACGCCCGGGACGTTGTGGTGGATGTGCATCAGGCGGTGGGCGCCCGGGTGCTCCGGCAGGGCCACCTCGGGGAAGTTCACCGCGGTCAGGGTGGAGCCGTTGTCGCTGTAGCGGACGAACTTCTCGGCGACCTCCAGGCCGATGTTGGCCTGGGCCTCGGCGGTCGAACCGCCGATGTGCGGGGTGAGGATGACGTTGTCGAACTGGCGCAGCGGCGACATGAACTCCTCGTCGTTCGCCTTCGGCTCCACCGGGAACACGTCGAAGGCGGCGCCGACCAGCCGTTGCTCGGCCAGCGCCTCGCAGGCGGCATCGATGTCGACGCAGGTGCCGCGGGCGGCGTTGATGAAGATCGAGCCTTTCTTCATGCGCTGGAACTGCTCGCGCTTCATCATCATCTGCGTGCTCGGCAGTTCCGGCACGTGCAGGGTGACGATGTCGGCGGTTTCCAGCAGTTCCTCGAGCGAATTCACCTGGCGGGCGTTACCCAGCGGCAGCTTGGTGACCACGTCGTGGAAGATCACTTTCATGCCGACCGACTCGGCCAAAACCGACAACTGGGTGCCGATCGAGCCGTAGCCGACGATGCCCAGCGTCTTGCCGCGCGCTTCCCAGGAATTGTCGGCCGACTTCACCCACTCGCCGCGGTGCGCCTTGGCGTTTTTCTCCGGGATGCCGCGCAGCAGCAGGATCGCCTGCGCGATCACCAGCTCGGCCACCGAGCGGGTGTTGGAGTAGGGTGCGTTGAACACCGGAACGCCCTTCATCATGGCGGCGTCGAGGTCGATCTGGTTGGTGCCGATGCAGAAGGCGCCGACGCCGATCAGTTTCTTCGCCTCGGCGAACACGTCGGCGGTGAGCTGGGTGCGCGAGCGGATGCCGATGAAGTGGGCGTCGGCGATGGCCTTTTTCAGCTCGTCACCGGCCAGTGCCTTCTTGTGGTACTCGATGTTGTTGTAACCGTTGCGCTTGAGCGTATCGAGCGCGGTCTGGTGCACACCCTCCAGCAGCAGGAACTTGATCTTGTCCTTCTCGAGGGAGGTCTTCGACGACATCGGGGGCATCTCCAGTAACGGCGTCCGGCGACGGGGCGCCGGCGGCTTGCGCGGGGGTGGAAAAAGGGCGCCCATGCTACCATGCGCCCCCTGAAAACCATTGCCGCCCAAGGGCTTGCGACCGGTTGGTCGCGGCCTGCCCGTCCCGGAGAGCCCCCTTGTCCGCCCCCACCGATACCGCCGCCGGCAACCGGATCGCCGACCTCTTCCGCCCTGTCTGCCGCAAGGTACTGACCGACGCCGACAGCCTGCTCCGCTATGGCCGCGACTGGACCCGGGCCCAGGACCCGGCGCCGGCCTGCGTGCTGTTGCCGGCCTCGGTCGAGGAAGTGCAGGCGATCGTGAAAGTGGCCAACCAGCACCGGGTCGCGCTGGTGCCCTCGGGCGGCCGCACCGGCCTGTCCGGCGGGGCGATGGCCGCCAACGGCGAGGTGGTGGTGGCGCTGGACGCGATGAACCGGGTGCTGGGCTTCAACCCGCTGGACCGTGCGGTGCAGGTGCAGGCCGGGGTGGTCACCCAGCAACTGCAGCAGTTCGCCGAGGAAAAGGGGCTGTATTACCCGGTTGACTTTGCTTCGGCCGGATCGAGCCAGATTGGCGGCAATATCGGCACCAATGCCGGCGGGATCAAGGTCATTCGCTACGGGATGACCCGCAACTGGATCTCCGGCCTGAAGGTGGTCACCGGCAAGGGCGACCTGCTGGAGCTGAACAAGGGTCTGGCCAAGAACGCCACCGGCTACGACCTGCGCCACCTGTTCATCGGCTCCGAGGGCACCCTCGGCATCGTTGTCGAGGCCACCGTGCAGCTGGCCCGTGCCCCGCGCGACCTCACCGTGCTGGTGATGGGCGTGCCGGACTTCGCGGCGGTGATGAACGTGCTGCATGCCTACCAGCAGAAGCTGGACCTCACCGCCTTCGAGTTCTTCAGCGAGAAGGCCATGCGCCACGTGCTGGCGCACGGCGTGCCGCGGCCGTTCGAGACCGAGGCGCCGTTCTACGTGCTGCTCGAATTCGAGAACACCTCGGAGGACGTCGGCGCCGCGGCGCTGGAACTGTTCGAATCCGGCGTGGAAAAAGGCTGGGTGATCGACGGCGTGATGAGCCAGTCGGACACGCAACTGAAAAACCTGTGGGCGCTGCGCGAACGCATTTCCGAGTCGATCAGCAAGTACACGCCGTACAAGAACGACATCTCGGTCACCGTCGCCAACGTGCCGGCGTTCGTGCAAGAGGTCGATGACATCGTGCAGGCGAACTATCCCGACTTCGAGATCGTCTGGTTCGGCCATATCGGCGACGGCAACATGCACCTGAATATCCTCAAGCCGGAGCATGTCTCGCGCGAGGACTTCCTGCAGAAGTGCAAGACGGTGAGCGACTGGGTGTACGGTGCCGTGCAGAAATACAACGGCTCGATTTCCGCCGAGCACGGCCTCGGCAACATCAAGAAGCCGTTCCTGCACTACACCCGCGACGAGACCGAGCAGGCCTACCTGAAGGCGATCAAGGCCGCGTTCGACCCGAACGGGATCATGAATCCGGGCAAGGTGATCTGAGCGCGGCCACCAGCGGCGGCAGCCCGTGCTTCGCGCGCGCCTGTTCGCAGCGCTCGTCGGCGATGCCGTCCTGGCCCGAGTAGCGGAAGTCGCGGCAGGGCGTCGGGCGGTGTTCGTAAACGGTGCAGGCCACGCTGCAGCCCACCTCGCCGTCCAGCGCCACGCAGCGGATGCGCTTGCCGTTCGTGCCCTGCATGTACGCGAGGTGCGGCGTCAGTTGCGCGGCCAGTTCGTCCGGCACCGTGCCGCCGGCGCTGCGCAGTTCCAGCCAGTGGAACGACACCCGGTAGCTGGCGCAGCAGGCGCCGCAGGTGAGGCAGGGGTTGGCGCTGGTCGCGGGATGGGCCATCGTCAGTGCTCCACAAAAAAGCCCGGGCATGCCCGGGCTTTTTTTAACAGTGGTATTCAGCGGAACTTTTTCATCACCTTTTGCGCCGCCTTGTACTGGTCCTTGGCGTAGTCGTCGGTGAACTTCTGCACCGTGTTCATCACCTGCTTGCCGGTCATGCCCGCGTAGGGATAGACGGAAGTCATCCAGATGTAGCCGTCGGTCCAGTAGACATCGAGTTTCTGTGCGCCCTTGGCGGGGCCGAGGGCCAGGATCTGCGCGTATGCCGCCTGTGCCTGCTCCTGCGACATCCCCTTCGGAATGACCATGCCCATGCTCAGTTCCATGCGGTCCGTGTAGTTCTCGTAGGTCTCGCTCCAGCCATCGCCCTTCATGCTCCAGGCGCCACCGGTGGCCTTGGTGTTGCTGATCTCGTAGTTGTCCTTGCGCAGCAGCGGGTTGAGCACGACGAACAGCTCCTTCGAAATCGGCTCGGTGATGTCACCCTTGTACTTGTCCCACAGCTTCTCGTTGGCGAGCCAGCTGTAGGTCACGATGTCGCACAGCAGGAACTTGGACTTGCTCATCAGGTAGACGAGCCGCTTGGTGATCTCGTGATCCTTGACGCCCTTTTCATAGGAGTAAACGGCGGTGAGCAGGTAGTACTGCTGGCCCTCCGGGCGCTCCAGCGTGACCTGTACATCCTTGAATTCCTTCTGCAGCTCCTTGCGGTGATCGGCGATGGTCTTCTCGACATACGGTGCGTACAGCGCGTTCACGCCCTGGGTCTGGAACGCGTACTGCATGCCGCCACCGTTGTTGGCGGCCAGCGCCGGCATCTGGAAGGACATGACCTTGTTGTAGTTGTAGGACGCGGAGTTGGTGCTGTCGGGGAACGGGCAGGCCGCGTTGAGGTTGAATTTCCAGGCACCGCCGGCGGCGACGTTCGGGACCTCTTCCATGCTGACCTTGCCGCTGTTGCCATAGCGGGTGGCATCGTGGCCGCCGTCGCGCTTCCAGTTCTCGCCGTAGGCCGCGTTGAGGGCCTGGAAGAACTCCGCCTTGCCCCAGGTGGTTTGCGCCTTGGCGGCGAACGCGGCACCGGGTGCGGCCAGCAGTGCCAGCAGGGGGAGGGCGAGCGCAGCGCGTCGGGCAAAGGTCATGGCGATGTCCTTGTCGGTCTCGGGGGAGGTCATCGTAGGTGTCGGCTGGCCGCGCTTCCATCACGAACCATGACATTCCCGGCCGCAGCGTATAATCGCGCGCCGGCCCGCCCGGTGCGCGACGAGAACAACAAGAAGCCGAAGAGGTTGCCCCATGAAAGTGCATGTCCGACTGCTTGCCGCCGTCCTCGCCCTGCTGGTTGCCGGCTGCGCGACGAAGATCCCGCCGGAAGTCGTGAAGGGCTACCAGCCGGACGCCTACCCGCCGGAAGACATCGAGGCCTGGTGCGCGAAGAAGGGCGCGAAGGAAAGCCCGGAATGGGTGGCGATGTGCATCGGCGAAGTGGCGTTCGAGGTGAACTCGGTGGCGTTCTGCCGGTCCTGCGCCGACAAGGGCGGCAGTTTCAATACCTGCCTGCGCACGGCGCAGACGCTGCGCGAATCGGCCCGTGAAACCACGCCCAAGGGCAAGCAGCCGGCGATCCCGCTGTCTTGCGAGAAGACCAACGTGTCGTGCATGGGTTATCCCGACAGCGCCACCGAGCGGAACATGAAGGCCAGCCGCGATTCGCGCGCCAAGGTGGACATGGATTCCTATGCCGGCGCCTACTGCCCGAAGAAGCCGCTGGCGCACTGAGCGCCGCGCAACCCTGGGCGTTCCGTACACTGCATCCTCCCGCGACAAGTGCGCACGCAAAGAAGCCAGGCGATGACCTACGCCCACCGTTATGCCGATGATTCCGCCTGCACCTTGCCGGTTGGCAAGGTGCTGTGCGTCGGCCGCAATTACGCCGAGCACGCGAAGGAACTGAACAATCCCGTTCCCGCCGAGCCGATCCTGTTCATCAAGCCGCGTACTGCCATCGTGCCGATGCAGGCGCCGGTGGCGGTGCCGCGCGCCCAGGGCGCCTGCCATTTCGAAACGGAGATGGCGGTGCTGATCGGTGCGCCGCTGAAAAATGCGACCGAGGTGCAGGTGCGGGCAGCGATCGCCGGCCTCGGCCTCGGGCTCGACCTCACCCTGCGCGAGGTGCAGGACGGGCTGAAGGCAAAAGGCCTGCCGTGGGAAAAAGCCAAGGCGTTCGACGGCGCCTGCCCGCTGTCGGCGTTCGTGAAGCCGGAGAAAGTGGCGGATCTCGCCGACGTGCGTATTCGCCTCGTCGTCAACGGCGAGCCGCGGCAGGACGGCAACACCGCCGACATGCTGACGCCGGTGTTGCCGCTGATTGCGTACATGTCGACGTACTTCACGCTGGAGCCGGGCGACGTGGTGATGACCGGCACGCCGAAGGGCGTCGGCCCCTTGAATGCCGGCGACGCGCTGCGCGTGGTGCTGGGCGAAAACCTGTTGATCGTGGAGACGAAAGCCGTATGAACATGGAAGTCGATGTGGTGATCGCGCTGCGGGTGCCGGAAGCGCAGAAGGGCGCGGTGATCCTGCAGGCGCTGAAGAAGTTGCACTCCGCAAAGCCGGACGCTGCCGGGCTGGAGGCGCTCAAGGCATTGCCGGCGCCGGCCGGCGCGATGTTCGCGAAAGCGCTGAAGGACGAGTCGCCGCAGCGTTTCCGCCTGTTCGACTTCGTTGCCCGCGGCCCGCAGGCGGCGTTCTCGCTGGTGCTCACCGCCGACGCGCTGGACACCACCCTCACCCAGTTGCTGCTCGCCTTCGAGGCGGCCGGTTGCCGGCGCATCGAGGCCACCGCCAAGGCGGACGAACTCGCCCGCCACTACACCTGTGCCGACGGCAAGGTGGAGTGGACCAACGAGCGCGGCGACGAGGGCATATCCGACGACGCCGGCGACGACGCGGCGGACGACGAATGAGCTGGATCGAGTACCAGCGCAGCATCCTCGCCGACGGCGTCCGCAACGAGCTGTTCGAGCGCGCGCTCGCCACGGTGATCCGCAAGGGCGAGACCCGCGTCGTCGACATCGGCAGCGGCACCGGTTTCCTGTCCTTCCTCGCGGCGAAACTCGGCGCGAAGGAGGTGGTGGCAATCGAGCACAACGAGCAGTTGATGGCGCTGGCGCAGCAGCTGGCGAAGGCCAACCGCATCAAGGGCATCACCTGGCTGGGCTGCAACAGCGCCGAGGTGTACGAGTCGTCGCCGGTCGACCTGGTGGTGTCGGAAACGCTGGGCAACTACGCGCTGGAGGAGAACATCCTCGAGATCATGCGCGACGCGAAGCGCTTCATGGCGCCGGGTGCGACGATGATGCCGTGCGCGATCGAGCAGTTCGTGGCGCCGGTGATCAATCCGCATTTCCAGGCGGAGCTGGCGAGCTGGGACCGTGTCGGCTTCGGCATCGACTACTCGGCGGCGCGCGCGCTCGGTTTCAACAATCTTTATGTCCGCCGCTTCCGCCCGGACGACCTGCTGGGTGACGGCGAGCGCTGGGACCACGTCAGCCTGCTCGGCAAGTACTCCAGCCTGCGCAAGGGCGAGACGGTGTTCACGCCGCAGGAGCCGGTGACGGTGGCCGGCTTCGCCAACTGGTGGCGCGCGGAACTGGTGCCGGGCTTGTGGCTGTCGACCTCGCCGTACGAGCCGGCGACGCACTGGGAGCAGATCTACTTCCCGGTGACCGAGCCGCTGCATGTGCGCGCCGGCGATGAGCTCGCCATCGCCATCACTTCGGACTCGCGTGACGGCCACGGTTGCCTGCTGAAGTGGACGGTCATTCACCGTCGCGGCGAGAAAGTGCTGTCAAAAGAGTCCTACGACATCCGCAAGGGCGGCTAAAGGCGGGCGTCTACTCCGGCCGTTCCGTGGCACACGCCGATGCTGTTCCGGCGACTGAGTGTCTCGTCGGTCAGACTTCGCTAGACCTTCCCTCGACACAGGTCGCCTCCACAGCATCGGCGTGTGCCACGGAGCCGCGTGCGACTTGTCTGGCGAAAAGCGTACACACGATCAGTCGCGTGAGTTCCTGTGCCATCACGCGACCAGCGGGGGTGATGTGAGCGGCAACATTCCAGGAGAGATTGTTTTTTGGTTTGAGCGGGACTCGGGGCCGGCTTCCGGGGTGATTGTCTATTTCGTTCTTCGATCAAGGATAAAGAACCCCTTCGTCCTTGGTCCGCTTGTTACCAGCCCCGAGGGAGATATTGTTTTGACATTGAAAATGCTGGAGGAGGAAATTTCCTCCAGCAAAAGTCAGTTCCCGATGGACTACGGCGGCGACATTGACGACTGCGATTTGTTGAGTGTTCTCGTGGAATCAAGAGCTCAGTTGGAAAAACGGGTAGGCAGGTTGCTTGGCCCATACCCCGAGGCATCGTTGTCTTTGCGCGTCCTTCTTGATTCGGCAACCAATGCTCAAGAGTCTGTGCGGGAGGACATAAACCTTCCGGTCAAAGGTGAATCTGTCCGCATAAGGTTGTGATTTTTCCGGGAACTCACCGCTCGATCCCCAGCACCTCGCACAGCGCCTCCACCAGCAGCAACTGCTCCAGCTTGTCCCGCATGTGCGTCGGATGCTCCATGTCCATCCGCCGCAGGTAGGGCATGAGTTGCTCCGGCACGTGCGGGTGCGTGGTCGACACCAGCAGCTTCTTCAGGAACTCGAGCTTGTCGTCGGCGACGGCCTTCAGTTTTTTCAGCGCCTTGCCCAGCGCCAGCTCTTCCTCGGTGAAGTCGTGGCCGAACGGGAACGGCGGGAAGTGGCCGCCGGCCTTGTGCGGCGCCAGCGCCTGCTCCAGTCGCTCCGGCAGGTTGTGGCGATAGACCTCCGGGATTTCGTAGTCCTCCGCGATCTTGCCGGCGGCCTTGGCCTCGGCCAGCAGTTGCGGCTGGAAGCGCGAGTCGGCGACGTTCAGCATCGCGGCGATCACCTCGGCGTCGGTCTTCGCGCGCAGGTCGGCGATGCCGTACTCGGTGATGTAGATGTCGCGCAGGTGGCGCGGGATGGTGACGTGGCCGTAGTTGAAGACGATGTTGCTGCTGACCTCGCCGCCCTTGTTGCGGGTGGAGCGCAGCAGCAGGATCGAGCGGGCGCCCGGCAACTCGTGCGCCATCGCCACGAAGTTGTACTGGCCGCCGACGCCGCTCACCACCTGGCCATTGGGCAGGCCGTCGGACACCGCGGCGCCGAGCAGGGTAGCGGTGAACACGGTGTTGACGAAGCGGGCGTCGCGTCGTTGCAGGTGCTTGAGTTCCTGCTGGCCGTAAAGCGCGTTGGTATAGGAGATGCGCGTCATGTTGATCGCGGCGCGCTGCTCCTCGTTCATGTGCCGCATCGCTTCGTAGAGCGAGGTCGGGCCGAGCAGGAAGCCGCCGTGCATGACAATGCCGCCTTTCAGCGTATCGCCCAGCCCTGATTTCTCCAGTGCCGACAGCGTGCGCTCGTCGTCGAGGTTGGCCGGCACGCGGGTGCCGTCCGGCAGCAGCAGGTCGGTGCCGTCGAGGGTAACGTCGTCGCGCAGGATGCCGAAGCGCTGCAGGTTGGCGAGCGCGATGTCATTCAGCTTGGCGCGCACGCCGTGGTCGACCAGCAACTCGACCATGCGGCGATCGACTTTCTCGGTGACCTGGCGGGTGCTGAGCAGCGTTTGCAGCGCGAGGTGGTCGTAGACGCGGCGGCGCAGGATGCCGGCCTTCATCAGTTCCCAGAACGCGTTGACGAACATTTCGCTGCTGCCGTACAGGCCTTCGCTGAACGGCTGCAGGCCGCCTTCGCGCTCGATCAGGCCGGCGTGCCGATCCAGCGCGCCGGCGTCGCGCAGCACCGCGCGGTAGGCGTCGTTCTGCTCGTTGCGCAGGATCGAGGCGTAGGCGATCGCATCACCCAGCGAGCCGATGCCGATCTGCAGCGTGCCGCCGTCGCGCAGCAGCGTACTGGTGTGCAGGCCGATGAAATAGTCCGGCGTGGCGATCGACATGTTCGGCGCGCCGAACAACCGCGTCGAGTGCTGCGGGTGGTCGATCATGACATCGAAGAAATTCGGGCTGACCTCGGCGTCGTTGACCATGAAGGGCAGGTCGTCGTGGACCATGCCGATGGTCAGGATCTGCTCGCCGCGTTGCTTGCGGTCGATGATGTGCGGGTACATGTCGAGCGTGGTTTCGGGGTTGCAGGAGAGCGAGTAGCGCGTCTCCCTGCCGTTCGGCCCGTCGGTCTCGCGCTTGGCCACCAGTTGCGCCAGCACGTTGACGCCGCGGGCGAGGATGTCGCGCGGCGCGTAGGTGTAGTTGGTGCTGATGTAGTGCTGCTGCGCGTAGGCGTTGCCGAGCAGGGCGCCGGACTTGAAGAAGAACTCGCTGACATGGACGTTCGCGGGGATGGTGCCGGCGCGGATGTCCTTCATGTACTCGAGGTCGACATAGTCGCCGAAGACGCGCTCGACGAACGGGCCCATGAACCGCGCCTCCAGCCCGGGATGCGGCTGCGGCCGCTCCAGCGACAGCGCGGTGAGGATCTCCAGCGAGATCGACGGGTCGGCCTTGGCGCGGTGATAGATCGCGTTGACCAGCGAGTTGGGCTTGCCGAGCCCGAGCGGCACGCCGAGCACGATGCGTTTGCCGACGGTGGCGAGGATGTGGTCGACACAGGATTCGACGTCGTGGATGGCCAGTGTCGCGTGCTGCATGGGAAATGCCTCCGTGGGGAGCCTATAATCCGGCCACCCTTGCCTGCGCTCAACCCACAGAGGTCAACGTTTCCGACGATGACTGCTTCCCGCCGCCCGGTCCGTGAGTACCTGTTTGCCTCGGCGCTGCGCGAGGCGTTCGCCGAGGGTTACCGGGGGCCGCAGCTGCGCGCGGACATCGTTGCCGGCATCACCCTTGGCATCGTCGCCATCCCGCTGGCGATGGCGCTGGCGATCGCCACCGGCGTCCCGCCCCAGCACGGGCTGTATGCCGCCATCGTCGGTGGCCTGGTCATCGCCGTCGCCGGCGGCTCCCGCTTCAACATCTCGGGCCCCACCGCCGCCTTCGTGGCGATCCTGCTGCCGATCGTCGGTGCCCACGGCATCGGCGGGCTGCTGGTGGCGACGGTCATGGCCGGGATCATCCTGGTGGCGATCGGCATGTCGCGGCTGGGCCGGCTGGTCGAGTTCATCCCCTACCCGGTGATCATCGGCTTCACCGCCGGCATCGGCGTGGTGATCGCCACGTTGCAACTGAAGGATTTCTTCGGGCTGGAAGTGGTGCTGATCCAGCCGCATTTCGTCGACAAGGTGATGGCGCTGCTCGGTGCGCTGCCGTCGCTGCGCTGGGAATCGGTGGCGGTGGCGGCGGCGGCGTTGTTCACCATGCTGGCCTGGCCGCGGCTGAAGACGCCGGTGCCGGCGCACCTGATGGCGCTGGTAGTCGGCACGCTGTTCGCGCTCGGTTGCGCGCAGCTGTTCCCGGGATTCCGCGTCGACACCATCGGCTCGGAATTCTCGTGGAGCATGAACGGCGAGAGCGGCACCGGCATCCCGCCGTTCCTGCCGGCGTTCGTGTTCCCGTGGGAATTGCCGGGGGCCGACGGCAACCCGGTCGGCCTGAGTTTCCACCTGGTGCGCGAGTTGCTGCCGGCGGCATTTGCCATCGCGTTGCTGTGCGCGATCGAGTCGCTGCTGTGCGCGGTGGTGGCCGACGGTTTCACCGGCAAGCGCCACAATCCCAACGGCGAGCTGGTCGGGCAGGGCCTGGGCAACATCTTCGCGCCGTTCTTCGGCGGCATTACCTGCACCGCGGCCATCGCCCGCACCGCGGCGAACGTGCGCGTCGGCGCCACCTCGCCGGTCTCGGGCGCGGTGCACGCGCTGATGGTGCTGGCGGCGCTGTTGCTGCTGGCGCCGCTGCTGTCGGAAGTGCCGATGGCGGCGCTCGCCGCGCTGCTGCTGGTAGTGGCCTGGAACATGGCGGAGCCGCAGCACGTGGTGCACATGATCCGCATCTCGCCGCGCGCCGACGTGGTGGTGCTGCTGACCTGCTTTGTCCTCACCGTGGTGTTCGACATGGTGCTGGCGGTGGGCGTCGGCATGGTGCTGGCCGCCGCGCTGTTCATCCGCCGGATGGGCGAACTCACCGGCGCGCGACTGGTGGCGCCGCAGCAGCACGAGCACCTGGCGAAACTGCCGCCCGGGGTCGTGGTCTACGACGTCAACGGCCCGCTGTTCTTCGGTGCGGCGCGGCAGGCGCTGGAAAACCTCGGCTACGCCGGCGGCGACACCCGCGCGGTAGTGATGGACATGAGCGATGTCACTGTCATCGATATGACCGGGTTGGTGGCGTTTACTGCGTTGCGCGACCGGTTGCGGCAACGCGGCGTGTTGCTGGTAGTGTGCTGTGCGCCGATCCGGATCCGCGCCAAGCTGGAGCGCGCCGGTGTCGTCGCCGAGCCCGGGGTGCTGCAGTTTGCCGGCGGTTACGACGAGGCGCTGGCCTTGTGCCGGTCGACCTGAAAGTCGATCGACCCGTACTTCGATCCACCTGAACTTCAGTCGACCCGACTGCGAGGAGAGCGCGAGATGAAACCGGTTTCACTGCTGCTTGCCGCCTGCCTGGCGCTGTTGCCGGCAATGGCAGCGGGCGCGAAGAAGGGCCCGATGTACGCGGTGCCGGAGGCGGACAAGTCGCGCCAGGACCTGGCGACGCTGGTGTTGCCGGAAGCGATCGACATCCAGATGGTCGACGGCTTCGAGTACCCGGGTTTCAAGAGCCTGTTCCGTCGCGGCGACATCCAGGTGCGCATCCTGCCCGGCGAGCGGCAGGTCGCGCTCAAGTACAACCAGTTGTTCGAGTGGGGCAACGGCGAGCACGAAGTGGTGCGCTCGAAGGTGATCGTGCTGGGCTTCACCGCCGAGCCGGGCAAGACCTACCGGGTGAGCCACGACCAGTTCAAGACCGTGCAGGCAGCGCGCAAGGGCGTGGAAAACTTCGTGCTGCGGCTGACCGACGCCGACGGCCGCAACGTGGTGTTCGGCGCCTCGCAGGTCAGCACCAACTGGAAGGGAGAGGAGACGGTGATGAAGCGCACCGACCTGGCGTCGCCGGACGCGGCCGCGGCGGCGCTGGCTGCCCGGCCGGCGGTTGCGCCGGTATCGGTGGCCGCGCCTGCCGCCGACGGCGCCACCGCTCCGGTCGCGGCGGCCGGTGGTGCGTTCGAATCGCTGAAATTCATCTGGCAGAACGCCGGCGAGGCCGACCGCGCCGCGTTCCGCGCCTGGATCGCCAATCCCTCGCCGGCGGCACCGGCAGCGGGCGCAGCACCGTAGGCGGCCCCGTCGCCGGCTTCTTCCCCGGCGCCGTGGCGAGACACAAAAAAGGCCGCTGCAAGCGGCCTTTTTTGTTGCGAGCGAATCGCCGGCGGCAGATCCGTCGGGATTACTCGTCGGCGTCCTCGTCCGGCGCGCGCGCCGTCTCGCGCTCCCACTTGCTCTCGTCGGCCGCGACCTTGACCACGCTGCCACCGCGCTTGAGGAACGCTTCCATGTCCGCTTCCAGCTTGCGACGCGCCGCTTCCTTCGCGCTGACGGTCAGCGAAGCCGGGTCGATCTCGTCCTCGTGCTTCTTCGCCGCGGCCTTTTTCTCGATGACCTCGGCTTCCTCTTCGTCGAGGCCGTCCTCAAGCGCCTTTTCTTCCTCGGCGCCTTCCTGTTCTTCCTCGTCTTCTTCCCACATGGCCTGGCCTCTTGGTAATGCGCGGGCCCGTCGACAGGGGCCCGGTGACGGGCGCGAATCTTAATGGGGTCTATTTAAAAATCCAGACGGCATCCCATTGCAAGCCGTGTTTGTGCCGATGGCGCCACGCTTGACAGCATGGCGACGGGCGGTTCAGTCCTGCCGGCCCTGGCGCCAGGTGCGGATGTTGCGGGTCACGCCGTCCAGCAGGCGCTGCCGGCACTCGCGGCTCACCCAGGCATTGTGCGGCGTGATGATCAGGTTGGGCAGGTCTGCTGCCAGCAGCGGGTGATCCGCCGGTGGTGGCTCGCGCGAGAGCACGTCGAGCGCGGCGCCGGCGATGCGGCCCGCACGCAGCGCGTCCAGCAGCGCAGATTCGTCGACGATGCCGCCGCGCGCGGTGTTGACCAGGAATGCGCCGGGCTTCATCGCCAGCAGTTCGCGTTCGCCGATGAGGCCAGTGGTCTCCGGCGTCAGCGGGCAGTGCAGCGACAGGTAATCGACGCTGCCGAGGAATTGCGGCCACGGTACCCGCGGCCAGCGTGGCTGGCCGCGCACGGCGCCTTCGCGTCCCGGCAGTTGCGCGACGATCACCTCCATGCCGAACGCCTCGCCGAGTTGCGCCACCCGCGAACCGAGGTCGCCGCTGCCGACGATGCCCAGCGTCTTGCCGGCCAGCTCGCTCACCGGGTAATCCATCAGGCAAAACATCGGGCTCTTCGCCCAGTCGCCGCGCTGCACGGCCGCGTGGTAGCGATGCCATTGCGTGGCCAGGCCCAGCATCAGCGCCAGCGTGTGCTGTGCCACCGAGGCGGCGGCATAGTTGGTGACGTTGCGGACTTCGACGCCGGCATCGCGCGCGGCGGCGAGGTCGACGTTGTTGGTGCCGGTGGCGCAAACGCAGACCAGTCGCAATTGCGGGTTGTCGCGGAAGTGGTCGGCGGTCACCAGTACCTTGTTGGTGACGATCACCTCGGCGGCGGCGATGCGTGCCGCCGTTTCCGCCGGCGTGGTGCGCTCGTGGAAATCCCAGCTGTCGAGCGAGGCGCGCAGCGCCGAGAAATCGAGTTCTTCCGGCCGCATGGTGGCGGTGTCGAGGAATACGCCGTGCATGGCCGCGCTCTCCGCTGAAGGTCGCGGAATTATAGGTCACCGGCCCGCCGCGGCACCCTATACTCGGCCGCATGCTGGCCCGCGATTTCCTGCTCGAGACGATACGTGCCGATCCCGCTGCGCGCGCGCTGTGGGATGGCGGCGTGCGGGCTCGCATCGGTGTCAGTGCCTGCCTGCTCGGCGAGCCGGTGCGCTACGACGGCGATCATCGCCGCGCCTCGCTGCTGGCGGCGCTGCTGCCGCAGGTGGCCGAGGTGGTGCCTTTATGCCCGGAGGTGGCAATCGGCATGGGCGTGCCGCGGCCGACCATCCAGCGGGTGCGGCTGGCGGATGGCCGGGAGGTGGTGCGCGGCGTCGTCGACCACGCGCTCGACGTCACCCGGAAGCTGGATGACTACGCGGCGCAGGTCGTCGCCGGCGGCCTGTTCCACGGTTACGTATTCAAGGCGCGCTCGCCGAGTTGCGGCCCCGGCAATGCGCCGCTGTTCGATGAGCGGGACGTGCAGGTCGGTGTTGCGCCCGGGCGATATGCCGAGCAACTGCGGCGGGCTTTTCCCGGCGCGCCGATGTGCGATGAAGAGGCGTTGCTGACCGCGGGGCAGCTCGCCGGTTTCGTCGCCGCCTGTTACCGGCACGCGGCAGATTGTGGCCGGCACGCCGCTGGCCGCGGCAACGGCCCGCCCGCTTAACTGTCCGTTTTCTTCAGCAGTTCGCCGAGACCGGCCAACGCCTTGTGCCGGACCGGCTGCCGGGTGTCGCCCTGCGGCGGCGCGTCGCTGCCGTAGCGGACCTGGTCGACATGCTTGGTGTGCTCGTTGTCGTGGCAGTACATGCACAACAGCTCCCAGTTGGAGCCGTCGGCCGGGTTGTTGTCGTGGTTGTGGTCCTTGTGGTGCACGGTGAGTTCGCTCACCCGCTTGCCGGAGAACTCGCGGCCGCAGCGCGCGCAGATCCACGGGTACATCTTCAGCGCGCGTTCGCGGTAGCCCTTCTCGCGGGCGGTAATGACGACGTGGCCGCCGGGGGTGGCGCGGTCATTCATGGGATGGACTCTGCTGGTCGGGGCGTTGCCCGGACCATATGCCGGCGCGGCGGGCGATGCCAGCGCACCCCGGCGGGGGCGTGGCCCGGGCATCATTGGCATCTGCTATCGCTAATATCCCGACAATCAATTTCCTGGATGGGGCAGCGGCGACCACACTGGCCCCTGCCGGCGCGCTGCACGATGGAGAACCGATTGATGGAACTGGCCCGCGACACACCGACCGAAGCCCGTGGCTGGCCCGCCACGCTGCAAGGCCACATCCGCCTGCACCCGCTCACCGCGGCGGGTTTTGCGCTGGCATTGCTCGCGCTGCTGGCCTTGCTGGCGCAGAGCATCCACCAGGTGGCCACCGGCGCCGCCGGCGCCCCGGTTCAGTACGCGTTGCTCGGTGGTCTCGCCGGTTTCGTCACGACCGCGCTCGGAGCGCTGCCGGCGTTGTTGCTGCGCGGAATTCCGCAGAAGATCGAGGACAGCATGCTGGGTCTTGCCGCCGGCATGATGCTGGCGGCGAGTGCGTTCTCCTTGCTGTTGCCCGGGCTGGAGGCCGGCGCGCAACTGACCGGCGGCGGGGCGCTCGGTGCCGCGGTAGTGGTGGCCGGCATGGCGCTCGGCGTGCTGCTTATGCTCGGCCTCGACGAGTTCACGCCGCACGAACACGAGAAGACCGGCCCTTGCGGCCCGGGCCACGAGCGCTGCAGTCGCGCCTGGCTGTTCGTGTTCGCGATCGCGCTGCACAACCTGCCGGAAGGCATGGCGATCGGCGTGTCGTTCGCGCAGGGCGACATGGCCGTGGGCATCCCGCTCACCACCGCGATCGCGTTGCAGGACATCCCGGAAGGACTCGCCGTGGCGCTGGCGCTGCGCGCTGCCGGTTTCGCGCCGTCGACGGCGGTGCTGCTGGCGGCCGGCAGCGGCGCGTTCGAGCCGCTGGGTGCCTTGCTCGGCATCGGCTTGTCGAGCGGGTTGGCATTCGCCTACCCGGTGGGCCTCGGCCTTGCCGCCGGCGCAATGCTGTTCGTTGTTTCGCACGAGGTCATCCCCGAAACGCACCGCAACGGTCACCAGACGCCGGCGACCATCGGCCTGATGGCGGGCTTTGCGCTTATGATGGTGCTCGACACCACGTTGTAATTCACCGGGAGGCAATCACCATGGACATAGGCATCAACGAGAAAGACCGCAAGAAAATTTCCGACGCGTTGTCGGCACTGCTGGCGGACAGTTTCGTGCTGTACCTGAAGACCCACAATTTCCACTGGAACGTGACCGGGCCGCAGTTCAACTCGCTGCACAACATGTTCATGACCCAGTACACCGAGCAGTGGAATGCGCTCGACATGATTGCCGAGCGCATCCGTTCGCTGGGCTTCCCGGCGCCGGGTTCGTTCGCGGCCTATGCAAAGTTGTCGTCGATCCGGGAAGAGACCGGTACGCCGTCGGCGCAGGAGATGATTCGCCAGCTGGTGGTGGGGCAGGAGGCAGTCGCCCGAACTGCGCGCGAGGCATTCCGCATCGCCGACGACGCCGATGACCAGCCGTCCGCTGACCTGTGCACCCAGCGCATGGAGATCCACGAGAAGAACGCCTGGATGCTGCGCTCGCTGCTCGAGGGCGGTGGCGCGGAAAAGCCGGCCGACGGCGGCAAGAAGAAAAAGAAGGCGAAATAGCCCGGTGCTGGCTGGCCGGGAGGGTGGCCGGCGGCCCGGTCGCGGCCGGCCGGCGTGGACGCTGCGGGGTCCCGCCGGTATGATCCGGCCCCCAACGCGCTCGTAGCTCAGCTGGATAGAGTACCGCCCTCCGAAGGCGGTGGTCGTGGGTTCGAATCCCGCCGAGCGCGCCAGTATTGAAAAAGGAAGGCCCCGCGAGGGGCCTTCCTTTTTTGCTTTCACGGCCAGTGCTGCCGGGCTGGTGCCGGCGCCGGGGCGACAGTCAGCGCCGCGGGCGGAACGAGGATGGCATCGCTGCCGCTCCCGCCGGCAAAGCGGAACCGGCGGCTGCCGGCATCACTCGGTCGTCATCTTTTCCTTCCGTTGCTCCATGTGCTCCTTGCGGCGATCGACGCGACCCTCGTGCCGGTCAAGGTGGCGCTCCATCCGGTCTTCGCGACGCTCCATGCGCTTGGCGCGCATTTCCTCGTGTTTCTTGTACTGCTCCGGGGTCAGCACCGACTTGATCTTGGCCTGGGTCTCGGTGCGGATGGCATCGTGCTTCGCCCGGGCTTCCTGGTGGATGGCCTGCAACTTTTTCTTCTGCTCGTCGGTGAGCTTGAGCTCGTTCTTTTCATCGGCCGCCGGGCAGTCGTCCATCATGTCGCAGGGCATGGCGTGCTCCTGCTTCATC
>JBKHWA010000161.1:0-3480 GCA_046566765.1 Gammaproteobacteria bacterium
CCGTGCCAGCGCAGCAGGTCGGTCATCATCGCGTCGGCGCCCTGCGCCTCCCAGTCCTCGTTCTCCAGCATGTACTTGCCGACCACGCAGGTGAAATGCTCGGCGGCGGCGATCACGCCGACCTGGAACACCAGCCACTGCTTCTGCAGCGGCTTCGGGATCTTCAGCGCGAACAGCCGGTTGTGGCCGGCCCACTCCAGCACTTTATTGGCGCGCTCGATGTAGTCGCGCACCGCGATGCCATGGGCCTCGAGGTATTTTTCCGCGGCGGCATCGTGGGCGCGCGCGTGCATCGCTTCCTGGCGGATGAAGGCCTGCACGTCGGCGCGCAGCTTGTCGTCGGTGATGTGCGGGAGTGCCTGGTTGAACACGCGGCAGAAAGCGAACTCGCCGATCGGCAGCATCAGGTGGAACGCATTCCACATGTGGCTCTCGAACGGCTGGCCGGGGATCCAGTGCAGCGGGGTCTGCGACCAGTCGAAGGCGACCTTGCGGGGGACGATGTCGTGGGCGGAATTCGAGGCGCGGGCTGCGGTCATGACGGGGTCCGGCGTGATCGGGGTCAGCGCCGGAGGTTAGGGCCGGCGGCGGGCGCCGTTAAGGTCCGGATGTTCCAGCGGCTTGGCATTTCGGGTCAGCGGTCGTAACGCGGCCCGGGTGGCGGCGATTCAGTCGCTGGCGGAGCGCTCCATCGCCAGCAGTTGCCGCTTGCGCGCCACGCCCCAGCGGTAGCCGCCGTCGCCGCCGTCGCCGCGCAGCACGCGATGGCAGGGCACCAGCAGCGCGACGCGGTTGCTGCCGCAGGCGCTGCCGACCGCGCGCGAGGCGCCGGGCGCACCGATTGCCTGCGCCACCTCGGCATAGCTGCGGGTCTCGCCGCGCGGGATGGTTTGCAGGTACCGCCACACGCGTTGCTGGAAAACCGTGCCCTGCAAGTCGAGCGGCAGGTCGTCGCGCAGCGGTCCGCCGTCGAGGTATTCGCGCAGCGCGTTCATCCACGGTGCAAAAACCGGGCGCGATGACTCCGGCACCGGCACGATATGCGCGCGGGGAAATTCGACGGCCAGCGACTGCCGCAACGCCGTCTCGTCATCGCCGAGTTGCACGCTGCAGATACCGCGATCGGTGGCGGCGATCAACAGCGTGCCCAGCGGCGTGCGCGTGGTGGCGAAGAGAATGGCGGCGGCCGGTGCGGCGGTGCGGGCCATGACGGTGCTCCGGGGCAATCAGCGCTTGCGATCGAGCGCTTCTTCCCAGCGCTCGCACAGCGTCTTCAGGATTTTCAGCCGCGCGTGGTACTTGTCGTTGGCTTCCACCAGCGTCCACGGCGCGATCCCGGTGCTGGTGCGGTCGACCATGTCGCATACCGCGCGCTCGTACTGCGGCCACTTCTCACGGTTGCGCCAGTCCTCGTCGGTGATCTTGAACTTCTTGTAGTCGGTTTTTTCGCGTTCCTTGAACCGCTTCAACTGTTCCTGCGGCGTGATCGCCAGCCAGAACTTGCTGACGATGATGCCGTGGCGATCCATCTGCTCCTCGAAGTCGTTGATCTCCGAGTAGGCGCGCATCCACGCTTCCTCGCTGCAGAATCCCTCGACCCGTTCGACCAGCACCCGGCCGTACCAGCTGCGGTCGAAAATGGCGACATGGCCCTCGCGTGGCAGGTGCCGCCAGAATCGCCAGAGATAAGGTTGCGCGCGTTCTTCCTCGGTGGGCGCGGCCACCGGGATGATCGAGTAGTAGCGTGCGTCCAGCGCCTGGGTGATGCGGCGGATGGCGCCGCCTTTGCCAGCGGCATCCTGGCCCTCGAACACGCACACCGCGCTGCGCTGGCGGAACTTCGGGTGCCGCGACAGCAGGTTCAGCTCTCCCTGCAACTTCTCCAGTTCCTTTTCGTACTTTTTCTTCGGGGTTTTCTGGTCGTATTTCAGGGCCTTCAGCACGTTGCGGCCGTCAATCGCCGCTTTCGGCAGCGGTGCGACGCGCGCCGGCGCCGGCGGTTCCTTCGCCGTGAGCCGGTCGTTGATCGCCGCCAGCAGCAACTTGCCGGCGGTGAGGCTGCGGTAACGGTGGTCGGCGCCCTCGATGACGATCCACGGCGCCTCGCCGGTGCTGGTCTCGCGCAACGTGTGCTCGGAAACCTTGCGGAACTTGTCGTACATCTCGAAGCGCTGCCAGTCCTGCTTCGTCACCCGCCAGCGGGTGTCGGCGTCCTTCTCCAGCGATTTCAGGCGCTTTTTCTGCGCTTTCTTCGAAAGATGGAACCAGAACTTCACCAGCAGCACGTTTTCCTGGCTGAGCATCCGCTCGAAGTGGCGGATTTCCTCGATGCTCTGGTCGAGCGCTGCCTTCGAGCTTTTGCCCAGCACGCGGTTGACGATCGGGTCGGTGTACCAGGAACCGAACAGGATGCCGATGCGACCGCGCGGCGGCAGCGCCCGCCAGAACCGCCACATCGGCGGCCGGTCGTTCTCCTCGTCGGAGGGCTCGGAGAACGCGTGCGTCTGGATATGCCGCGGATCCATCCACTCGTTGAGCAGGTTGACCGTCTCGCCCTTGCCGGCGCCGTCGACGCCGCCGATCAGCACGACCACCGCGTTCTTTTTCTGCCGCAGCAACTCGTACTGGGCGGCCAGCAGCGCCGAGCGCAACCCGGGTTCTTCCTTGTCCCAGGTCTCCTTGTCGACCTGGTGGCCTAGCTCGGCGGATTCGAACATGAGGTTTTCCTCTTCCTTGCTGCGGGCGGGGCCGGCGAAGGCTCCTTATCCATGGCGGGTACCCGTAGAATCCTCCCCCCGCCCCGGAGTACCTGTCCATGACGCCCGTCAGCCCGAGCCTGCCCCCGCTGCGCCTCAAGAAGAACGAGGAGCGCCGCCTGCGCGCCGGCCACGCCTGGATCTACTCCAACGAGGTCGATATCGAGGCGACGCCGCTGAAGGCGTTCGCGCCCGGCACCCAGGTGACGGTGCAGGACTCGCGCGGCAAGTCGATGGGCTCGGCCTTCGTCAACCCGAACACGCTGATCGCCGCGCGCCTGTACTCGCGCGAGGCCGACAAGCCGCTCGACCAGTCGTTGCTGGTGCACCGCATCAACATCGCGTTGTCGCTGCGGGAGCGCGTGTTCCCGACGCCGCACTACCGCCTGGTCTACGGCGACAGCGACGGCCTGCCCGGGCTGGTGGTGGATCGCTACGGCGATGTGCTGGTGGTGCAGATCGGCACCGCCGGCATGGAAGCGTTGCGCGAGCAGGTGATTGCCGCGCTGGTGAAGGTGCTGAAGCCGTTCGGCATCCTGCTGCGCAACGACGCCTCGGTGCGCGCGCTGGAAGGCCTGCCGGAAGAGATCGTGGTCGCGCACGGCACCGTGCCGGACCAGGTCGAACTGGTCGAGAACGGCGTGCGTTTCCGCGCGCCGGTGAAGGAAGGCCAGAAGACGGGCTGGTTCTACGATCACCGCGACAACCGCGCGCGGCTGAACGC
>JBKHWA010000162.1:0-15277 GCA_046566765.1 Gammaproteobacteria bacterium
GCCGCGCGCGAGAAGGAAGAGCTGATCCAGGAACTGTCGCGGCTCGCGCACCAGGATGCTTTGTCCGGCCTCGCCAACCGCCGCGAGTTCGATCGCCGGCTGGCCACCGAGTGGGATCGCCTGCGGCGCGAACAAAAGCCGCTGACCGTGCTGTTCATCGACGTCGACCACTTCAAGGCCTACAACGACCACTACGGCCACAGCGCCGGCGACGAGGCACTCACCGCGGTCGGCAAGGCGATCGCCGGCGCATTGCTGCGGCCGGCCGACCTCGCCGCCCGCTACGGCGGCGAGGAATTCGTGGTGCTGCTGCCGGACACCGACGACTGCGGTGCCGAAGACGTCGCGGAACGGGTGATGGCGGCGATCAACCGGCTGGCGATCCCGCACGCGATGTCACCCACCGCGGGCCACGTCACCGCCAGCATCGGCGTCGCCACCGTGCTGCCGGCCACCGCCGACAGCCCGCAGCAACTGCTGGAACGCGCCGACGGCGCGCTCTACGCCGCCAAGCAGGGCGGCCGCTGGCAGGTACGCGTCGCGCCGGAGCCGGATACAGGTGGTGACGCGGGGTAACCGCGCCGCGCTGTGCTATTCAGCGCAATCTGCCGTCCGGCGCGCGCAGGATTGCTCGCACGTCCGGTAGGCCTGCGCGAGCTTGTCGATCTGGTTGCAGGAAGCCGCGGTGATCAGGCTCTTCCTCGCTTCGAGGCAGCTGGCGGACTTGTACGGGATGTCCACCCGCCGGGTGGTAACCCGGTCGCAACTGTATTCGAAGGAAGCGGTCTGGTATTGCGAACCGGTCGCTGCCGGCGCAGAGGCACTCGCCCTGCCCGCCGAAAGCGCCGCATTTGCCACGGTGAGCCCCAGCTGGAGCTTGGCGTTATCGCCGCCGGATTGCCCCGACAGCGCCGCATTCAGCAGGACACCGGTCACCGAGTTGCCATCGACTTCGCCCGCCGACTTGTTCTGCCCCCCGGTCACCAGCGCACCGATCAGGTCGAGCGCCCGGCGGTTGTCATCCGATCCGATTCCGGCGGTGCCAATCGTAAGCGCCGCCCCGACGACGTTGCCGATGAAGCCGAGGAACGCAGCATCTTCGGCCTTGCGCTTGGCAATGACCCCTTGATCCCTTTGCACACCGGCCTGATGCTCTTCCTGAAGTTTCGCAATGTAGTCTGGACGTGCCGGGATTAAACGAAACGGAAATCCGTCATGCGTCTTCTCGCTGACAAACAGGCCTTGAGACTCCTCTTGGAGCTCGTCGTCGATCAGCGTACCGACGAAAATGTACACGTTCGACCATGACTGCATATCCCGGGAATAGGACGGTGCAGGGACCCAGGAGAAATCTCCCCGGTACCTCAGCCCGAACCCCGTGTCATAGACACCGGTACGCGGCACCGCCATCACGTAAGGCCGGGTATAGCCTCCGATCATCGTCTTGGTGGCACGGCCAAATGTGCCGGAGAATACCGTCGCCCCCTTGCTGATAAAGGAACTCCCGTAAATCTGGTCGCCCTCCTGCGGCAACCCGTCATCAGCAAACGTCATGTAGAACGTCTTTCCTGGAAATCCGGCGTGACGCACCTCGTACTTCACGCCGGGAATACTGGACTTGTCCCGCCAGGGGCCCGTGTATTCCACGCCAGTCTGGACATGCCTTAGCGTGCCATCGCCATTCCCGCAACTGCCGGAAACACACTTGTACTCCTTAATGTCGAGAATGGAACCCAACCCAATCGCCATTGACTGGCCGATCATTAATGCGGAGATGAATACCGCGAAAATAATGCGAATCATGCGCTACCTGACTAATTATGGCCCGAGAAACCGCCCGATTACGCGCCGACAATCAGTCGACATTGCATGTGGTAGTTTTTACCTCGACGCCATCCATAAAGCACTTCCGCTCCTCCGGCATGACAATGCCTCTGCCAATCTCCTTGGCGAACCTGATGTGCTCACCATGCTGAAGCATATTTTTCATGGGATACTGATACGCCAACTCGCGATCACTATATGTCCAGCACGTTCTTCTCTCTGAAATCTCACGTGTGCACAAACCGCTTGTCAGAAGCAATTCACTACGAAGCGGTAGATCCATCAGGCTGAAATTTGCGTTCAGACCTTTGCGATCGGCGTCCTCAGACCAGTACATAACCGTTGGCATTCCCTTTCTCCATTTCTCTACTTGCTTTGCGCTCCTCTTGTTGATCTTCGCCATCTTCCTGGCCAACTTCGGGTCCATGTCCTGCGTATTCGGCTCAATGACCCCGATATCGACCCAGGTGCTGGACCTGAATATCCCTACCCTTTTTCCTGCAGCGTACTGACCCAGATAACGCTGAACACTGGTCACCGTGGAGCCGCCGACACCACCCGCCGACTCCGTCAGCATGCTCGTGCGCACCCAGAATTCGGCTTCGCCCTCAAGCTTTCCACCTTGGCAATGACCACGAATCGGCACCAACTCCTCAACGACATAGCGCATTTTTGGCATGACCATGGACGAATCCTGCCCCTGTGCGCGGGCAGCACGGATCTGGATCTTGCGCGCTTGCTCAGCGAGCTCCTCCCCTTTGCGCAAGCTTTCCTGGAGGTCCGCCATCAGCGCGTCTGCAACACAGGGCCACTCCTGCACCGGCGGCTTCTCCCGCAATGACGCATCAAGAATCGTCTCCGATTCCGCGGCAAAACGATCCACCAGCGCCTGCAATTCCGGATCAGGCGCCTGCGGGAACTGGAGAGCGTGGGTTACCAAGGGAAAAGCGGTGGCGAAGCACAGAACCAGGGGGCGCACGATCTTCATACGGCAAGGATCCTTGTTGTCGAACCAAACGGAAAAATGGCCATACCTTGCCAGCCACCGCATCTCCATCGCCCGGGAACCGGGATCTTCGATGCGGAATCCGTGGCGGGGCCTGTAAAACGAGCCAAATCAATCAACACGACAATCCGTCGTCAACGTCTCAACACCATCAATAAAGCACTGCCTGGTTTCGGGCATGACCACCGATCTCCCCATGGACGCGATAGTCCTTGCGAAGGTGATCTGCTCCCCGTGCTTCAGGTTGTTCTTGTACGAGGATTTGCTGGTCATCTCGCCATCGCTGTATTGCCAGCACACCTTGACCTCGTTTCTGGTGGCCGTACAGAGATGGCTCGCGAGAACCAGGTCTCCCCGGTTCGGCGACGGATGCAGACTGAACCTCGCGCTTGCCGACCGTCCCACCTCCCCGCTGCCGCTGTATGAAATCATCGGCAATTCCGGCCGGGCGTATCTGGCAATGCGGCTGGCGTTCTTCTTGTAGGCTTTTTCCAACTTCCTGACCATCTTGGGATCCATCCCGGACCTGGAAAAGTCCACGTTCACCTGGGAACTCTCGGTCCATGAGAGCGACCGCGATATTCCCACCGGTTCTCCGGCGGCATATTGCTGGGTCGTGCGCATGATCGTCGTGGAATTGGCGGTCGTACCGGCCTGCGCGATGCCCCCGGCAGAATGCGTCCAGACCTCGACTTCGCCATCCAGCTTGCCATCCTTGCACTGGCCACGAACCGGGACCACCTCATCGACAGCGATGCTTGAAGTGATTACCCAACCGGACGGGTCTTCGCCCTGGGCCCGCGCCGCGCGGATCTGCTCCCGGTAGGCGCGCTTTGCCACGCTTTCGTCGATATCGACGGAAAACTGGTAGATCGCCTTCAGTGCATCACCAACACAAGGCCATTCTTTCGCAGGCGGCTTTTCGCGCAGATTGCCTTCGACGATGCCCGAATATTCGGCAGCGAAACGATCGACCATGGCCTGCAGGTCAGGGTCCGGTACTTGCGGGAATTCGACGGCGTGGACTGACGGGGGCAGGAAGGCGAGCAGGCATGAAAGAAACGGGGATGCCATCTTCATGAGGCAGGGATCCCTTCTTGGACAGGTGGAAAGACCCGGGGAGCGTACAGGTTTCAGCCCCGGCTTTCCCTCAAGCCACCCGCCCAACGGCGCCGAAGATCACCCGAACGGCCGATCCCCGGCGCCGGCATCGGCGTTCACGCCACCCACGGATTCCCGCCACAGGGTTCGCCATCCTCGATCTCGTGCCCGCTCAGGCTGTGCTCGGTGGCCTGCACCACCAGGTACACCAGCGGCTTGTCGCCGGTGCTGCGCCAGCTGCGCGCCACCGGCGGCGCGACGCGGATCGCGGTACCGGGGGTGATGGCGATGCGTTCGCCGTCGGCGATGAATTCGCCGTCGCCGTCGAGGAACAGGTAGAACTCCTCGTGGTGCCGGTGACGGTGCAGGAACGGCACCGCGAATCCCGCCGGCAGGCGATTGACCGACACCTCCATCGCGGTCAGCCCGAGATCGCCAGTGAGGAACTTCTTGCCCTTCACCGGCTTCGGCGACAACGGGTGGCGGATGCTGAATTCGCTCCACGCCTCGGCGACACCCAGCCGGGCAACGCTGTAGCCCGGGGCAGCCAGCGGCGAATCGTGACGATCGGTTGCGGTCTGCATGGGTGATGCCCTCGCATGCGAATGACAGTGGTCAGTACAGGCTCGTGGTAGCCATCGGCTCGTGCAGCGGCGATACCGCGCTGATGCCGTCGACGGCGCCGTAAAGCGTCGCGCCCAGCGCGACGGCGATGCCGAGGGTGATGGCGACGAGAACGCTGGTCCGGATGCACATGGCACTTTCCTCCGTGTTTCCCGCGCAATGTGTGCGACGGGTACGGAGAGCAGCATCCGCCCGGCCGCGGCGGCCGGGAAACGAGATTTCCGGCGGGGGGCGTTGAGAAAAACGTGTGGCTGCGGCGGTCGAGGTCGCGGAACAGGTCGCGCGACCAGGCGATGAAATCGATCACCTCCGGCCGCCGGCGCACGGCATCGCGCGCGACGATGCACAACTCGCCCAGCGGCAACTGGTGCTGCGGCAACGGCGCCACCAGCCGGCCGTCCTCCAGCCAGTCCACCACGAACGGGAACACGCCGAGGGTCAGGCCGTGGCCCTGGGCGGTGGCGGCCAGCAGGCCGCGGTAATTGTTCATCTTCACCACGTTGCCGGTGGTTTCCGGCCAACCCTGGGCGGCGCACCAGCGCGGCCAGCTGTGCTCGAAGTCGACCAGCCGGTAGGCGGTGTGGCGGGTGAACGAACGCGGCGCGTCGCCGCCGATGTCGGCCGCCAGTTGCGGCGCGCACACCGGGGTGAGCAGTACCGGGCACACCGGGATCGCGTCCGGCGCCGGCACCGGGCTGATGCGGATGGCGATGTCGGCCTGGCCGCCGGCGACGTCCGCCGCCTTCCAGTCGCCCTCGACCTGGATGCGCAGGCCCGGGTGCGCGCGCAGGAACTGGCCGAGCAGCGGCGCCAGCACGTCGGTGTCCACCATCGGCACGGTGGAAACCTTCAGCGGCTCGTGTTGCTCCGGCTTCAGCCCGGCGGTAGCCGCGCGCAACTGGTCCATCGCCCGCGACACCTCGGCGAAATAGCGCTCGCCTTCCGGCGTGAACGTCAGCGCGCGCGGCGTGCGCACGAACAGCGGCATGCCGAGCTGGTCCTCGAGTTCGCGCACCTGGTGGCTGATCGCCGACGGCGTGACGCTGAGCGCCTCCGCCGCGGCACGGAAGTTCAGCGTGCGGCCGGCCGCCTCGAAGGCACGCAGCAGGTTGAGCGAGGGCAGTTCGCGGGACATTTCGTAAACCTCGGGCCGGAACCCTCGGGCGGGAAGTCCGCCGGGCGGTCGGTGCAGGTCGACACCGACGTTACCGCTCCTGCCACCGGAACGGCAACGCCGGCCGGGTATGATCGGGGCCCCGCTCCCGGCAACCACCCGCGTGCAGACATGGCCAACAAGACCCTCGACGAACGCGACCTCGCTTTCTACCTCTACGAGATGCTCGGTGCCGGCGAACTCACGGCCCGCCCGCGCTATGCCGAGCACAGCCGCGAAACGTTCGATGCCGCGCTGGCCACCGCGAAGCAGGTGGCGGAGAAGTATTTCGCCAACCACAACCGCAAGGGCGACGAGCAGGAACCGGCATTCGATGGCACGACCGTCACCCTGATCCCGGAGATCAAGGCCGGGTGCCAGGCGGTGAACGAGGCCGGATTCACCCGCGCCGGCCGCGATTACGAACAGGGCGGCATGCAGTTGCCGCACCTGGTGAGCCAGGCCTGCTTTGCCTGGATCCAGGCGGCCAACGTGTCGAGCTCGGTGTACGCGTTCCTCGCGCAGTCGGCGGCATCGGTGATCGAGAAATTCGGCAGTGCGGACCAGAAGAAGCGCTTCTTCGAGCCGATGCTCGCCGGCCGCTACTTCGGCACCATGTGCCTGACCGAGCCGCATGCCGGCTCGTCGCTGGGCGACATCCGCGCCAGCGCCGATGCGCAAGCGGACGGCAGCTACCGCGTGCGCGCCAGCAAGATTTTCATTTCCGCCGGCGAGCACGACCTCGGCGAGAACATCGTCCACCTGGTGCTGGCGAAGATCCGCGGGCCGGAGGGCGTGGAGCCCGGGGTAAAAGGCATCTCGCTGTTCATCGTGCCGAAGTTCCTGGTCAACGACGACGGAACGTTGGGCGCGCGCAACGACGTGCACCTCGCCGGCCTGTTCCACAAGATGGGTTACCGCAGCTCGATCTCGACGGCGATGAACTTCGGCGAGCACGGCGGCGCCACCGGCTACCTGCTCGGCGAACCGGGCAAGGGCCTGCAGTACATGTTCCACATGATGAACGAAGCGCGCATCGCCGTCGGCACCGGCGCCGCGGTGCTGGCGTACGCCGGTTACCTCGAATCGCTCGATTACGCGCGCAACCGGCCGCAGGGCCGCGCACCGGACAACCGCGACCCGCGTTCGCCGATGATCCCGATCAGCCAGCACGCCGACGTGAAACGCATGCTGCTGGCGCAGAAGGCGATCGCCGAGGCGGCGCTGCCGCTATGCCTGTATGCGGCGCGGCTGGTCGATGACATGAATACCCACCCGGACGAACAGGCACGTCGCGACGCCGCCGACCGCCTCGACCTGCTGACGCCGATCGTGAAGGCCTGGCCGAGCGAATACGGCCCGCGCGCCAACGACCTCGCCATCCAGGTCCACGGCGGCGCCGGTTACACCCGCGAATACATCGTCGAGCAGCACTACCGCGACAACCGCCTCAACCCGATCCACGAAGGTACCAACGGCATCCAGTCGCTGGACCTGCTCGGCCGCAAGCTTGGCCTCAACGGCGGCCGTACCTTCCAGCAGTTGCTGGCATCGATGAGCGAGACCGCGGAAGCCGCGCGCGGCCACGCCGCCACCCGCGAACTCGGCGACGCGCTGGGGCAGGCGATCGGCCGCCTCGGCGAGGTGGCGATGTTCTTCGCCACCCGCCGCGATGTCTCCCCCGCCCTGCTCACCGCCAACTCGGCGGAGTTCCTCGACTTCATGAGCCGCATCGTCGTCGCCTGGATCTGGACCTGGCAGGCGCACATTGCCGTGGAGGCGCTCGCCCGCAACGACACCGAGGCGGACTTCTACGAGGGCAAGCTGCAAACCGCGCGTTACTGGATCCGCCGTGAACTGCCGCACACCGTGCAGCAGGCGGTGCTGCTGAAGTCGCTGGACGATACCTGCCTGCAAATGCAGGACGCGTGGTTCTGATGGGCAACTGGCGCGAACGGATGCGACGGGTGCAATGGAAATCGCACGCCGTCACCCTGCTGCTGGTGATCGTCGTGGTCTACGGCGTCAACGCCTGGCGTACACAGGAAGTGCCGGAGGCAGCGCCGGAATTCGCTGGCAGTTTTATTGATGGCGCCGTCACCGGAACCGGTGCCGGCACCATCACCCTCGCCGAATTCCGCGCCCGCCACGCCGGCAAGCCGGTGGCGCTCCATTTCTGGGCCGAGTGGTGCCCGGTGTGCCGCACCGAGGAACACAGCATCAGCCGGCTGGCGCGCAACAGCGATACGCCGGTGCTGACCATCGCCATGCAGTCAGGCGATGTGGCCGCCGTGCGGCAGGTACTTACCGAACGCAACCTCCACTGGCCGACGGTGGTCGACGAGCACGGCGACATCGCCCGCGCCTACCGGTTGCCGGGCGTACCGTCGTTCGTCGTGCTGGATGCGCACGGCCGCGTTTACAGCGCCGACATGGGTTACACCAGCGAGATCGGCATGCGTGCGCGATTGTGGCTGGCCGGCCGCCGCGGCGGCGATTAACCTCGGGCACGCACCACGCCGCCGCCACACGACGCACGATCCCTTCCGTTCCCGGAGCCACCGCCATGCGCGATTCTGCCCGCAAGAGCGCCACCATCAGCCCGACCGCGCACTACACCGGCCAGGTCTGGCTGCGCAACGGTCTCTCCGACGAGCGCCTGCGCACGCCGCAGGGCGACGTGCTTTACCACCTGCTGCAACCGATGACGCTGGCGATGCGCGCAGTCGGCGCGCCGACGCTGCAGGACTTCCTGCTGGCCCGTCACCAGCTGATCGACCTGCGCCTCAGCGAGGCGATCGACAGCGGCCGTGTCTCGCAGGTGATCGAGATCGCCGCCGGGCTGTCGCCGCGCGGGCTGCGGTTCACAAAAAAATACGGTTCCCGCATTACCTACATCGAGGCCGACCTGCCGGGCATGGCGGCCCGCAAGCAGCAGTTGCTCGGCCATACCGATCCGGAACGGCACCGGGTGGTGACGATCAACGCGCTGGCCGACGACGGTCCGGATGCGCTGGCGGCGCTGGCGCAATCGCTGCACCACGACCGCGGCGTCGCCATCGTCACCGAGGGGCTGATCAACTATTTCGGCGAGCAGGACGTGCGCGGGATGTGGCAGCGCTTCGCGCGCACGCTGGCGAAATTCCCGCACGGCCTGTACCTCTCGGACCTCCACGTGCGGGGCATCAACCACGGGTTCGCCACCGGGGCGTTCACCGCCCTGCTGTCGACCTTCGTGCGCAGTCGCGTGCACATCCACTTCGATACCCCGGCCGACGTGGAGCGCACGCTGCTCGGCAGCGGCTTCACCGCGGCCAGCGCGCTGCAGCCGCGCGACTTCGCCGGCGAGCTGGAAGCCTGCCGGCCGCGGTGGGCGAACCTGGTGCGGGTGATCGAGGCCACCACCGGCGGTTGAGCCTGCCGGCGCGACGAACCGGCAATTCCGGCGGACCATCGGCGCCGGATTTACAAAACGATAACTGCACGCGTGTGCGGCATGACCGCATAGTCAATCCAGGCACCTGCCGGCCCGCCCGGCAACGAACAACACCAAGACCGGGTGCCTTCATGGAGGAAGCATGTCCCGCCGCCTGCTGGCCGCACTGGCCACTGCACTGACGATCCTGGCCCTGCCCGCGCTGGCGCAGGCCGAACTCACCACCCTCAACACCGACCTCACCACCGGCGCCGATTCCGACCGCTTCGTGAACCCGGGCGATGCCGTTGCGGTAACTGCCACCGGCGACCCGACGCTGACGCTCGAATACCGCTTCGTCGTCCAGTACGACAACGCCGGCACCTGGGAACAGGTCGCGGCGAGCGCGTGGGGTTCCACCAATACCTACAGTTTCGATCCGGCCACCGACACCGGCGGCCCATTCGCCGCGGGCAACTACCGGCTGGTCACGCTGGTGCGCGAAGCCGGCAACCCTGGCGATTTTCTCGCCAATTACCAACGCCATGCCGGCCGGCGTGACGCTGAACCTCGGGGACCTCAGCACCGCCGGTGTGCTGACGGTGCTGGGTTCGCCCGGCATTCCGTTCAGCCTCGCCAGCAGCGCCCACGGCCTGTCCACCCTGTCGTTCAGCGGTGACGCCTCCGGCGGCACGGTAACCGTGATGCCGGTGAGCGAGAGCGCGCCGGTCAACATGAACCGTATCCAGATGCGGGTCTGCACCCTCATCTGCATGGACGTCGACGCCACGATGGACTTTACCGGCAGCCCGCTGACCGGCACCTACACCTGCAGCGGCAACACGCTCAGCATCGACGCGAGCGGCGCCGGCAGCCTCGGCGGCAGCGGCATCCTCTCCGGGCTGATCTCCGACGCCTACCTCGATGTCACCGGCAGCGTCACCGGCGACACCGGCGCCGGCACGCTGACCGCGGGTGATGGCGCGGTGTTCACCGTGAATCCGCCGGCGTCCGCACCCAACGATCCGGCGGCAAACCTCGAGGACGACTCCGGTGGCGCGCTCGGCATGCTGTCGCTGCTGGCGCTGCTCGGGCTGGCGCGTCGTCGCCGGCACTGAAAACTTAACGGCAATAAAAAACCCGGCATCGCCGGGTTTTTTTATGGCTGCGGGATTTGTCGATTGCCGATACAGGAACAAGCGACAGAACTCGAAAAAATGCCGGGCCTGACACCCTGCTACACACGGGCCACGCTGACCGGCACCCCGGTCATGTGCGCCTGGTTGCTCAGCTTCTCGTAACTGCCGGGGCCGGTCGGCAGCAACACGTTGACGTTGACGCCCGGGTAACGCTTCGCCACCGACAGCCCGTGCGAGCGCTCCTGGCCCCAGCCGTGGGTCATCGCCACCACGCCGGCACGCAGGGTGTCGTCGATGTGCACGTGCGCGTCGATCGCGCCGTTGGCATTGCTGACACGCACGCTGTCGCCGTCGCGCAGCCCGAGCCGCGCGGCATCGGCCGGCGACACGTGCAACGGGTTTTCCTGCTGCTTCGCCCGCTTCAGCTTTTCGACGTTGTGGTACCAGCTGTTCTGCATGTAGTTGGTACGCAGGCTGATCAGCCGCAGCGTGCCGGCCGGCTCGGCCTGCATGTCGACGAAGATGCGGTGCGCGCGCCCGATTGCCTCGGCGAAGATCGGCGGGCAGCAATCCACCCGCTGGTCATCGGTCTGTATCCAGTCGCTGTAGAAACGGCCGGTGGGTATCGGCGGCAGCACCACCGTCTGCTGCGGCGCCGCTTTTACCTGTTCCAGCGACAGTTCGCTGTAACCCAGCATCTTGTCCAGCCGGGCGAAGATGTCGGGGTTCTCGCCGGCATCGAACACCGAGCGCAGGCCCAGCGCCTGCTCCAGCTTGCCGAGAATCCACCACTCTTCCTTGCGCTCGCCGGCCGGCGGCACCACGGCGTCGGTGTACTGCACATGCGGCTGGTGCTGCATGCCGAGGCCACAGATATTGAGATCGCGGCGCTCGAGCATGTCGGTGCAGGGCAGCAGCCAGTCGGCGTACTCGCCGGTGGCGTTGCGGAACATGTCGAGCACGACCAGCAGTTCGAGGTTGCCGAACGCCTGGCGCAACCGCTCGCCGCCACCCATCGACAGCAACGGGTTGCCGGCAATCACCACCAGCGCCTTCACCGGGTTGTTCTTCGCCTCGATCATGTCCGGCAGCAGGTTGCCCGGCAGCGCGCCGCGGATCACCCGCAGTTCGCCGAAATCGCTGGGGAAAAACACGTGCTGCAGGTTGATCCTGCCGGCCTTGGCCGCGGGGTAGAAACCCGGCGAGTATAGATTGCCGCCGCGCTTGTCGAGGTTGCCGGTGACGAAGCTGAGCATGTGCAGCAGCCAGTAGCACAGCGTGCCCTGGCGGCCCATGTTGACGCCGGTGCTCATGTGCACGCAGGCCGATTCGGCCGTGGCGAAATCGCGGGCGATCTCGCGGATCAGCGCGGCCGGGATGCCGACCACCTCCGCCACCGCGTCGGCACTGTACGGCTTGATGAACGCACGCAGTCCGTCGACATGCGAACCGTGCTCGCGGATCACGTCCTCGCGCCACAGGCCGGCGGCGTCCATCTCGTGCAGCAGCGCCGCCATCAGGTAGAGATCGGTGTCCGGCTTCACCGGCAGCACGTCACCGGTGGCCGGCGTCGCCGACTCGATCTTCCGCGGGTTGACGAACCACACCGTCGCGCCGTTCTGCTTCGCGATACGGAATTTCTCCATCGGGTCCGGCATCGACACGAAGCTCATGTGCGACACCTTCGGGTTCTCGCCGAACACCAGCGCGTACTTCGTGTGCTCGAGGTCCGGCACCGGGTGCAGCGTGCTGGTGCCGAACACCGCCTCACTGCCGGCGAACTTGTTCGAGCAGTCCTGGGTGCCGGAAGTGAAGATGCGGCGGCAACCCAGCTGCAGGAAGAACGAGGTCAGTGCCTGGGTGCCGAGCGCGTTGAACGCGGTCGGATTGCCGATGTAGCCGGCAACGGCGTCGTGGCCGTACTTCTGCTGGATCGCCTTCAGGTCGGCAGCGATGTCGCTGATCGCATCCGGCCAGCTCTTCGCCACAAACTGCCCGGGATCGCTGCGGCCGTTGACCCGCTTCAGCGGCACGTTGAGCCGGTCGGGATCGTTGTGGATGCCATCGAAGCCGACGCCCTTGTGGCAGGCGAAGCCGCGCGACACCGGGTTGTCGTTGTCCGGCCGCAGGCGCACCAGGCGATCGTTTTCCACCTCGGCGACCAGGCCGCAGGACGGCTCGCAGACGCGGCAGAACGTGGGGACGGTCTTGATCTTGTTCACATCGAGGCATCCGTGTCGTTGCGCGGCACCGGAACGCGCCGGGAGCGTGGATGATTCCAGAGCGATCGATCGGGGGTCAACGCGACGCGACGGGCGGGTCGGTCAACTCCGCGAGCACCAGCCGCACGACGTCATCGGGCCAGCGCTGCTTGCCCATGCCGGCGGGCAATCTCGCCAATACCGCGGCGATGCGCGCACCGTCGGCCACGGCACGTGCCAGCGCCGGCGACGGCGTGCCCGGCGCACCGCCTTCATCCATCGCCTGCTGCAGGCGCGCCGGCAGGCGATCGATGCGATCCTCGATACCGCCACGGGCGAGCGCGGTCAGCATCGCATTGTCGTGGCCGCCGAACGGCGCCCGCGAATCGGCTTTGTACAGCACCACCGGCTTGCCGACGGCGAAAGCGATGCTCGCCTCGACCACCATGCCCTCGTCCGGCACCCGGCCGTTGAGATTGCAGACCACGGCGTCGCAGCGCTCGATCAGTTCGTAGACATCGAGCGCGAAGATTGCGTAATCGACGCCGCCGCGGACGCCCGGCAGCAACGACGGCAGCGCGCTGCCGCCGAAGCGCAGCACGTAGGGTTCCAGCCCGTCGCGGTGCGGCAGGAAGGTGTCGTAGCCGGCGTGTTCCAGCGTCTGCGCAATGGCGGTCATGCCGCCGACTTCCTCGGCGCAGAACAACGGGCCTGAACAATAGATACGCGCCATGGTCAGCCTGCCTCCACGCGGTTGCGGCCAGCCTGCTTGGCGCGGTACAGCGCGCCGTCGGCCAGTGCGATCAATGCATCGACGCTGATCTCCGGGTCGCGCTGGTTGCTGGCGATGCCGAAACTCGCCGACACCTGCAACCGTTCGCCTTTCGCGGTGACCACCGGCGTCGCCGCCAGTTCGGCGCGGCAGCGCTCGGCGATGATGCGGGTACCGTCGAGATCGGTATCGGGCAACACGATCAGGAATTCCTCGCCGCCGAAGCGGCCGAGCGCGTCCGATTGCCGCAGGCAGCCGGACAGCACTTTCGCCGTCGTCTTCAGCACCAGGTCGCCGGCCGGGTGGCCCCAGGTATCGTTGATCTTCTTGAAGTGGTCGAGGTCGAGCAGCACGACGCCGACCGGCGCGCCGCGCCGGTGCCGCAGCGCGGTTTCGCGCTCGAGGATTTCCAGCACGCTGCGGCGGTTGTGCACGCCGGTCAGCGCGTCGGTGAAGCTCAGCGTGCGGAACGCCAGCTCGCGCTCGCGCCAGCGCGCGATCAGGAAATCGGCCAGCACGATCAGCGCCACCAGGTGCGGCGCGGCGAAGAAGAAGGTGGTGGTGGTCCAGAACACCTGGTTGGCGGTGTCGCCGGGCAACGGTGGCACCAGCGCCGGCGCGTAGGTGAGCAACCCGTCGGCGCCGAGGTAGGACAACGTCACGATCGACACCAGCGAGATCGCCCACGACAGGTACACCACCCAGCGCTCGAGCAGGATGAATCCCACCACCGGCGCGCCGACGATGATGATGCCGGCGACGAAATTGAGCGTGCCGATGATGTAGCCGCAGTAGAGCAGCGTCAGCCCGTAATAGTTGGCGCAGACCAGCTGGAACAGCACCGATTGCGGCCGCCGCTTGCGCAGCCAGAGGCCGATCGCCAGCAGCAGGAACGCGCCGAGCGCAAAGGCGATGAAGATCGGCCGCTGGTTCTCGAGGAAGACGATGTCGGCGAGCGCGGTGCGGTCCTCGCGCTGGAGGATGTAGGCCGACCAGCCGATGTACTGCAGATACAGCGGGATCATGAACACGAGCAGGATCGTGCCCTTGGCGACGGGCGACCACTCGAGAACACGGGCGAGCTCTATCCGCCACCGGTCGGTGCGCTTCATTTCATTCCTGCGACAGAACTGACCGCCCGGATGATGGCCCGCGCCCCGCCCCGCTGTCACCCCGGCCGGTCGTCAGCCGGCAATCAGCCGGGCATCGGCTCGTCGATGCCGCGGGCACGATTGCTGGCTTCCTGCCGGCGATTGGCCTCGATCCGCTCGAATGCCCGCGGCGACAGCCGGCGCGCCAGCCGGTTGAGCGGCTTTTCCACCACGCGCGGCAGGCGGATGCCCAGCGGGTTGGACTCCATCAATTCCCGGCTGGAGATCACCCGGGTGCCCATCAGGTAGTCGAACCACGGGCGGGTGACGCACCAATTTGCGTCCTGGTTGGTGTTCATGTGGTGGTCGTAGTGCCAGGGCACGTGCTTCTTCGCCCACTCCGGCTCGAGGTGCGCACGGCGATGCACGTAGTAGTAATTGGCGGCGCTGTACCAGGCGCCGAGCACGAAGAACGGCGCCACCGGCGCCAGGATGGTAAACGCGCCGGCAGTGGCCGCCAGCGCCGTGGCCTCCAGCCGCACCTTCTCGTTCTTCAGGCCCTCGCGGTAACCCGGCTCGTCGAAGTCTTCCTGGCGGCAGGTCTTGTGGTGCGCCCAGTGCGCCTTCATCAGCGCCGGCTGCGGACTGCTGCGGCCCTTGCCGGGCCGCGGCGTGCCGTGCAGCACGTACTTGTGGGCGTACCACTCGAAGCCGTTGGCGAACAGGATGGCAATCGGGAAGCCGAGCATCACTACCTCCGGGGACCGGCAAAACGGCCGATGGGAAAACGGGCGTCGCGGCCGATTGTGGCAGGCGACCCGGCGCACGGCTTGACCGGCGATACCCGGCAACCGGCCGTCCGGAGGCAAACCGGCAGCGACTGGCCAAAACCGCGAACCGGTTCGTTCACAGCCCGCACGACCCGTGGCAGCCTCCCTCCGCCCGGGGCCA
>JBKHWA010000163.1:0-5194 GCA_046566765.1 Gammaproteobacteria bacterium
GGCTGCGAGTACGTCGACATCGTCGAGCAACTGGCCATCGACCGCGCGAAGCAACTGTTCGGCGCCGACTACGCCAACGTGCAGCCGCATGCCGGTTCGCAGGCCAACATCGCCGTGTTCATGGCTCTGCTGAACCCGGGCGACACCGTGCTCGGCATGTCGCTGGCGCACGGCGGCCACCTGACGCACGGCGCGAAAGTGAACTTCTCCGGCAAGATCTACAACTCGGTGCAGTACGGCCTGAACCCGGCCACCGGCGAGATCGATTACGAGGAAGCCGCGCGCCTCGCGAAGGAGCACAAGCCGAAGATGGTGATCGCCGGCTTTTCCGCCTACTCGCGCGTGGTCGACTGGCAGAAATTCCGCGAAATCGCCGACTCGGTCGGCGCCTACCTGATGGTCGACATGGCGCACGTCGCCGGTCTGGTCGCCGCCGGTGTTTATCCGAACCCGTGCCAGATCGCCGACGTCACCACCACCACCACCCACAAGACGCTGCGCGGCCCGCGCTCCGGCCTGATCCTCGCGAAGAAGAACGAGGAGATCGAGAAGAAGCTGAACAGCGCCGTGTTCCCGGGCGGCCAGGGCGGCCCGCTGATGCACGTGATCGCCGCCAAGGCGGTGTGCTTCAAGGAAGCGATGGAGCCGGCATTCAAGGATTACCAGAAGCAGGTCGTGGCCAACGCGCGCGCGATGTGCGGCGTGTTCCAGTCGCGCGGCTTCAACATCGTGTCCGGCGGCACCGACAACCACCTGTTCCTGCTCGACCTGGTCAGCAAGGACATCACCGGCAAGGACGCGGACGCCGCGCTCGGCAAGGCGCACATCACCGTCAACAAGAACGCGGTGCCGAACGACCCGCGCTCGCCGTTCGTGACCTCCGGCATCCGCATCGGCACCCCGGCGATCACCACCCGCGGTTTCAAGGAAACCGAGGCGAAGGAATTGGCCGGCTGGATCTGCGACGTGCTCGACAACATCAACGACGAGAACACCATTCTCGCCGTGCGCGCGAAGGTCGAGGCGATCTGCAAGAAGTTCCCGGTTTACGGCTGATCCCGGGTTAACGCAGGGAGCGCCGCATGCACTGCCCGTTCTGCAACGCCGACGACACGAAGGTGATCGACTCGCGCCTGGTCGCCGATGGCGCCCAGGTGCGCCGGCGCCGCGAGTGCCAGCAGTGCAACGAGCGCTTCACCACCTACGAAACCGCCGAGCTGGTGATGCCGCGCATCGTCAAGCGCGACGGTACCCGCGTCCCGTTCGACGAGGCCAAGTTGCGCGCCAGCATCCTGCTGGCCATTCAGAAGCGGCCGGTCAGCGCCGAGCAGGTGGAGGCGGCCATCAGCCACATCAGCGCCAAGTTGCGCGCCAGCGGCGAGCGCGAACTGCCGTCGTCGGCAGTGGGCGAGGCGGTGATGAACGAGTTGCGACAACTCGACGAGGTCGCCTTCGTGCGCTTCGCGTCGGTTTACCGCAACTTCAAGGATATCAACGAGTTCCGGCAGGAAGTCGAGCGGCTCGAAAAGGGCAGCTGAGCCGCACGACTCAGGGCTGCTTGCCGCCGCGCCAGGCGTCTTCGCGGAACTGCTGCAGGCTTTGCTGCGACTCGTAGTCATTCTGCAGGTTCCGGTACTCCTCCTCGAACTGCCGGGCTTCCGTCTCCGCGCGCCGCTGCATCTCCGCCATCGCGCGGATTTTCGCCTCGTAGCGATCAAGCCCGTCGTTGGCATCGAAGAACAGGCCGGCGAGGAAGCTCTTGCGCTGGTCGACGCAGTCGACGGTCTCGGCGATCAGCGCCGTGATGTCGGCGCCGTACCGCGCATTACTGACGCGCTCCTCGATTCGCAGGTCGACCATGCAGGTTGCCCAGGCCTCGCCCATCTGGCGGTTGGCGGCGAAGAACACCGAGATCACCAGCACGATCATGAACAGCAGCAGTCCGAACGCGATAAGTACCCGGATCATGGTTGCCTCCTTGTTCCCGTGATGGCCTGGTGCCGCCCACCGTAGCGGCAATTCCTGCTGCGGAGGGTGACCCGGATCATGCCGAACGGCGGCGAGCCCGGCGCACCAGGCCGACGACCAGCAATGCCAGCCCGGCCAGCACCAGCGCCGGTGCGATGAACGCCAGCACGGTGACCAGCAGCGCGCCGATCCACTCGAGGGTCGACACCACCGGGTTGCCGATGCCCCCGGTGGTCGCCAGCGATGCCGCGCGTGCCGCCACCGAGCCGGCCTGGACCACGCCGGCGGCGCCGCCGCCGGCAATCAACGCGACCCCCCACTTGATGAGCGGGTCGTCGATGCCGCCGAGCATCGCCGCGGTCGCCAGCGTGCCGGCGACGATCGCCAGCGGCGTGGTGACGGCGTCGAGCAGGTGATCGAGCAGCGGCAGGTAATAGGCGCCGATCTCCAGCAGCGTGGCGGTGGCCAGCGCCACCAGTGCGGCATCGGTGAGCAGCCAGCCGAAGTCCTCGCCGGGAGTGACGCCGCCGAAGCGTGCGGCCAGCGCCAGCCCCAGCAACGGCAGGAACACGCGGAAGCCGCTGGCTGCGGCCAGGCCGATGCCGATCAGCAGTGCGTAGACGATTTCCATGATGTGCCCCCGGGGCCGGTGCGCTAACCTGCCGCATTATTGCGCAAACAAACGCGATCACCCCGGCCGCCATGACGTTCGACGCCAACGATCACGCCCACATGTCCCGCGCGCTGCAGCTGGCCGCGCGCGGCCTCTACACCACCGATCCCAATCCGCGCGTCGGCTGCGTGATCGTGGCGGGCGGTGTCGTCGTCGGCGAAGGTTTCCACGCGCGTGCCGGCGAGCCGCACGCGGAGGTGCACGCGCTGCGTGCCGCCGGCGACCGCACGCGCGGCGCCACCGTCTACGTCACGCTGGAGCCATGCAGCCACCACGGCCGCACCGGCCCCTGCGCCGACGCGCTCATCGCCGCCGAACCGGCGCGGGTGGTGGTGGCGATGCAGGACCCGAATCCGCAGGTGAGCGGCGAGGGCATCCGCAAGTTGCGCGCCGCCGGCATCGCGGTCGATGTCGGCCTGCTGGAAAGCGAGGCGCGCGCACTCAACCCGGGCTTCGTTTCGCGGATGACCCGCGGCCGCCCGTACGTGCGGGTGAAACTGGCGATGAGCCTCGACGGCCGCACGGCGATGGCCAGCGGCGAGAGCCGGTGGATCACCGGCCCGGAGGCGCGCGAGGACGTGCAACGCCTGCGCGCGCGCAGCGGCGCCGTGCTCACCGGCACCGGTACCCTGCTGGCCGACGACCCGGCGCTCACCGTGCGCGCCGGCGACTGGAAGTTCGGCCGCTACGAGGCCCACGGCGAACTGCCGGTGCGGCAGCCGCTGCGGGTGCTGCTGGACCGGGAGTTGCGCGGCTCGCCTTCGGCGCAGTTGTTCGCCGGCGCCCCGGCGGCGGCGCCGGTGCTGGTCTGCGCGTCGGCGGCAGCGCTGGCGCAGTCCCCCGGCCGGGAACGGGCGGCGGCGCTGGGCGCCGGCCCGGGGGTCGAGGTGATCGGCCTGCCGCCGGCGGCAGGCGGCCTGGACCTGCACGCCCTGCTGGCCAGCCTGGCCGGCCGCGGGGTCAACGAACTGCTGGTGGAGGCGGGGGCCGGCCTGGCCGGCGCCTTCGTCGCCGGGGGCCTGGCCGACGAGCTGGTGGTCTACCTGGCGCCGGCGTTGCTGGGCAGCTCGGCCCGGCCGCTGCTGGAGCTGCCGATCGCCACCATGGCCGGCAAGGTGGCGGTGGTTTTCCGGGAGGTGCGCCCGGTGGGCGCCGACATTAGAATGATCGCCCGTTTCGACACCGCTCTTTAACGCCCCCGAGCTCGCCGGACCATGTTCACCGGAATCATCCAGGCCGTCGGTACCCTTGCCGCCATCGAAAACCGCGGCGGCGACCGCCGTTTCCGCATCCAGACCGGCAAGCTCGACCTCGCCGATGTCGCGCTCGGCGACTCCATCGCCGTCAACGGCGTCTGCCTCACCGCGGTGGAGCTCCCGGGCGACGGTTTCGTTGCCGACGTTTCCGGCGAGACGCTGTCGCGCACCACGCTGGGCGCGCTGAAAACCGGCCACCGGGTGAATCTCGAAAAAGCACTGACGCCGACCACCCGCCTCGGCGGGCACCTGGTCAGCGGCCATGTCGACGGCGTCGGCAAGGTCGTCTCCCGCAGCGTCGATGCGCGCTCGGTGAAGTTCCGCATCGAGGCGCCGGCGCCGCTGGCGAAGTACATCGCCGAAAAAGGTTCCATCTGTTGCGACGGCGTCAGCCTGACGGTGAACGCGGTCGACGGCGCGGTGTTCGACCTGAACATCGTGCCGCACACCATTTCCGAGACGAACATCGACGGCTGGAACCCCGGCGTCGCGGTGAACCTCGAGGTCGACCTCATTGCCCGTTACCTCGAGCGCCTGCTGCTTGGTGACAAGGCCGCGATCGGCGGCATCACGCTGGCGGAACTCGCCGGGCACGGACTCCCCAGATAAGCCGGGCGCCGCCCGGCCGAAGACAAATACATGAAACTGAACACGGTAGAAGAACTGATCGAGGACATCCGCCAGGGTCGCATGGTGATCCTGATGGACGACGAGGACCGCGAGAACGAGGGCGACCTCGTGCTCGGCGCGTCGCACGTCACGCCGGAAGCGATCAACTTCATGGCGAAGCACGCGCGCGGCCTGATTTGCCTGACGCTCACCCAGCAGCGCTGCGGGCAACTGGAAATCGGGCCAATGGTCGGCCGCAACGGCACGCAGCTGGGCACCAACTTCACCGCCTCGATCGAGGCGGCCAGTGGCGTCACCACCGGCATCTCGGCGGCCGACCGCGCGCACACCATCAAGGTCGCGGTCGCGCCGCACGCGAAGGCGAGCGACATCGTGTCGCCGGGCCATGTGTTCCCGCTGATGGCGCAGCCGGGCGGTGTGCTGCACCGCGCCGGGCACACCGAGGCCGGTTGCGACCTCGCGCGCCTGGCTGGCCTGGAGCCGGCGGCGGTGATCGTCGAGATCATGAACGAGGACGGCACCATGGCGCGCCGGCCGGACCTCGAGAAATTCGCCGAACAGCACCAGCTGAAGATCGGCACCATCGCCGACCTGATTCACTATCGCATCACCCACGAGCAGACCGTCAGCAAGATCGGCGAGCACATGCTGCCGACGCAGCACGGCG
>JBKHWA010000164.1:0-6818 GCA_046566765.1 Gammaproteobacteria bacterium
CCGCCGGGTTTTCCCCGCGCAGCACGCCGAGCAGCCCGACCTGGTACATCTGGCGCAGGCGCCGCGCCAGCCGCTGGATCTCGGCATCCGATTCCAGCGCGTCGGTACCCTCGCCCGGGCGCTTCGCCGCCAGGTCGCAGGAAAAGAAGGCGCTCTCCGGGACCGGCGGCTTGCCGATCGACTGGCGCAGCGCATTGAGCGCCGGCACCAGCAACTGCGGCAAACCACGGCCCTTGATCTGCATGAACTCGATGTAGCGGCCCAGCACCATGATGCTGTTGCCGAGCGCCGCCAGCCGCGCCTCGTCGGGACCGGACTGCGATACCTCGCGGGCGACGTTCTCCAGTTCCTGCGCCAGTTCGGCGCCCCCGGGGATCTCCAGCACCCGCAGCACACCCCAGGCCTGGTGCAGCGCCTCGATGCAGGGCTCAAGCGCGGCGGCGTTGCCCGGATTGGCCGCATAGTCGGCGAGGCCGGCCTCGGCCTGGCGGAGCGTGGCGTCAAGCTCTTCCTTGACGAGGTTGAGCGAGGTCGCTTGCTGGATCGCTGCCATAAGTACCGGGAGGCCTCGCTATGTCCTTGTTTTCAAAGGCAGATACGTACCAACTGCGCCGACGGCGAGTCACTCTGGCACGACCTGTCAGAGGGGGTCAACTTTAAAGCGCAACCGGCTGATAAAAAAGAGAATTCATCCTCATTTAGCAACATCGGCCACATCCGGGCGCGGCCAGGCACACTTGCCGCCACTGGCCTTGTCGAGCGCCACCAGCTGGCGGGCATGCTGCTCCAGCTCCGCCGGCGTCGCCGCGACCACCCGCAATGGCGCCCGGCCCGCCGGCAACCGGCGGATCACCGCCGGCTGCTCGCCGGAGCCGGTGTCGGCGCCATCCGCGCCCAGCAGCAGCGCCGTCTGCCCGCCGGTCATGGCGAGGTAGACGTCGGCCAGGATCTCGGCATCCAGCAAGGCGCCGTGCAGGCTGCGCTGGCTGTTGTCGACCATGTAACGCTTGCACAGCGCGTCCAGGCTGTTGCGCTGGCCGGGGTGGCGCGCCCGGGCCAGTTCGAGCGTATCGAGCACCGTGCAGAAACCGGCCACCGGCCCATGGCGACCGAGCCGGCTGAACTCGGCGTTCAGGAAGCCGACGTCGAACGGCGCGTTGTGGATCACCAGCTCGGCGCCGCGCACGAACTCGACCAGCTCGTCGGCGACATCGGCGAACAGCGGCTTGTCGGCGAGGAACTCGTTGGTCAACCCGTGCACCTCGACGGCGCCGGCATCGATCTCCCGCTCGGGGTTCAGGTACTTGTGGAAGCGGCGACCGGTCGGCCGGCGGTCGAGCAACTCGATGCAGCCGATCTCGATGATGCGGTGATCGAGGTGCGGCTCCAGGCCGGTGGTCTCGGTATCGAGGACGATCTGGCGCATGCGCGGGTTCCTGGTTCGGTCTTTCAGCGGCCGGCCGCGGCCGGCAATTCGTCGATGCCGCGGTTGGCCAGCTGGTCGGCCAGTTCGTTTTCCGGGTGGCCGTTGTGGCCGCGTACCCAGTGCCAGCTGACCTGGTGGCGGGCGGCGGCAGCGTCGAGCAACTGCCAGAGGTCGGCGTTCTTCACCGGCTTGCGGTCGGCGGTTTTCCAGTCCCGCCGCTTCCAGCCGTGCACCCACTCGGTGATGCCTTTCTTCACGTATTCGGAATCGGTGGTGAGCTCGACCCGGCACGGGCGCGACAACGCGCTCAGCGCCTCGATCGCGGCCTGCAGTTCCATGCAGTTGTTGGTGGTGTGGGCGGCGCCGCCCCACAGGTGCTTCTCGCGGCCGCGGAAGCGCAGCACCGCGCCCCAGCCACCGGGGCCGGGATTGCCGCGGCAGGCGCCGTCGGTGAAGGCCTGGACGATATCGTCGCTGCCGGAAACGTCTTCGCTCACGAAAATTCCTGTTGGCCGGACGGCGGGATCAGGTCGGCGGATCGCGCCGGGTCACGCGGCCGGCGACCGGCACGCCCACCGCCACCGGCCGCAACTGGCGCTCGAAGCGGCGCACCGGCTTCAGCGGCGCCACCGACTTGCGGGCAACCAGCACGTAGAACATGCCGCGCTGCGGCCACAGGCGCTGCCCCAGTGCCTGCAGCCACCCGAGCCGTTGCACGGCCCGGTCACCGGCCAGCGGCGGCAGATAATAGCCGCTCTCCAGGCCATCGATGCGGAAATCCAGCACCTGCAGCCAGTCGGTGACGCGATAGGGGCTGATGCAGCGCGCGAACCATGGCGCATCCAGCGCTGCCCAGTGGAACAGTCGCAGGAACCCGAACAGCGACCAGGGATTGAATCCGATCACCACCAGCGCGCCGCCCGGGATCACCGCGCGCGCCGCCTCGCGCAGCACGGTGTGCGGGTCGTCCTCGAAATCCAGCGCGTGATGCAGCACCAGCAGGTCGATGCTGTCGTTGGGGAACGGCAATTGTGCGCTGGCGGCGACGACGTCGACGCCGGCGTCATCGCCGGCAGTACCCACCAGCACGCGGTGCAGGATGCGACTGGCATCGAGCATGGATTCCGGCCGCGCCGCGCAGACCTGCGCCGCGTGAAAACCGAAGATGCAGGGCGTGATGTCATCCAGCACTGCCCGCTCGGCCGCCAGCAGGCGCTGGCCGGCGGGACCATCCAGCCAGTCGCGCAGGTGCGCGCGGTAGTTGGGCGGATGACGGCGGAACGGGTCACGAAACAGGCGCGGCAGTTCCATGGCGTTCTCCCAAGGACAGCAATCGTCGACATTCCCCGGACGACGGGCACACTGCCGGCTACTCTACCGCACCGCCCGCCCGCCGGGACCCGCCACCACCGCCACCAGCACCCGCCGATGCACACCGACACGCTGACCGCCGTCATCGACCACCCCCGCCTGCAGCCGGTGCCGGCATTCACCGACAACTACATCTGGACGCTGCGCGCCGCCGACGGACGCCGCTGCCTGGTGGTCGACCCCGGCGACGCGACGCCGGTGCTGGCCTGGCTGGAACGTGAACGGCTGGAGCTGGCTGCCATCCTGGTGACCCACCACCACGTCGACCACGTAGGCGGCATCCGCGCGCTGAAACAGCCCGGCGTGCCGGTGTACGGCCCCCGCCACGAAACCATCCCCGGCCTCGACCACCCGCTCGGCGATGGCGATCAGGTGCAAATCGACGGCTTTGACACCGGATTCCGCGTGCTCGACGTGCCCGGCCACACCGCCGGCCACATCGCCTTCCTCGGGCAACTGGATGCGCGGCCCCTGCTGTTCTGCGGCGACACGCTGTTCAGCGGCGGCTGCGGCCGCCTGTTCGAAGGCACCGCGGAGGAACTGCACGCATCGCTGCAGCGGCTGGCCGCGCTGCCGGACAACACGCTGGTGTGTTGCACGCACGAGTACACGCTGGGGAACCTGCGGTTTGCTGCCGCAGTCGAACCGGGCAATGGCGATATCGCGACCTGTGCTGCCTGGGCGCGCGGGCAGCGGGACGCCGGCCGGCCCACGCTGCCGGGCGACCTTGCCCGCGAGCGGCGCATCAACCCGTTCCTGCGCGTGGAACGCGCCGGCGTGCGGGAATCTGTCACAAGACATGACGGCCAGGCGCCCGACTCGGTGGTCGCCACGTTCGCGGCATTGCGCCGCTGGAAGGATGCGTTTCGCTGATCCGCGACAGACTTGCGGCGAATACGTTCGCCGCGCAGGCAAACCCCGGGAAATACCTTCCTTGCCGCTGCCGCCGGTGCTTCCTAGAATGCCGGCAGACCACCCCATCCCCTTGCGCACGCAACCGATGCCGACAACCAGCGACCACGCCCCGTCCTCCATCCGCATGCGCTCGCTGGCCTGGCTGCTGGCCGGCCTCGTGCCCGGCGTGCTTGTACTCGCCGGCTGCCAGTCGAAGCCGGCCGTCACCGCCGACAAACCGGTTGCCATCGTCAGCGAGCCGCTGGCGGTTGCCACCGACGATGTCACCCCGCCGCCGCCGGTCATTGCCGGCGTCAACGGGGAAGCCCCGCTGCCGGCGCAGAAAAATCTCTGGGACCGCATCCGCGCCGGCTTCCGTTTCGATCTCGCCCAGGACAACCCGCGCATCGCCGCGCAACGCAACTGGTACCTGCGCAACCCGCAATACCTCGATCGCGTGATCGCGCGCGGCTCGCGTTACCTGCACTACATCGTCGATGAAGCCGAGGCCCGCGGCATGCCGCTCGAACTCGCGCTGTTGCCGGTGGTGGAAAGCGCGTTCGATCCCTACGCCTATTCGCATGCCGATGCCGCCGGCCCCTGGCAATTCATCCCGTCCACCGGCCGCATCTACGGCCTGAAGCAGGACTGGTGGTACGACGGCCGCCGCGACATCGAGCAGTCGACGCGCGCGGCACTCGATTACCTCGAGCGGCTGGCCGCGCGTTTCGATGGCGACTATTACAAGGCACTCGCCTCCTACAACGCCGGCGCCGGCACCGTCTCGCGCGCCATCAAGCGCAACCAGCGCGCCGGCAAGAAGACCGATTACTGGTCGCTGAAGGTGCCACAGGAAACCAGCGCCTACGTGCCGAAGCTGGTGGCGCTGGCGCAGATCGTGCAGGACCCGGCGAAGTACGGCGTGCGGCTGAACCCGGTGCCGGATGAACCGCGCTTCACCCAGGTCGAAGTCGGCCGCCAGATCGACCTCGCCCGCGCCGCCGAGCTGGCGGACATGCCGCTCACCGAGCTGTACCTGTACAACCCCGGCCACAATCGCTGGGCCACCGATCCGCAGGGCCGGCACACGCTGCTGGTGCCGGTGGAACTGGCCGACGGTTTCCGCCAGGTGCTCGCCGGCACGCCGGAAGGCCAGTTCACGCCGGCGAAGAAATACGACGTGATCGCCGGCGATACGATCGCCTCGATCGCCGCCGCGCACGGCGTTTCCGTCGACATGCTGCGCGTCGTCAACAACCTCTCCGGCGACGAGGTGGTGCCCGGCGAAACACTGCGGATCCCGCAGCCGCACCGCGCGCTGGCCGCCAACGAATCGTCGTATGAACCGCGCATCCTCGCGCTGAACAGCGGCGCCACCCGCGCCGCCGTGCGCAAGACCACCTACGTGGTCCGTTCCGGCGATACGCTGTCGGGCATCGCCCGCAAGCAGGGCGTCGGCCTGCGCGATCTCGCGCGCTGGAACGACATCCCGGTTTCGAAGCCGCTGCGGGTCGGCCAGAAGCTGGTCGTCCAGCGCAAGGGCGCGGCGCCCGTCGCCACGGTCGCCGGCAAGCGCAGCAGCGACGAAAAACGGGTCACGCACACGGTCAAGCCAGGCGAAACGCTCAGCGGCCTGGCCCGCAAGTTCAAGGTCTCGGTGCATGACATTGCCCGCTGGAATGACTTCAGCGCCAAGCGCCAGTTGCGCATCGGCGAAGTCGTGAAGCTTTATATCGATTGATCCACGGCACCGCTGCCGGTAGCCGCAACCGCAAGGAATCCGTCGAATGCCGCTGCCCCGCCTCACCGTTACGCTGCGCGCCGCGCGCGCGGCGATCCTCCTGCTGCTCGTCTCGCTGCCCGCCGCGGCCGCCCAGCAGGTCCACGTGTCGCATGCGATCGCGATGCATGGCACCGCGAAATACCCCGCCGGCTTCACCCATCTCGATTACGCCAACCCGGCGGCGCCGCGCGGCGGCCGCATCCGCTACGCGGCAGTCAGCCCGGGCGGCTTCGATTCGCTGAACCCCTGGATTCCCAAGGGCATCCCGGCAGCAGACATCAGTTCGATCTACGACACGCTGGTCGAGGGCTCGCTGGACGAAGCGTTTACCGAGTACGGCCGCCTCGCCGAAAAAATGGAGTGGCCGGAGGACCGCAGCTGGATCATTTTCCACCTGCGCCCGCAGGCCCGTTTCCACGACGGCAAGCCGGTCACCGCCGAGGACGTGCGCTATACCTTCGAACTGCTGACGAGCAAGGGCTCGCCGTTCTGGCGCTTTTACTACCGCGACGTCGAGAAGGTGGAGGTGCTGGATCCGCAGCGGGTGAAGTTCTCGTTCAGCGATCACAAGAACCGCGAGCTGGTGATGATCGTCGGCCAGATGCCGGTGCTGCCGAAGCATTTCTGGGAAACCCGCGACTTCACCGCCGCCAACCTCGAGATTCCGCTCGGCAGCGGCCCGTACCAGGTGAAGACGGTCGAGGCCGGGCGCCGCATCGTCTACGAGCGCGTGCCCGATTACTGGGGCCAGGACCTGCCGATCAACCGCGGGCGCTACAACTTCGACGAAGTCGAGTACGACTATTACCGCGACGACACCGTCGCGCTGGAAGCGCTCAAGGCCGGCGCCTACGACCTGCGGGTGGAATCCTCCGCCAAGAACTGGGCCACCGCCTATGAGCTTCCGGCGGTGCAGCAGCAGTGGCTGCGCAAGCAGGCCTTCACGCTCAAGGTACCGGCCGGCATGCAGGGCTTTTTCCTGAACACCCGCCGCGCGCCGCTCAACGACCGCAAGGTCCGCCAGGCGCTCAACTACGCCTTCGACTTCGAGTGGGCCAGCAAGAACCTGATGTACAGCGCCTACACGCGCACCGACAGTTACTTCGAGAACTCCGAGCTGGCCGCCAGCGGCCTGCCTGCCGGCGCCGAGCTGGCGCTGCTGGAACCGTTCCGCGCGCAATTGCCGCCCGAGTTGTTCAGCCAGCCGTTCGTGCTGCCGAAGACGGACGGCAGCGGCAACAACCGCGACAACCTGCGCGAAGCCACCCGCCTGCTGGCCGAGGCCGGCTGGACCGTGCGCGACAACAAGCTGGTCGATGCCGCCGGCAAGCAGATGGGTTTCGA
>JBKHWA010000165.1:0-5580 GCA_046566765.1 Gammaproteobacteria bacterium
GTGCGCAGCACGATGCCGCTGGCATGCAGCAACCGCCGGAACGGCCCGCGGTTGCCGTGGCCGGCATCGCCGGCATGCGTTTCCGGCAACCGGAAGCCGCTCCACAGCGCGAGCACCAGGGCGAACGCGGCGGTGAACAGGAAGATTGCCGGCCAGTCGCCGGCGAGCAGCACCAGCATGCCGAGCGCCGACGCGAAGATCGGCACGGCGATGAACACCAGCATGGCGAACGACATCACCCGCGCCATGCGGTCGCCGACGAAGCAGTCACGCACCACCGCCGCCGAGATCACCCGCGGCGCCGCCGCGCCGAAGCCCTGCAGCGCGCGCGCCGCCAGCATCGCCTCGAACGAGTGCGCAACCGTCGCCCACAGGCTGGCGGCAATGAAAATGCCGAGGCCGATCAGCAGCATCCGCTTGCGGCCGTAGAGATCGGACAGCGGCCCGTAGAACAACTGGCCGATGCCGATGCCGAGCAGGAAGGCGGTGATCACCTGCTGGCGGTCGTTGGGATCGGTGATGCCGAGCTCGTCGCCCATCACGCCCAGCGCCGGCAGCATCATGTCCAGCGACAGCGCGCCGACCGCCATCATCACGCCGATCAGTGCCAGGAACTCGGGGAACGGCATCCGCAGTTGCACGTTCATCCGCGGGACTCCTGCAGCAGCGGATGCCGCAGCAGCAACAGCACGACCAGCAACGCGACCACGCCGGCCACCGACATCGCGATGAACGAGACCTGGGCGCCGTAATGCGGCCACAGCGCACCGGCCGCCAGCGCACCGGCCGCGCCGCCGACACCGTAACTGACGCTGGAGAACAGCGCCTGGCCACGGCCCTGGCTGGCACCGGTGAACAGCTTGTGGCTGAGATGGATCGCCGCCGCGTGCAGGAATCCGAAGGTCACCGCGTGCAGCACCTGCGCCAGCAGCAGTGCGGCGAGGTTGTCGACCAGGTAGGCCAGCAGCAGCCAGCGCACCAGCACGCCGAGCGCAGCGCCGCCGAGCACCACTACCGCGCCGACGCGGGTGAGGATGCGGTGCATGTAGATGAAAACGATCACCTCGGCGATCACCCCCAGCGCCCACAGACCGCCGATGCCGAGGCGGGTCCAGCCGCGCTGCTCGAGGTAGATCGAGAAATAGGTGTAGTACGGGCCGTGCGAGAAGTTGATCAGCAAACAGGCCAGCAACAGCAGCCAGACCACCGGTTGCCGCAGCAACTGCAGGAAGTTGTCGACGTCGCGGCGCTGCGCGTCCGCTACCGCGACTTCATCCAGCGCCAGCGACGACAGCCACATCGCCACCATGATCAGCAGCATGAATGCCGGCAGCCAGCTGACGCTGATGAAGTCGAACACTGCGCCGAGGCCGATCACTGCCCCGATGAAACCGATCGAACCCCACAACCGCACCCGGCTGTACTCGGCGATGCGCGGGCCGAGGTGGTTGAGCGTCACCACCTCGAACTGCGGCAGTACCGCGTTCCAGAAAAAACTGTAGCCGGTCATCACCAGCGCCATGCCGGCGAACGAGTCGACGAACCAGACGCCGCCGAACAGCGCGATCGCCGCCAGCGAACCGGCGCGCACGATCGGCAGGCGCGCGTGCTGGCGATCGGCGATCCAGCCCCAGAGATTGGGCGCGATGATGCGGGTGGCCATCGGGATGGCGACGATCAGCGCGATCTCGGTCAGCGAATAGCCCCGGTCCTGCAGGTACAGGCTCCAGAACGGCACCATGGCGCCGAGCGCGCCGAAGTACGCGAAATAAAACGCGCTCAATCGCCAGTAGGGGTACTCGCGTTCAGTCACGGCGGGAGCTGCCGCGATCAGGCAACGCTGCCGGGAATCCTCGACGGCCGCGGTACGACGTCGCCGCATTGCGCGCGGTGGCGCAGGGCATGGTCGATCAGCACCAGCGCCATCATCGCCTCGGCGATCGGCGTGGCACGCACGCCGACGCAGGGATCGTGCCGGCCGGTGGTGACGACTTCCGAGGCGTTGCCGTTGGCGTCGATCGAGCGGCCCGGGATGCGGATGCTCGAGGTCGGTTTCAGCGCGATGCTGGCGGTGATGTCCTGGCCGCTGCTGATGCCGCCGAGGATGCCGCCGGCGTGGTTGGAGAGGAAACCCTGCGGCGTCATCTCGTCGCGGTGCTGTTCGCCACGCTGGTTCACAACGGCGAAACCGTCGCCGATTTCCACCGCCTTGACCGCGTTGATGCTCATCAGCGCCTTGGCAAGGTCGGCGTCGAGTCGGTCGAACACCGGCTCGCCCCAGCCCGGCGGCACGTTCGACGCCACGACATTGACGCGCGCGCCAACCGACGAACCGTCACGACGCAGATCCTCGATCAGCTGCTCCATGCGCGGCACGACAGTCTTGTCCGGGCAGAAGAACGGGTTGTTGCCGACTTCATTCCAGTCGAAATCCCTGATGGCGATGTCGCCGATCTGCGCAACGTAGCCGCGCACCTCGATGCCGAATTTCACCCTCAGCCATTTCCTGGCAATGGCGCCGGCGGCGACGCGCATGGCGGTCTCGCGCGCGGACGAGCGACCGCCGCCACGGTGATCGCGGAAGCCGTATTTCTGGTTGTAGGTATAGTCGGCGTGGCCGGGGCGGAAGGTGTCGGCGATGTTCGCGTAGTCCTTCGACTTCTGGTCCGTGTTCTCGATCAGCAGGCCGATCGGCGTGCCGGTGGTCTTGCCCTCGAACACGCCGGACAGGATCTTCACCTCGTCCGGCTCGCGGCGCTGGGTGGTGAATTTCGACGTGCCGGGCTTGCGGCGGTCGAGATCCACCTGCAGGTCGGCCTCGCCGAGTTCCAGCCCCGGCGGGCAGCCGTCGACGATGGCGCCGAGCGCCGGCCCGTGGCTCTCGCCGAAAGTGGTGACGGTGAACAACTGGCCGAAGGTGTTGCCGGACATGGATGTCTCGCGGGGCTCGTGGCCGGAAGGGGGAAGCCGGAAAGCCGGAAATTATACGCGCCGATCCGCCTCGGCACGGAACAACGCCGCATGGGCACGCACCTCGCTGGCCGACAGCACGAACACGCCGCCCTCGCCCTGCTCGAAATCCGGCCAGATGAAGGGCACCTGCGGGAAAAGCGCCATCAGCGCCAGGTCCGAGTTGCCCACCTCGCAGACCAGCAGGCCGTCCTCGGCCAGCACCGCCGGCGCCTCGGCGAGGATGCGCACCACCAGGTCGAGGCCGTCCTTGCCGGCGGCCAGCCCCAGCCGCGGCTCGTGGCGGTATTCCGGCGGCAGCGCCGCCATGTCGACGGCATCGACGTACGGCGGGTTGGTCACCACCAGGTCGAACGGGCCCCTGACGCCGGCGTAGAGATCGCCGGCGCGCAGCGCCAGTTGCTCCTCGCAGCCGTGGCGGATGCTGTTGCCGGTGGCGACTTCCAGCGCCTCGACCGAGATGTCGGTGGCCACGACATCCGCGTGCGGAAACGCGTGGCAGCAGGCGATGGCGATGCAACCGCTGCCGGTACACAGCTCCAGCACGCGATGCACGCGCTCGGCGTGGATCCACGGCTCGAAGCGGTGGGCGATCAGCTCGGCGATCGGCGAGCGCGGCACCAGCACGCGCGGATCGACCCGGAATTCGAGGCCGGCGAACCAGGCAGTGCCGGTGAGGTAGGCCGCCGGCATCCGCTCCTCGACCCGGCGCCGCACCAGTTCCGCCATCCGCGCCCGCTCGGCCTCGGTCAGCCGCGCATCGAGGATGCGGGTATCGGTGTCGTGCGGCAGCGCGGTGACGTGCAGCAGCAGCGCCATCGCCTCGTCCCAGGGATCGTCGTTGCCGTGGCCGAGATGCACGCCGGCGCGATTCATCGCCGACACCGCCCAGCGCAGCAGGTCGCGCACGGTGCGCAGATCGCGGACGGCAGAGGCGGTATCGACGGTGATGTTGTCGCCAGTCCTGGCGGAATTTTCGGTACCCACGGCAGTCTCCGGTTCAAGCGGGGTTCATGGCCCGGCATCATAGTCGCTGCCGAACGCCCGCAACCGCAGGACCACCCGGATTCCCCATGCCCGCCCGACCACCCGCCCCGCCCGGCCGCCCCGGGCCGGACGACGACAACGACGCCGAACTGCTGGCCCGCGAACTGGCCGGTGTGAAGCCGCTGGCCAGCGAACCGCGCGAGCCCACCGCCCGCGAGAAATTCGACCGTGAACTGGCCGAACGCCGGCGCGCGGCGGCCACCGTGGCGCCAGCGGCCGATCGCTTTGCCGTCGGCGGCCTGTCGGCGGTGCAGCCGGTGGCCGGCGATGCGCTGGTCGAGTTCCGGCGCGACGGCATCCAGTTGCGGCAATGGCAGAAACTGCGCAAGGGCCAGATCCCCTGGTCGCTGGGCGTCGACCTGCACGGCACCACCCGCGAGGAAGCACTGCGCGCCGTCGACCGGCTGATCCGCCAGGCGCAGGAGGAGGACAGCAACTGCATCCGCGTCGTGCACGGCAAGGGCCAGGGCGAGCCGGCGGCGACAACCATCAAGGCGGAACTCAACCACTGGCTGCGGCGTCACCCGCAGGTGCTCGCGTTCTGCTCGGCGCTGCCAGCCGACGGCGGCGCCGGTGCGCTGTACGTGCTGCTGCGGCGGCAACGGCGGGAGTAACCCCGGATATTCAACGGGCAATCCGCGGCCATTCGTTGCGGGATCACCGGGTTGGCGCCCGCGGGCGGATCGCGTAGGGTTGGCCCCTTCCCCTTTCCGACCGGAAATTTCCGCGCCATGACCATGGAAAAAGCGTTCGCCAGCATCATCGAGGCGGTCGGCGAGGATCTTTCCCGCCCGGGCCTGGGCGACACGCCCAAGCGCGCCGCCAAGGCCTTCCAGTTCCTGACCCGCGGCTACAACCAGTCGCTGGACGAAGTCGTCAACGAGGCGATCTTCCCGTCCGACAACGACCAGATGGTGGTGGTCAGCAACATCGAGCTGTACTCGCTGTGCGAGCACCACCTGCTGCCCTTCATCGGCCACGCGCACGTGGCCTACCTGCCGCGCGGAAAGGTGCTCGGGCTGTCGAAGGTCGCGCGCATCGTCGACATGTACGCGCGCCGGCTGCAGATCCAGGAAAACCTCACCCGGCAGATCGCCGACGCGGTGCAGGAAGTCACCGGCGCCATCGGCGTCGGCGTGATCGTCGAGGCGCGCCACATGTGCATGATGATGCGCGGCGTGGAGAAGCAGAACTCGATGATGAAAACCTCGGTGATGCTCGGCGCCTTCCGCAACAGCGCGCAGACCCGCAACGAGTTCCTCGCGCTGCTGCACGACAGCCGGCCGCACTGAAACCGGCAGCCGGCGCGGCGACGTTCCAGCGAGCCTGCCGCCCGGCCCGCAACCGACGACCACTTCCTGCCGACGCGTGACGAGCCCATGCACTACTGGCTGATGAAGACCGAGCCGGACGTCTTCTCGATCGACGATTTCCTCACCCGCAAGAACCGCACCGAGGGCTGGAACGGCGTCCGCAACTACGAGGCGCGCAACATCATGCGCGACCGCATGCAGGTCGGCGACCTCGTCGTGATCTATCACTCCAACGCGACGCCATCCGGTG
>JBKHWA010000166.1:0-3999 GCA_046566765.1 Gammaproteobacteria bacterium
ATTCCCGGCTTCAGCGTCACCCGCAAGGGCGGCACCGACGGCGACGCGTCGTTCCGCGGCATGTCCGGCTCGCGCCTCGGCATCCTGGTCGACGGCGAAAGCATCCTCGGCGGCTGCAACGCGCGCATGGATGCGCCGACCTCGTATATCTACCCGGAGCTGTACGACTCGCTCACCGTGATCAAGGGCGCCCACAGCGTGCAGCACGGACCCGGCAACACCGCCGCCACCGTGCTGTTCGAACGCGAGGCTCCGCGCTTCGACGAGCCGGGCGCGCGCGTCTACGGCAGCCTGCTCGCCGGCAGCTTCGACCGCCACGACGAACTGGTCGACGCGCAGCTCGGCGACCGCCACGGTTACCTGCAACTCACTGCCTCGAACTCCACCGCCAACGATTACCGCGACGGCGACGGCAACGACGTGCACTCACAGTACGAGCGCTACAGCCTCAACGGCGCGCTCGGCTGGACGCCGGACGCCGACTCGCGCGTTGAACTGGCGGTAACGCAGAGCGACGGCGAGGCGGCCTATGCCGACCGTGCCATGGACGGCACGAAATTCCTGCGCGAAGGCAGCCGCCTGCGGGTCGAGAAGAAAAAGTTGTCGCCGCTGTTCGCCCGCGTCGAGGCGCAGGCGTACCGCAGCGATGTCGACCACGTGATGGACGACCAGACGCTGCGCACGCCGGGGATGATGGGCTACAGCAACCTCGTACGCGAAACGCGCGGCGGCAAGGCGGCGACGGCGCTCAGTGTCGGTAACGACGCGCAACTGGCGCTGGGCATCGATGCCCGCGACGACGCGCATCGTTCGCGCAGCGCGCCGGTATCCGGGATCTACACCGCCTGGAGCGACGACGCCGACATCCACCAGGACGGCGTGTTTGCCGAGTTCGACCAGCCGCTGGGCGCACGCAACCGCGTTGTCGCCGGTATCCGCGGCGACCGCTGGCAGGCCACCGACCTGCGCACCATGATCATGATCATGGGCGTCGGCATGCAGCCGAACGCCACCGCCGGCCATGAGCGCAAGGAAGACCTCGGCAGCGGCTTCGCCCGTCTTGAGCACACCCTCGCCGCCACACCCGCCACGCTGTACGGCGGCATCAGCCACAGCGAGCGTTTCCCGGATTACTGGGAACTGGTCGCGAAGCGCGGCGCTACCAGCAACAGCGCGTTCGACAGCGCGCAGGCGGAGAAATCGCGGCAATTCGATACCGGCATCCAGTACAAGACGGAGAGCGTCAGCTGGTCGGCCTCGCTGTTCTACAACGAGACCGCGGACTTCCTGCTGATCGACTACGGAATGATGGGACTGGACCGGATGATGGTCGGCGTCACCCGCAATATCGACGCCACCACTTACGGCGGCGAACTCGGCGGCAGCCTCCGCTTCGCGCAACACTGGCAACTGGAGAGTTCGCTGGCCTACACCCGCGGCCGCAACGAGACCGACGACACCGCGCTGGCGCAGGTCGCGCCGCTGGAAGCGCGCGTCGGCCTGAACTGGAAAGGCACGCGCTGGTCGGCCGGCGGCCTGCTGCGCGCGGTCGACGACCAGCACCGGTACGACCTCAATCGCGGCAGCATCGTCGGCAAGGATCTCGGGGCGGCGCCCGGCTACGCGGTGTTCTCGCTGAACGCCGGCTGGAAACCGGCGAAGAACGCGCAACTCAGCGCCGGCATCGACAACCTGTTCGACCGCCGCTACGCCGAGTTCATCAGCCGCAGCGGCAGCAACGGCATGGGCGGCCCGGTCCCGGGCTACGTGCAGACCACGCGCGTCAACGAACCGGGCCGCACCTTCTGGCTGAAGGCGAGCCTGTCGTTCTGAGCGGGAAGCGGGAAATCCCGGGGCCGGTCACCTGCCGTGACCGCGCCCCGGGCAAGCCGGAAGAACACCGGCGGCAGGATTACTTCGAATCGAGCGGGTTGGCGCGGTCGAGCCGGTCGATGGTGCGCTCGTTGAAATTCGCCGGCCGCTTCTGCATCGCCGCCATCACCGCCTCGACCTGGTTGTGGCCCATGATGATCTGCGCCTGCAGTTTTTCTTCCATCTGCAGGCCGCGGGCATCGTCGCCGTGCCAGGTGCTTTCGAAGATCAGCTTGTTGAGGGTGATCGCTTCCGGGTTCTTGGTGGCGATCTCGCGCGCCAGCGCCAGCGCCGCTTCGCGCGGGTTCTCGTCGAGGCGCGTCACCAGCCCGAGCTTCTCCGCCTCGGCACCGCGGACGATACGGCCGGTGAATGCCAGTTCCTTGGCGACGTCGATGCGCACCAGGTCGCGCAGCGTCTGGGTGCCGCTCATGTCGGGGATCAGGCCCCACTTGATCTCCATCAGCGACATCTGCACGTCCGGGTGGGCGATGCGGATGTCGGCGCCGAGCGCGATCTGGAAGCCGCCGCCGAACACCGGGCCGTGCAGCGCGGCGATCACCGGCACCGGCACATCCTTCCACAGGTAGCCCGGGCGCTGGTAGAAGTTCGGCCAGAAACCGCCGCGGCCGGGACCGAACGGGCCCTTGCCACCGTTGCCGAAGGAATTCGGGTCGGTGAAGTTGGAGAGATCGAGGCCGGCGCAGAACGCCTTGCCCTCGCCGGACAGCACGACCGCGCGGATCGAGCGATCGGCCATCACCTTCTCCGCCGCGCCGCTGATCGCCTCGAACATCGGCATCGACAGCGCGTTCATTTTTTCCGGGCGATTCAGCCGCACTTCGGCGACGTGATCGACGACGGTGATGGTTACCAGTTCAGTCACAACACTATCCTCTCCGGCCCGGTCCGGGCCTCTTCGGGTTCGCTGGGGTAGCGGTCAGTTGGAATTTGCTTCGAGTTCGGATACCACGCGGTTTACCCGCTCCTCGCCCATGCCTTCCCAGAACGGCAGGTTGACGATACGGCGGGCAACCTCTTCCGTCACCGGCAGGTCACCGCGGCCGCAACGGGAGAAATGCGCCTGCTGGTGGCAAGCGGGGCGGAAATAGCGCCGCAACTCGATGCCGGCGGCGTCCAGCCGGGCAATGAGCGCATCGGCATCCAGTCCGGGCGGCACCAGCAGCGAGAAAATCTGGGTGGCGACGTCGCCCTGCGTCGCCTGGAGTTGCCAGCCGCGCGCCGGCAAGGTGGACGCGGCGATGGCGCGGCGGTAACGGGCCAACACCTCGCGTCGCGCCGCCAGCTTGCCGGGAAACGCGTCCAGCGTCGCCAGCGCGATCGCGGCGGTGTACTCGGAAATCTTGGCGTTGATGCCGTCGCCCTCCGGCACGCGGTCGGCGTTGAAACCGAAATTGCTGAGACGACGGATCTTCTGCACCAGCTCGGCGTCCGCCGAATAGACCATGCCGCCCTCGCCGACGCCGAACGCCTTGGTCGCGTGGAAACTGTAGACCACCGCGCCGGGAAACCCGGCGCCGTACTGCCTGCCATCCAGCGACGTGCCGAACGAGGGCGCGGCGTCGACCACCACTGGGATGCCGTCGCGATGCAGCGATGCATACGTTGCGAGCGATGCGTGGGTAGCAAACGCCGGGTACGGCACCACCACCGCCACCGCATCGCCCAGTTTCGCCAGCGCCGAGGCGAGCGCCGACTCGTCCATGCACCAGGTGCGCGGATCGATGTCGACGAACCACGGCTCCAGGCCGCACCAGGTTGCCGACAACGGCGTCGCCGCGAAGGTGAAGCTCGGCATCAGCGCGTAGCGCGCACCGGGCCGTGCCAGCGCCTTGATGGCCAGCATCAGCCCGAGCGTGGCATTGCCCGCGGTGCTGACCCCGCCCGCACCACCGAAGTATTCCGCCAGCACCCGTTGCTCAAACCGGGCGTTCAGCGGGCCGAAATTGGAGTACAGGTGGGCGGCGTCGATGTCGCGCAGCAACGGCAGGTAACTGTCGGCCTCGACCAGGGTCGGACGCAGGAATGGAATTCGTTCCATCACCAATTTTCCGGGGGATTCAGTAATTCCGCTCTTCTTTTCCTGGACTCGCGGGTCTTCGACCC
>JBKHWA010000167.1:0-16674 GCA_046566765.1 Gammaproteobacteria bacterium
GGTCTTCGACCCGCGGGCGACGATGCCTGATGCTGGCGTACGTACCCGGCAACCCTCCGCCGCGCGCTGGCCCGCCATGTTAAACATGTTTTCCCCTGTCCGTCGCACCCGGCTTTCAATCACACCGGACGCCACGAAGTATGCGTGCAATCGGCTGGACACCACGTGTTACATCTTGGGACAATTTGCGCCGGGCGCGCCTGTCGCGCGCAGGACAGGTGGACCCGACGATGCAGCACTTTTACGACTGGTTTTCCTCCCGGCAGGACAGCCGGCCCTGGCTGGTGGCGGGCAAGGGACCGACCTTCGACCGTCGGGGTGAGTTCGACCTGGAGGCATATCGCCTGCTGGGCCTCAACCATGTCGCCCGCGACCTTCCGGTCGAGGTTTCGCATGCCATCGACATCGACGTCATCATCGAGCACGGCGAATCGATTGCACGCAACGCCAGGTACATCGTGTTGCCATGGCGGCCACATGTCGGCAACCAGGTCGGCAACAAGACATTGCGCGAGTATTGCAGTGAAGTGCCGCTGCTGGAACGGCTCGACGCCGAGGGCCGCGTACTGTGGTATGACCTTTCCACCTCCCCGGAGAAAAGTGACCCGCGCCCAACGGTCGATGCCACGTTTTTCAGCGCCGAGGCTGCCATAAACCTGCTGGCCAACGCCGGGGCGAAGAAGATACGAAGCATTGGTGTCGACGGCGGCGATGCTTACAGCAATGCGTTCGCGGACCTGAGCAACGTGACGCGGCTCAACAATGGCCACCCGAACTACGACCTGCAGTTCGCCGGAATCGCAAGGACCATCTTCCGGACCGGGATCGACTTCGCTCCGGTTACCGAGCCCTCGCCGGTCAAGGTATATGTCGGCGCCGAGAAGGAGCAACGACTCGCCGTGCGCGTGCTCGACTACTCGATCAAGCGACACGCCTCGATGACCACCGAGGTGATCCCGCTCGATGACTGCCATATTGAGTTCAAGCTTCCCGAAAAGCAGGAAAACCGGCCACGCACGCCCTTTTCCTTCCACCGTTTCGCCATACCCGAGTTGAACGGGCACCGCGGCAAGGCCATTTACGTCGATTCGGACATGATGGTGTTCCAGGACATCCGAAAGCTCTGGAGCCTTCCGTTCGACGGCGCGGACCTGCTCGCGGTCGGCGATGTCGATGCCCCCAACCGCCGCCCCCAGTTCAGCGTCATGCTGCTTGATTGCGAGGCGCTGCAATGGTCCGTTCCGGATATCGTGCGGCGGCTGGACAACGGCGAATTCACCTACGAAAAACTGATGTACGACATGTGCGTTGCCCGCCGGGTGTCCCCGACCATCAGCAAGTACTGGAACGGGCTTGAACACTACGAGAAAGGGAAGACGTGCCTGCTGCACTACACCGACATGCCACGCCAGCCCTGGATCAATGCAATCAATCCGCTGGGCTACCTGTTCGTCGAATACCTGCGCGATGCAATCCGGGACGGCTTCATCACCGATGCCGAGGTAGACGAGCACATCGTGCGCGGCTGGGTGCGGCCTTCGCTGCGCTGGCAACTGGACTCCGGCCCGATCGACATCGGACGCCACCCCGGCCGGCTGTTGTTGCCATATGCCCGCTGGCTGGACCGCAAATTCGTGCCGCCGTACAAGAAATTGCGCGCGGCGAAATCGCAGGCCTGACGGCGCCTCCCCGGCGCCGCCTGCCCGATCAGCGCGGCTTGTAACCGACCACGCGCATGTCGCGTGGTTCACGCAGCTTGTATACCGCCGGCTTCTGCCGCACGTCGACGAGGCCGGCTTCGTTCATCAGTCGCGCCAGGCTCCGGGGCGTGTATCCCCAGCGATGAATCATGTACGGATCCTTCCAGGCAGGATCCCCGTAGAACACCCACATGGTGCGCTGGCCCTGCTGGTCTTCGGCGGAAAAACGCTCCGGATCCTTGAGAAACTGGCGGCACGCCGCCTCCAGGTTCGGACATTCCAGGATCATGCGGCCGCCGGGTTTCAGGACGCGCACCCATTCCCGCAGGACGTCACGCACTTCCCAGCGCCAGAAATGTTCGATGACATGCACCGACATGATCTCGTCGACGCTGTTGTCGGCGAACGGCTCCAGGTGGTGCAGGTCGCAAATGACATCCGGGCTCTTGCCCTTGCGGGATTCGACCACATCGACGTTCACAAAACCCGGCAGGATCTTGTCGCCGCAACCCAGGTTCAGCCGCACGGCACCAGCGGGCAGCGGCGGCAACTCGCTCCGGTCGATGCCACTGCGCAGCGACTGCCACCAGGTCCGCAACTTGCCACGCGCCATGCCACTACCCCCGAGATGCCCGAAGCCGGCAGCGCCGGCGGTCAGCCATTATGGATGGAACCCAGGGTCGTCGCCCACAGCCTGGCCATGCTCTCGAGTGACCAGTCACGGCGCAACCGCTCCTGCCCCGCGGCGACCCGAGCCGTTCGCAGGCCGGGGTCATCGCACGCCTGCCGCAGCCGGGACCAGTCGTCGATGATCGCGACGTCGGCAAACGGCTCGTAGGCGGGAATGGCATCGGCCACGCACAGCAGCCCGTGCGCCAGCGAAGTGGCCAGCCGGTTGTTCGTCTTGCACAACGTGAACGGGTTGCGCCCAACGGGAATCAGCGCCACGTCATGCAGTTGCAATGCACGCGAAAACGTCTGCTGGTGCCAGGCAAGATAGAACACCGGCAACCGCCAGCCGGCGGTCACCTCGTGAAACCTCGGCTCGCTGTTGCTGATCACCGTGAGCGACACGCCGCGGGCAGCGTGAACCTCATGCACCACGTCGCGGATGCGGCCGAGGTCGTCCATGCCGCCATCCGCGTTGGGACTTCCGTGGTTTCCGAACCAGACCAGCCGCCCTCCGGGCGGCTGCCGCAGGCCACGAAGTTGCCGGGCCAGGCGGGCCAGTTGCCACTCCGGCGCGAGGTGGGCGAGGCGACTGCCGAACGACGGTGCCCTTGGCCATTCGATGGCGTCGCCGACGACGAACACCCGCCGGACCGCCGGACATTCCTGGCGAACCACCGCGGCGAGGGCGTCGGAGGCGCACACCACGGCGTCGACGGCGAGCACCGCGGCCCGCAACGCATCGGCACGTTTCACCGCCTCGGGGGTGGCAACCCTGGCATGGAAATGGTTATCGCACAGATCGAGGACAAGGCGGGTACCGTGCCGCGCACGCAGTTCTGTTGCCCGCGCCACCGTGCGACCGTCGTAGCGCTTGGACAGCACCAGCACATCGGGGACATCACTGCCGTCCTCGTCGAACAGCCCGGCATCGATGCCGCCTGCACGCAAGGCCTCGACAACCTGCAGGCAGCGCAGGCGGAAACTCGCCACATCCGGATTACGGGTGTGCGGCCACCAGCGAAAACGCGTCACAGCCGCGCCGCCAGCTCCGCGCCCTGGCGGATCGCCCGCTTGGCGTCCAGTTCCGCCGCGACGTCAGCACCACCGATGACGTGGTAGCGCTTGTCGGTGGGCTTGCCCATGTCGTCCAGCGGCGCCGCATCGCGCACCGACTCCTGGCCGGCGCAGATGATCACGTTGTCGACCGGCAGCACCTTCGTCTCGCCCTTCACCCGGATGTGCAGGCCGGCATCGTCGATCTTCAGGTACTCGACGCCGTCGAGCATCTGCACGCCATGGTGCTGCAGCGTCAGGCGGTGCACCCAGCCGGTGGTCTTGCCCGGGCCGTTGCCCATCTTTCCTTCCTTGCGCTGCAGCATGTACACCTCGCGCTTCGGCGCCAGGTGCGCCGGCTCGACCAGGCCGCCCGGGGTCTTCGACGAGAAGTCGACGCCCCACTCCTTCGCCCAGGACTCCACCGACTGCGGCGACTCCTCCGCCAGCAGGAACTCGCACATGTCGATGCCGATGCCGCCGGCACCGATCACCGCGACCTTCTTGCCGACCGGCTTGCCGGCGCGCAGCACGTCCGGGTAGCTCAGCACCTTCGGGTGGTCGATGCCGGGGATCTTCGGCGTGCGCGGCGCGACGCCGGTAGCGATGACGATCTCGTCGAACTTGCCGTCGAGCTCACCCTTCTTCACGCGATGGTTCAGTTGCACCTTCACGCCGGTCAGCTGCAACTGCTTGCGGAAGTAGCGGATGGTTTCCTTGAACTCTTCCTTGCCCGGAACGTTCGCCGCCATGTCGAACTGGCCGCCGATGTCGCCCGAGGCCTCGAACAGCGTCACGTCGTGGCCGCGCTGCGCGGCGACCGTCGCCGCCGACACGCCGGCCATCCCGCCGCCGACCACCGCGATCTTTTTCCTGGCGCTGGTCTTCACGTAGACCAGCTCGGTCTCGTAGCAGGCCTGCGGGTTGACCAGGCAGGTGGAGCGCTTGGCCTTGAAGGTGTGGTCGAGGCAGGCCTGATTGCAGCCGATACAGGTGTTGATTTCATCGGCCTTGCCGGCCTGCGCCTTGGCGGCGAAGTACGGATCGGCCAGCAGCGGCCGTGCCATCGACACCATGTCGGCGTCGCCGGAGGCGATGATGTCCTCGCAGGTGTCCGGCATGTTGATGCGGTTGGAAGCCACCACCGGGATGTTCACGTTGCGCTTCACCATCGCCGTGGCCTGGCGGAACGCCGCGCGCGGCACCGAGGTGACGATGGTCGGGATGTTCGCCTCGTGCCAGCCGACGCCGGTGTTGAGGAGGGTGGCGCCGGCGGCTTCGAGCGCCTTCGCCACGGTGATGATTTCCTCGCCGGTATTGCCGCCCTCGACCAGGTCGAGCATGGACAGCCGGACCATGATGATGAAATCCGGGCCGCAGGCCTTGCGGATCGCCCGCGTCGCCTCGACCACCATCTTCATGCGGCCGGTGATATCGCCACCGAACTCGTCATCACGGTGGTTCACGCGCTTGCAGAGGAACTGGTTGAGCAGGTAGCCCTCGCTGCTCATCACCTCGACGCCGTCGTAGCCGGCTTCCTTCGCCAGCGCGGAAGCACGGGCGAAATCGCCGATCACTTCCCAGCAGCGGGCCGTGCTCATCTCGCGCGGCTTGAACGGGTTGATGCGCGATTTGACCTCCGACGCCGACTCGCTGAACGGGTGGTAGCCATAGCGACCGGCATGGATCACCTGCATCAGGATGTGGCCGCCGTGCGCATGCACCGCGTCGGTCACCTTGCGGTGGTTGGCGACGTCGGACTTCGAGTTCATGGTGCCGCCGGCCGGCAGCAGCCAGCCGCGGCGATTGACCGAGATGCCGCCGGTGACGATCAGGCCGGTGCCACCCTTCGCCCGCTCGCCGAAGTACGCCGCCAGCTTGCCGTAGTTCCAGAACCGGTCCTCGAGACCGGTGTGCATCGAGCCCATCATGATGCGGTTGCGCAGGGTGGCGGACCCGAGCTTGAGCGGCGCCATCAGGTGCGGGTACGGCGTGCTGCTGGAAACGGTCATCGGTGGCTCCGTGCAAACAGGCTCCCGGGCGGGAGCGGACTGGCGGAGAATAGAGAGCCGGGCCCGTCCCGGGCCACTACCGCAACTGACAAGACGTTGTTCTTTCTGAACACCCGCCCGGCCCCGCCGGACAACCCGGTCCGGGCCCGCCGGCCCGGGCCCGCGAACATTCCCGGGAGCGAACGACCCCGGGCAGGAGGTGCGCCATGTCACTGATCAAACGCATGGTCGGACTCAAGCCCGCGCAGCGCGAGTGGTTCTGCCCGGACAACGCGCCGCACCACGGCTGCCACCCGGGCGAAGGCGTCGAGCTGGTTTACCTGGGCACCGCCGGGTTCATCGTCCGCAACGCGGCGCGCACCGTCGTGCTCGACCCGTTCCTCACCCGCCCCAACCTGCGGCGCACGTTCACCGCGAAACTGGTGCCGGACAAGGAACTGGTGCGGAAGGTGATCCCGCATGCCGACGACGTGCTGATCGGCCACGCGCATTACGACCACGTGCTCGATGCACCCGACCTCTGCATCCAGACCGGTGCCCGGCTGATCGGTTCGCGCTCGACGATGATGATCGGCCGCGCCGCCGGCGTGCCGCCGAACCAGCTGGTGGAGACGCAGGGCCGCGAGGACATCCGCTGCGGCGACTGGACCGTGCGCGGCGTGCCGTCGATCCACGGCAAGGTGTTCGGTCGCATCCCGTTCCCCGGCGACATCGATTTCCCGCCGCCGTGGCCGCCGCGCGTGGGCGACCTGAAACACGGGCTGGTGCTGAACTGGATCGTCGACACCGGCGCACTGACCGTCGCCCACGTCGACAGCGCCGACTTCATCAACGAGGAACTCGAGGGACACCGCTGCGACGTGCTGTGCCTGTGCGCGATCGGCCGCAAGTACCGCAAGGACTACACGAAGGAGATCATCGGCCTGCTGCAACCGCGATGGGTGGTGCCCTGCCACTGGGACACGATGATCACGCCGCTGGAAAGCGACCCGGACCTGCTGCCGACCGTCGACCTGCCCGGCTTCATGGACGAAATCCGCGATGCCGGCGCCGAGCCGCTGCTGACGCCGATCCTCGGCAAGCTGCGCTTTCCTTGCGGGTGCTGAACGGGCAGCAGCCTCAACGCGGCCGGTAGACGAAGAAGCGCATGCCCTCGCGCAACGCGAACGCACCGTGCACGTACAGGCCGCCCAGCCACCACGGCACGTGGAAGATATCGACCTGCCGGTACGCCACGCCGCCGCTCGCACCCAGCGCGCCCTCCGCGAACATGCCGGCGATGCCGAGGATGATCGCCAGCAACAACATCCAGCCACGCTCGTAGGTCGCCAGCCAGCGCAGGACGAAGGTGCCGTAGAAAATCACTGACAACAGGGCCGGGGACTCGTTGCCGAAACCGCTGGCGAGGTAGACCAGCGCGAAGGCGACGGTGGCCTCGACGAAATCGCGCAGGTTGCCCGGCGCGGTGCTCTGCTGCACCGGCATCGACGCCGGCAACCGCGGCGCGAGGAAGAAGTAACCCGCGCCCATGGCGAGGAAGGCGAGCACGAAGTTGGGGAACACCCACCAGGCCTGGCCGAACAGGAACGGCTCCGGGTACGCCAGCGTCTGCGTGTACACGTGGTTGGCGTCGCACAGCGTGGCCAGCGCGGCGGCAGTCAGCGCGAGCAGCAACAGGCGGGGAAACGACGTGGCAAACGCGGGACTGGTGCTCATGGGGGACTTCCGTTCCTGTTATCGGTGCCGTGACCGGCAGGCGGCAGGATGCCACAGGTCAGGGCGGTTGGCGGGTGGCGCAACCGCCTCCGTACCGCATCCCCGCGACGGGCTTCTCTCGCGCCGGCTTCACCGGCGCCGGGCGACCTGCGCCGGCTTCACGCCGAAATACCGCATCATCAGCCGCACCACTTCCTCGACGATTTCCTCGTCGCGCAACCAGCCCGGCGACAGCAGGTGGCGGCTGATCACCGCCGCTGCCGCGTGGTAACCGACGTAGACCGCCGCATCGAGATCCGGCACGTCGAGTTGCGCGCGCCGGCGCATCAGGAAGCGTCGCATCGCCTCCATCAACCGGTTCTCCAGCCGCTGCAGCGACGGCAGGCCCAGCGGGTCGCCGCCGCCGCGCATCAGTTCCGGCAACACGCCCTGCGTCTGGCGGAAATACAGCATGCTGCCCAGCGTCCAGGCGCGGGTGGAATCCTCGATGCTGGCGGCATCGTCGAGATTGGCCAGCAGCGCATCGAGCGCGCCCGCCATCTCGCCCATGTAGCTTTCCAGCAACGCGTCCAGCACCGCTTCCTTGTTGGGGAAGTACTGGTACAGGGTGGCGATGTTGACGTGCGCAGCGTCGGCGATGCGGTTGGTGGTCAGCGCTTCCACGCCCTGCGCGGCGATCAATTCGCGCGCCGCGGCGAGAATGCGCTGCACGGTCAGTTGCGCCCGCGCCTGCTTCGGATGCTTGCGGCCGGTTGCCGGCAGCACCGGCGCTCCGGCCCGGGCGCGAGGCCCGGGAGGCTTGCCTGCCATAACCAAGTATTTCCCAAGTAATTGCTTGGATTATAGTCGCGGCCGACCCCATCCCTGCAACGCCGGAACGCATCGCCCGGGACACACCGCCGAGGTCCGCATGAACGTCGCCCTCTCGCCTGCCACTTCCGCCACCACCGCCCGCACCATCGGCGACTGGAAACAGCGCTACAGCCCGGAACAATTGCAGAAGTGGCGCCACGTCTGCGACCCGCTGGCCGACGGCGCCGCGCAGCACCTGAAGCGGGCGAAGCCATCGCAGATGTTCGACCAGGTCGCGCAACTGGCAGGCGCGGGCAACGCCGACTGCGCGCGCTTCCTCGAACTGACCGCGCAGCCGCCGGCCTGGGTGGACTGGGACCTGGTCGAGCATGGCCGCCGCGTCTGCCTCGCGTTCAGCGCCGTGCGCACCATGGGCCTGCTGGCCGCGCTGCTCGAGGGTTATTCGCTCAGCCGCGCCGCGCACGTGCTGGTGGCTACCGGCCGCCTGAACCAGGACGTGGCCCGCCGGCTGCAGGAAACCGGCCAGATGAGCCACAACATGAACGCGCCGCGCGCGCTGCTGCCGGGCGGCATCGGCCACCGGCACGTGCTCGAGGTACGGCTGCTGCACGCGATGGTGCGCCGCTACGTGCGCGACCGGCACTGGGACGTATCGATCTACGACGAGCCGATCAACCAGGAAGACATGGCGTTCACCGTGATCGAGTTCGATCACCTCGCCGCCCGCGGCATGGAACGGCTCGGCGCGAAACTGTCGGCTGCCGATCGCCACGCGGTGCACCACCTGTGGCGCTACGCCGCCTGGCTGCACGGCGTCGACGAGGAACTGATCACCCACACGCCGGCGGAGGAGGAATTCCAGTACCACGCCATCCTCGCGCACCAGCAGTTGCTGAACGACGAATCGAGGGCGCTGGCCGATGCCGTGCTCACCGGACTGGCCAACCAGCCGCCGCTGAACCTCAGCGAGCGGGCACTGCGCGCGATCTCGCGGGTGATGCTCGATGAAAAGCTGGCGGCGGCCTACGGACTGGAGAAGGACCTGGTCGCCGATGCCGGCGTCGCCCTGCTGAGGCAGGCCAACCGGCTGCTGACCGCTGCGCACTACCGGCTGCCGGGCGCAGCGCGGGCGGCGGAAATCATCCACTTCGAAATTGCGCGGCGCGCGTTGAACGAGCACCTCGGCGAGGAAGACAAGCGTGCGTTCAAGGGCATGGCCTGATCACAACGCACCACCCGGGTAACCGCCACCCGCGGTGAAAACCGCGGACAAAAAAAGGGCACGGTACGCAGGCACCCGCCCCTTTTTTATCGACAACCGGCTTCCTGCCGCGACCGTCACTCGATGGCGCGCGGCTCCCGCCACATGCCCCAGAATTTCGGGCCGCCCAGCGGCACCTTCATCTCGGTACGGATGGTGAAGCCGTGGCGCAGGTACAACGCGACGTTGCGCTCGGTCATCGTCTCCAGGTAACAGGGCAGGCCGGCGCGATCGGCGACTTCCGTGCCACTGCGGATCAGTTGCGAACCCCAGCCCATGCCCTGCGCCGACGGGTCGATGCCGAGCACCTGCAGGTAGTAGTGCGGCGCCTGCGGGTGCTGCGCGAGGATCGCTTCCAGCCCGATGAAGCGCGCCGGGATGCGGTGCAGGCCGCCGGCAGCAGCGATGAAATACGGCGCCACCCGGGCCTGCGTCAGCAGCCCCATCTTCCACGCCCCCGGCGGCGACCACAGCGCGGCACCGTGCAGGCCGCCGGTGGTGTAGACCATGCCGTGCGGCAGCGCCAGCAGGTTGAGGTACCCGGTGAACAGCTTCTCCGCGCGTGCGAGCAGGCGCTCGTCGTGCGGCGACAGCCAGCGGATGAGGGGATCGTGCTCGAAGGCGCGCGCGAGCACGGGCGCCAGTTGCGGTACATCCGCCGCGGTCGCGAGGCGGAGCGATTGCTGCTTGGGTTGTCCGGGCGTCATCGTCATTGGCGGCGATTATAGGGGCGCAACGGCATCCGCTGCCCGTCGCGGCCATTGCCCCCGGGCAACCGGCGTATAGGTGCCCGGCCGCCGGCGCCGCTACACTGGCCCGCTGCCGTCCCCGCCAACCGGAGCCCGCCATGTTCCAGACCTCGTCAACGCGCCACGCCCGCTTCCCGGGTTACGCCCTCGCCCTCATGGCCGCCCTGCTGCTGGCTGCCGCCGGCGGCGTGCACGCCGGCAGCCGCATGAACTCGCCGGGCTGGGAGGTCGTCGGCGAGCGCGACGGCGTCAAGACCTTTGTCCGCCATGGCACGCTCTCGAAACTGAAAACGTTCAAGGGCATCACCCGGATCAAGATCCGCGACGAGTACATGATCGCCAGCGTGCTCAACGACTACGACTCCTACCCGAAGTGGCTGTACATGTTCGACCCGGCGCAGGAAATCCGCCGCGACGACCCGCTGCACCGTTACATGTACCTCACCGTCGACCTGCCGTGGCCGGTGCGCAACCGGGACATGGGCGTCGAGGTGATCGTGCGACAGGCAATCACCCCGACCAACGAAACCATGCTGATCGACATCCGCAGCAAGGACGACCTGGTACCGCCGAAAAAAGGCTACGTGCGGGTGAAGGAAATCTCCGGCCAGTTGCTGTTCAAGCGCGTCGGCAACGACGAGTTCGAAGTCACCTTCGAGGCCTACTTCGACCCCGCCGGCCGCCTGCCGCTATGGCTGGTCAACGTGCTGGCCAACGACATCCCGCACTACACGCTGAGCCAGTTGCGTCGCAGCCTGCAGGGCATCGACTACAAGCCGGAATACATCGACTACCTCGAACTGCGCGGCCCGACCCGCAAGGCCGGCCTGCCGCCGGCGCGCAGCTACATCTACAAGAACCCGCCGGCCGAGCCGATCGCCGAACTGGCGCTGCCGCAGGTGAACCAGGGCGCACCGGCTGCCGCGGCGCCCTGAAAACGCCGAGTGCCGAAATGCGCCGCGCGGTGACATGCGCGCGGCGAGCGCAGGACCTGCGACGGGCGCAAGGCCCGCGCCGGAAGACAGGCAATGAAAAAGGGGCGCCATGGCGCCCCTTTTTCATCCCGCGATTCACTCCGCAGAAGCCGCCGACTCAGGCCGGCGCTTTTTCCCGCTTCACCGGCGTTGCCGGCTTCACTGCCTTCGGCACCTTCACGAAATCGAAGTGCTCGGTGCGGACCTGGCGGGTGCGCAGCCAGTACTTCCAGGTGGAGAACGGCCAGATGGTGAAGTTCTTGCCGTCGGCCTGCTGGTACCAGCTCTGGCAACCCGAGGCCCAGACGGTGCCCTTGATGTTGCGCTGCACGTTCTCGTTGAACTCGCGCTGCGCCTGCGGCTTCACATCGATGTAGTCGGCGCCCTTCTCCTTCAGCAGGCGCATCTGCTCGAGGATGTAGTGCACCTGGCACTCGATCATGAAGATGATCGAGTTGTGGCCGAGCGCGGTGTTCGGCCCGACCAGCTGGTACATGTTCGGGAAACCGGTGACGTTCACGCCGTAGTACGCCTCGGCGCCGTCTTTCCAGTCCACGTTCAGGTCATGGCCCGGCAGGCCGATGCACGGGAACTGCTTCATGTAGATGCGCGGGTCGACCACGAAGCCGGTGCCGAGGATGATGCAGTCGGCCGGGCGCTCGACACCGTCGCGGGTGACGATGCTGTGCTCGCGCACTTCCTTGATGCCGTCGGTGACCAGTTCGACGTTCTGGCGATTGAACATCGGGTACCACTTGTTGGAAATCAGCACGCGCTTGCAGCCGATCGTGTAATCGGGAATCAGTTTTTCCGCCAGCGCCTTGTCCTTCACCTGGTAGCGGATCAGCGCCTTCACCAGCGTCTGCAGGGTGTTGGCGATGGCCGGGTTGAAGATCGGCCACACGCGCGACTCGTTGGTCCAGTACAGCCGCGCACGGTGCAGCTTGCGCAGCGCCGGGAACTTCGAATACAGGGTCTTCTCGATCTCCGGGTACTTGCGGGTATCGCGCGGGATCACCCAGGCCGGCGTGCGCTGGAACACGTACAGCTGCTTTACTTCCGGGGCGATTTCCGGGCAGTACTGGATGGCGGAACCGCCGGTGCCGATCGACACCACGTTCTTGCCCTTGAGGTTGTACGAGTGGTCCCACTGCGCGGAGTGGAAGACCTTGCCCTTGAATTTGTCCATGCCCTTGATGTCCGGGATCGACGGCACGTGCAGCGGGCCGCTCGCCAGCACCGCGTGCTTCGCGATGATCGGACCCTTGCTGGTGTCGATGGTCCAGCGCGCGGTCTTCGCATCGAAGTGCGCGCCCTCAACGGCGGTGTTGAACTGGATGTACTTGCGCAGGCCGTACTTCTCGGTGGTGTCGAGGATGTACTGCTGGATTTCCTTCCAGCCGGCGTAGCGCTGCGACCAGTCGGACTTGCCTTCGAACGAATAGGAATACATGTGCGACTGCACGTCGCACTCGGCGCCCGGGTAGGAGTTGTCGCGCCAGGTGCCGCCGACCTCGCCCGCTTTCTCGGCGATGACGAAATTGCGGTTGCCCTGCTCGAGCAACTTGATCGCCATGCACAGGCCACCGAAGCCGGCGCCGATGATGGCCACGTCCACTTCCTTTGCCTTGCCGATCTTTTCCTGCGAGCCCATGGGAACCCCCGCTCCGTTGTTGCTGCACCGGACCTGGTGCCGACGGGAAGGAGTCTGCAACCCCGCGGCCCGTAGGGAATATGCTGCGGACGGCCCGGAAATTGATCTATCTGGCCAAAGGCGGCCTGTTTGGACAATATTGGGAGCGCTCCGGGGCCCTTGTGGCCCGGGCGCCCGGCGAAGGACGGGACGGGCCGAAGGCACTGTGGAGGCGCGCGATGGCGGAGGGGGAACGATGGCAACCCGATCGATTCTCGGCCTGATCTCCATTGCCGACGGCCTGCGCAAGCTGGGCGAGGACGTGACGCCGGTGCTTGCCCGCTACGGCATCGACCTCGACCGCGTCGATCCGGCCGGCCGCATCGACCGCATGCTCGAGTTGCGCATCTACACCGACATCGTCGAGGTGCTGCACGATCCGCTCGCCGGCATGAAGGCCGGCACCAACTTCGGCATCGGCAGTTACGGCCCGTTCATCATGCTGGTGATGACCTGCGAGAACGCGTACGAAGCGTTCCGCGTTGGCATCCAGTACCAGCAACTCACCTATCTCTACGGCAAGTTGCGGCTGGAGCCGGGCGACCGCGTGAGCACGCTGGTGTTGACGCCGATGCCGCTGCCGCCGCGCGCCTTCCGCTTCCGCGTCGACGGCGAGATCGCCGGCACCTGGAAACTGGTGCGCGACCTGCAATCGACATTCGGCCTGAACCTGTCGGCGGAAAGCATCGATATGCCGTACCCGAAACCGCCGGAAGCCGCGGCCTACGAGGAACTGTTCGGCTGCCCGGTGAACTGGGGCCAGGACGAGGCGCGCTTCCGCCTGCGCAACGAGCACCTGCAGTTGCGCTTCCCCACCGCCGATCCGAATGCGCACCGCTTTTACCGCGCGCAGTGCGACCAGTTGCTGCGCGAACTGAACACTGACAGCGAACGCCTCGAAGACAAGGTGATGGCACACCTGGCGCTGTTCTCCGGCGCCTTTCCGTCGTCGGCGGACGTCGCCGCGGCACTGGGCATGAGCGATCGCTCGTTCCGCCGCCGGCTCGGCGAGGAAGGCACCTCGTTCCGCGAACTGCTCGACCATGTGCGCTTTGCCCGCGCCAAGGGGTTGCTGCAGGAAGGCCGGCAACCGGTGGAGGCAATCGCATTGCAACTGGGCTACAGCGAGGCCGCGGCCTTCATCCACGCCTTCCGGCGATGGTCCGGCGAGACGCCGGCGGCGTTCCGCCGGCGGCTGCGCGGCGCGGGCTGAACCGCTTCCCGGCGGGTCCCCACACCCCGATTGCGGGAAATACCCTTTCTTGATCTACGGCATTGCGGGCACCCGGACTGCGGTTGATAATGGTTCGCACTTGAGAATCATTCGCCGCAACTACCGCAACGCGGGCAGAACCCTCCATGGCATCCCGGCATCCTGAAACCCCGAGCGCGCGCCTCTCCGACCTGGCCCCCGGCCGCACCGCCGTGATCGCCGGGGTGGAAGCCATCGGCGCCGACGACCCGGTTGCGCCGCGGCTGGAAGACCTCGGCTTCGTCCGCGGCGAGCCGCTGCGGGTGATCGCGCACGGCCCGCTCGGCGGCGACCCGATCGTGGTACAGGTGGGCTACACCCGCTTCGCGCTGCGCCGTGCCGAGGCCGGCCGCATCCTCGTCACCGATCATCTGGCGGCCATGCCATGAACCTGATCGCCAGCAGCGCCGGCACCGTCGCCCTGGTCGGCAACCCGAACTGCGGCAAGACCGCGCTGTTCAACCGCCTCACCGGCAGCAAGCAGAAAGTCGCGAACTACGCCGGCGTCACCGTCGAGCGCAAGGAAGGCCGGCTGCAGTTGCCGAACGGCCGCACGCTGAAGCTGCTCGACCTGCCCGGCGCCTACTCGTTCGCCAGCGCCAGCGCGGAAGAAGCGATCACCCGCGATGTCTGTCTCGGAAAACTGCCGGGCGAAACCGCGCCGGACCTGCTGGTCTGCGTCGCCGACGCCACCAACCTGCGGCTGCACCTGCGCTTCGTGCTGGAAGTGCGCGCGCTCGGCCGGCCGATGCTGGTGGCGCTCAACAAGATGGACGACGCCGCGCGCCGCGGCATCACCATCGACCGCGAACGCCTGGCCGATGAACTCGGCGTACCGGTGGTAGAGACCGTTGCCGTGAAAAAAGGCGGCGTCGGGTCGCTGGTGGAACTGCTGGAACAACCGCTGCCGGCGGTGAGCAACAAGCCGGCACTGGACCGGGCCGGCCTGCACGCGGAGGTCGCGCACCTGCTGGCGGCGGCGGTTTCGATGCCGCGCCGCACCTCGGAGATCGACGATCGCCTCGACGGCGTGCTGCTGCACCCGGTGTGGGGCCTGCTGATCCTCGCCGCGGTGATGTTCTTCATGTTCCAGGCGGTGTTCGCCTGGGCGGCACCACTGATGGACGCGATCGATGCCGGCGTCGGCGTGGTCGGCGAGGCAGTCACCGGCAGCATGCCGGACGGCATCCTGCGCAGTCTGCTGGTCGACGGCGTGATCGCCGGTGTCGGCGGCGTGATCATCTTCCTGCCGCAGATCCTGATCCTGTTCCTGTTCATCCTCGCGCTGGAGGAATCGGGTTACCTGCCGCGCGCGGCGTTCCTGCTCGACCGCTTCCTGGCCGGCGCCGGCCTCACCGGTCGCTCGTTCATCCCGCTGCTGTCGAGCTTCGCCTGCGCGGTGCCGGGCATCATGGCGACGCGCACCATCCAGGACCCGCGCGACCGCCTCGCCACCATCCTCGTCGCGCCGCTGATGACCTGCTCGGCGCGGCTGCCGGTGTACGCACTGCTGATCGCCGCATTCATCCCGGACGACACCGTCGGCGGCCTGTTCAACCTGCAGGGCCTGGTGCTGTTCACCCTGTATGCCGCCGGCATTGCCAGCGCGATGCTCGTTGCCTGGGTGTTCAAGTACATCAGGCGCGGCGCCGGCGCGCAGGGCCTGATGCTCGAACTGCCGTCATACCAGGTGCCGAACCCGTACGACATCGCCATCGGTCTCAAGGACCGCGCGCTGATCTTCCTGCGCCGCGTCGGCACCATCATCTTCCCGCTGACGATCATCCTCTGGTTCCTCGCCAGCTTCCCCAACCCGCCGCCGGGCGCCGAGGGCGCGGCCATCACCCACAGTTACGCCGGCCAGATCGGCCGCGCGCTGGAAACGGTATTCGCCCCGCTCGGCTTCAACTGGCAGATCTGCATCGCGCTGGTGCCGGGGCTGGCGGCGCGCGAGGTGTTCGTCGGCGCGCTGGCGACGGTGTACGCGCTGTCCGCCACCGACGACACCGCCGCCGACCAGCTTGGCACGCTGATCAGCGCCGACTGGGGCCTGCCGGTCGCGCTGGCACTGCTCGCCTGGTACGTGTTCGCGCCGCAGTGCATCGCCACGCTGGCGGTGATCAAGCGCGAGACCAACTCCTGGCGGACGATGACGCTGGCCGCGTTGTACCTGACGGCACTGGCCTACATCGCCGCTTTCATCACCTTCCGCGTCGCCACTGCACTGACATCCTGAGCTGACTTCCCGAGGAGGCCGACCATGGACTACGCACTGTTCGAGGCACTGGTCACCGGCAGCATCGTCGCCGCCGCCTGCGGCTGGGTCGCCTGGCGCTCGCTGCGCGCGGTGCGCAGCGCACTGCGGGCGCGCGCCGCCGGCAACGGCAAGGCCTGCGCGTCCTGCGACAGTTGTGGTGGCTGTTCGGGGAAGTAACGGCGCCGCGACAGACGGCACCATCGTCCCGCCATCTTCGCTTGCCGGTGGTTTACCCTCGTGCCGTCCGCAACGTGACGCAGAAGCACGAGGCCATCGCATGACGCTCCGCCCTTCCAGCACGCTCCGCCTGTTCCCGTCCCTGCTGCCCGCCGCCGCGCTCGCCGCCACCCTGCTGGCCGGAGACGCGCGGGCACTCGAAGACCTGCCACTGCCCAAGCCGTGGACGCCGCCACCGGCGCGCACCGCGACAGCAACTGCGCCGGCGCCTGCGGCCGCACCGGCCACCGTCCCGGCCAGGGCGGCAACACCCGCGCCGAACACCGACGCCAACGGCTGGGTGCG
>JBKHWA010000168.1:0-7593 GCA_046566765.1 Gammaproteobacteria bacterium
ACCAGCGCGTCGCCGGCCAGTTGCAGGCCGACCAGCAAACCGAATCCGAACAGGAGATCGAGCATTGACGGGAAGCGTCCTCGCGCCGCGGATCAGCCGCGGCGACGGACCATCTGGAAAGAGAACAGCACGCACAGGCCGACGAACACGGCCAGCGTCAGTTCCGCCAGGCTGAAGCCGAGGAAGGTCCAGTCGACCACCGCGCACTCGCCGGAACCGCGCAGCACCATCGACAACGCGTCCTGCAGCGGAAACACGTCGAGCATGTATTCCAGGCCCGGGCCGCAGGCCGGCACCTGGTCGGCCGGCAAATACTGCAACCACACGTGGCGACCGGCGACGCCGAGGCCGAACAGCGCGCACAACTCGCCGAGCGCCGCGTACACGCGCTGGCCCGTCTGCGCCGGGTTGTGCAGGATCGCGGCGATCAACACCGCCATCGCGCCGAACACCGCCACGCGCTGCAGGATGCACAACGGGCAGGGCTCGAGCCCCACCACGTGTTGCAGGTACAGCGCGAAGCCCATCGCGACGAAACACGCCGCGAGGCCCAGCAGGTTGACGACGCGATAGCCCGGCAGGTTCACGATCGATCGCTCAGGGCGCAGCCGCCGGCGCCGGTGCCGCCGCGGCATCGGCCGGGGTCAGGTTCACGTCGTTGACTTCCTCGACCGGCGGCGCCGGGCGGAAATTGACCAGCTCGACTTCGAACACCAGCGCCTGGTTCGGGCCGATCACGTCGCCCTCGCCCGCGCCCTGCTCGCCGTAGGCGAGGTTCGGCGGCAGGTAGAGACGATATTTCGCGCCCTTGTTCATCAGCCGCACGCCTTCCTGCCAGCCGGAGATCACGCGGTCGAGCGGGAACTCGACCGGCTCGCCGCCGATGGTGGTGTCGAACTCGGTCCCGTCCGGCAACTGGCCGCGGTAGTGCGCGGTGACCAGGTCATTGGCGGCCGGCGACTTGCCCTTGCCCTTGGCCAGCACCTCGTACTGCAGGCCGGACTTCGTTTTCTTCACGCCCTTGCGCTTGCCGTTGTTGGCAAGGAACTCGTTCGACTTTGCGAGGTTGTCGGCGAGCATTTTCTGGTGCGCCGCCTGCATCTGCGCGATCCGCTGCTGCTGGAACAGTTCGAACGCCGCCTGCATCTGCTCCTGCGTCATCTTGCCCGGGTTGCGGGCGAAGGCATCGGAGAAGCCCTCGTGGAAGGCGTTGGTATCGAGGTTGTCGAGGTCGGCGCTCATGCGCTGGCCCAGCGAGTACCCCAGCGTGTAGCCGATCTGCCACGACTGGTCGCCGGCGGGCGCGGCCGGAGCGGGAGCCGGGGCCGGTGGCGCGGCGGGTTCTTCGGCCAGCGCGGGCCGGCGGCCAGCAGGCACAGCAACAGCCATCCTTGCTTGTTCATCGGGGAGATTCCTCGTGGGGTGCCGCGGGGCGGCGGTTCGGGGGGCAGGAGCGGGTTCCGCAGAATATCCGGTTTCAGCGGTAAAACGTTGCGACGTAATCGGCAAACGGCTGCCGGTCGGCGGCTTCGATCTCTTTTTGCTGCGCCCGCGACTCGGCCGCCAGCTGGGCAAAGAACTCGCGCCGCGCCGGCGCCAGCGGCTGGGCGCGGAAGTGGTCGCGGGCGGCCAGCGACTGCGCCATCGCGAAGCCGAAGAACGAGGTCTCCCGCGCGCGCAGCTCGGCCAGCACGCGGGCGCTGGGCGTGAGCTCAGGGTCCTGCAGCTTGCGGCGCTGGGCGGCCAGCGAGCGGGTATAGCCCTGCGCCGACTGCCGCGCCTCGTCCAGCAGGCAGGCCACCGGCTGCATCGCGTCCAGCAGCGCCAGGCCCTGCTCGCGCAACGACGCCTCGCGGCCGGCCATCGTGATCACCGCCTCCGGGTCGCGGCCGCGGTTCACCGCCGTCTGCAGGTTGGCCTTGTTCCGCGCCAGCTCCGCCACGCCCTGCTCCGGGCTGTCTTGCAGCAGGCAGAAGGTGGCGAACAGTTCCATGAAGTAGGACGTCTCGTGGTCGATGCCCACCGGCAGGAACGGGTTGAGGTCCAGGCTGCGCATCTCGATGTACTCGACGCCGCGGCCGCGCAGCGCGGTAACCAGCCGCTCGCCGGGCAGCGGCACGCACTTCGGGCGGATGGAACCGTAGAACTCGGCTTCCATCTGCAGCACGTTGGCGTTCAGCTGCTTCCACTCGCCGTTCTCCTCGATGCCGATCTTCGCGAAGTCCGCGTGCGGCGTGCGTACCGCGGCATCGAGCGAATCGACATAGGCGTCGAGCGAGTTGTAACTCACCGCCAGGTTCTTCTGCGCGCTGTTCGAATAACCGAGATCGCTCAACCGCAGGCTGGTGGCGTACGGCCGGTACAGCGTGTGGTTGTCGGTTTCGTCGAGGTCGTGCGGGCGGCCACGCATGAAGCTGGAGCACATGGCCGGCGACGCGCCGGTCAGGTAGGCGATCAGCCACACGTACTTCTGGTAGTTGCGGATCAGCGCGAAATATTCGCGCGAGGTGAATTCCTGCAAATCGGTGCCGCAGGCGTCTTCCGCCTTGCGGTAGGCCCACCAGAAGTTGTCGGGAAACGAGAAGTTGTAGTGGATGCCGGCAATCGCCTGCATGTGCCGGCCGTAGCGGTGCCACAGGCCGTGCCGGTACACCGTCTTGAAGCGGCCGAGGTTGGAGCTGCCGTACTGCGCGATCGGGATCGACAGCTCGCCGCCGAGCACGCAGGGCATGGAGTTGGTCCACAGCAGTTCGTCGCCGAGTTGCTCGTAGACGAAGTGGTGGGTGTCGGTGAGGAACAGCAGGCAGTCGGTGACGTGCTCGTAGGCCGGCGTGATGAACTCGAGCAGCGACTCGGAATAGTCGGTGGTGATGTGCGGGTTGGTCAGCGCCGAACCCAGTGCCGCCGGGTGCGGCGTCTGCGCGATGCGGCCTTCCGGCGTGACGCGCAGGCTTTCCTTCTCGATGCCGCGGCGCACGCCGCGCAGCGTGTGCACTTTCTGCTGCTCGCGCAGCAGGGCGATGCGGCGGGTGAGGCGGGAGGTATCGATCGGGGACATGGGTATCGGGTCCGTATGCAACCCCGACATCATAGCCGCGGCGCGTGACACCCGCAGGAACCTGTCGGGGTGGACGCCGCCACCCCGACGCTCCCCGCCGGCCTACTTCTTGTCGATCCCCGCCTTGCTCAGCGCGGCCGCAAACGCGCCCTTGCCGCCGCCCTGCTGGCCACCGCCGAACGAGCGCTGCTGCTGCGCCGGATCGGCACGGCCACCGCCGCGCTGGCCACCACCGCCCGGGCGCTGGCCACCGGCCGCCGCGCCCTCGGCTTTCGCGCCCGGCTGGTCGTCCATGCGCATGGTGAGCGCGATGCGTTTGCGCGCGAGGTCGACCTCCATGACCTTCACTTTCACGATGTCGCCCGCCTTCACCACCTCGTGCGGGTCCTTCACGAACTTGCTGGCCAGCGCCGACACGTGCACCAGGCCGTCCTGGTGCACGCCGATGTCGACGAACGCGCCGAAGGCGGCGACGTTGGTCACCGTGCCTTCCAGCACCATGCCCGGCTTCAGGTCGCGCATGTCCTGCACGTCCTCGCGCAACTCCGCGGCCTTGAACTCGCCGCGCGGGTCGCGGCCCGGCTTGTCGAGTTCCTTCAGGATGTCGGTGATGGTCGGCACGCCGAATTTTTCACTGACGAATTCCTGCGGCTTCACGCTGCGCAGGAACTGGCCGTCGCCGATCAGCGACTTCAGGTCGCGGCCGCTCTTCTGCGCGATCGCTTCCACCAGCGGGTAGGCCTCCGGGTGGACGCCGGACGCATCGAGCGGGTTGTCGCCGTTGGTAACGCGCAGGAAGCCGGCCGCCTGCTCGAAGGTGCGCTCGCCGAGGCGCGGCACGTCCTTGAGTTTTTCGCGGCTGGTGAACGCGCCGTTCTTGTCACGGAAGGCGACGATGTTGCCGGCGATGGTGCCGTTGAGGCCGGCAATGCGCGCCAGCAGCGGCGCGCTGGCGGTGTTGACGTCGACGCCGACCGCGTTCACGCAGTCCTCCACCACGCCGTCCAGCGAGCGCGCGAGCTTCAGCTGGTTGACGTCGTGCTGGTACTGGCCGACGCCGATCGACTTCGGCTCGATCTTCACCAGCTCGGCCAGCGGGTCCTGGAGGCGGCGGGCGATCGACACCGCGCCGCGGTAGGACACGTCGAGGTCCGGGAATTCCTTCGCCGCGAGCTCGGACGCGGAGTAAACGGAAGCGCCCGCCTCGCTGACCACGATCTTCTGCGCCCTGATCGCCGGGTGCTTCTTCAGCAGTTCGGCGGCGAGCTTGTCGGTTTCGCGCGAGGCGGTGCCGTTGCCGATCGCGATCAATTCGACCTTGTACTTCTGGCACAGCGCCGCCAGCACGGCGATGGAGTTGTCCCAGTCGTTGCGCGGTTCGTGCGGGAAGATGGCGAGGTGCGCCAGCAGTTCACCGGTGGCGCCGACCACCACCACCTTCACGCCGGTGCGCAGGCCCGGGTCGAGGCCCATGGTCGGCCGCATGCCGGCCGGCGCCGCCATCAGCAGCGCCTTGAGGTTGCGGGCGAAGACGTTGATCGCTTCCTCGTCCGCCTTCTCGCGGATCTCGCCGATCAGTTCGCTCTCGAAATGCATCAGCAACTTGACGCGCCAGGTCCAGCGCACGACTTCCTGCAGGAAGTCATCGGCGGCACGGCCGCGGTGCGACCAGCCGATGTGCGAGGCGATCATGTCCTCGCAGGGATGGATGCGGGTGCGGTCTTCCTCGTCACCCACGGCGAGGCTCACCGTGAGGAACCCCTCGTTGCGGCCGCGCAGCATCGCCAGCACGCGGTGCGACGGCGCGGTGGACAGCTTCTCGCTGTGCGCGAAGTAATCGCGGAACTTGGCGCCCTCGTTTTCCTTGCCGGGCACCACTTTCGCGCTGAGGTTCGCCTCGCGCGACAGGAACTCGCGCATGCGCTGCAGCAGCGTCGCGTCCTCGGCGAAGCGCTCCATCAGGATCTGCTTGGCGCCATCGAGCGCGGCCTTGACGTCGGCCACGCCCTTTTCGGCATCGATGAACTTCAGCGCTTCTTCCGCCGGCACGCGGGCCGGGTCGGCCAGCAGCGCGTCGGCCAGCGGCTCGAGGCCGGCTTCGCGGGCGATCTGCGCCTTGGTGCGGCGCTTCTGCTTGTACGGCAGGTAGAGGTCCTCGAGGCGCGCCTTCGAATCGGCGTCGCGGAATTCCTTTTCCAGTTCCGGCGTCAGCTTGCCCTGCTCGGCAACGCTTTTGATGATCGCTTCGCGCCGGTCTTCCATTTCGCGCAGGTAGCGCAGGCGCTCGTCGAGGTTGCGCAGCTGCGTGTCGTCGAGGCCGCCGGTGACTTCCTTGCGGTAACGCGCGATGAACGGGACGGTGGCGCCCTCGTCGATCAGGCCGACGGTGGCGACGACCTGCGCCAGCTTGACCTGGAGTTCGTCGGCGATTTTCCGGGCGATCGAGAGAGCAGTATCAGCGGAGGAAGACGACATGGAGGAATCACGCAAAGTGGTGCGGAGGCGTGATTCTAGGCAGGCATGGCCGGCGCGGGCAGGCTTGCGCGGCCGGGTTCACCGCTGTAGGAGCAAGCCCCGGCGCGCGCGCACGGCGGCCGGAGCGCCGGGGCCACAGATCACTTCACGCGGACGCGGAAGGTGAAGTCGGCGTACGGGTTGCCGACACCGGCGGCGCTCATCGCGCCCGACGGCTTCAGGCGCACGTGCGTGACCGCGGCGTCGAAGCCGTCCACGTCCGGCACCGGCACGTAGTTCCAGGTGGCGCCGCCGTCACTGGAGAAATCGAGGTTGTCGGCAAGGTTGGCCAGCGCCGTGTAGGTCCAGGACAGGCCGCTGGCAGTGGCGCCATCGACGAACACCACCGGGCCAAGACCGGGACCGGCGAGATCGCCGACATACAACTCGATGCCCGCCGGCAGCGGGTCCCTGATCACCAGGCTGTTGTTGTCCACCGCGCCGGGCCCGGAGTTGGTCACGCGGATGGTGTACGAGCGCACGGTGCCGGGAATCGACTTGGGATTGACGACGCCGTTGACCGGGTCGGAGATCACCGTCTGCGATTTCAGCAGTGTCAGCGACGGCTGCTTCAGCGCATTGGTGTAGGTGCAGGTGATCGCGGTGTCGGCCGGGTCGATGGTCAGCGTGGTGCCGGACAGGCCGCTGCTGCCGGTGCAGGACAGCGACGCCACGTACTCCGCCGGGTCGCCGACGCCGAACACCTCGGAAATCGTGCCGGCTTCCGCCGCGTACACCGTCACCGCCGCGCTGGCCGTGGTGTTGTTGCCGCTGGACACCGAGGCGCCGGTCGAGGCGTTGTTGGCAAAGCCGGAGGTGCTCACCGTCGCCTCGTCGCCGAGCCGGCCGGCGGACCAGGTCTTCTGCAGCGTGAGCTGCGCCGACTTGCGGGCGTTGGTCATGGTGCAGGCGATCGCGGTGTCGGCGGGATCGACGGTCAATGTGCTGCCGGGCGCGGTGCCGGCAAGGCCGCTGGTGCCGGTGCAGCCCAGCGTCGCGTTGTAGTTCACCGCGCTGCCGGAATTGAAACTTTCGTCGAGGGTGCCGGACTCGCCGGCATACACCGTGACGCTGGCACCGGTGGTGCTGTTGTTTCCGGTCGAGGTGGAAACGCCGGTGGTGGCGTTGTTGATGAAGCCGCTGCTGCTGAACGTGGCGGCGTTGGTGGCGATCGCGTTCTGCCACGCCTTGGTCAGCGTCAGCGACGCCGATTTGCGCGTGTTGGTGAACCCGCAGGCGACGTTGGCATTGGGCATGGTGAAGTTCACCGTGCTGCCGTTGCCGCTGGTCACCGGCGCCGTGTTGCAACTGTAGGTGGACGTGTAGTTGGCCAGCGCGGTGCCGGTGCCGGCCGCCTCGGAGGCCGTCGCCGTCGTGCCGACATCGACCAGCGCATTCGCGGTGGCGCCGTTCCCGGCCTCGGCACCGGTGGTGCCGTTGGCGTTCATCACGAACAGGCCGGCATCGGCGAGTGGCGACAGGCTCTTGGTCACCGTGAGCGTGCGCTGGCGCTGGTTGGTGTACGTACAACTGACATCGGAGCCGGGCGACATCGCCGCCGCATTGAAGGCGACGGTGCGTGCGGCCAGGTCCGGCGTCGCGGTGCCGCCGCCACCCAGGCCGGAGCAACTGATGCCGGACACCCGGAAGCCGGCCACCGCCGACTCGGTGATCGTGGTCGCGGTGGACGCCGCCGCGAGCGTCTGCCGGGTGCCGGTGACACCGACGCCGGAGCTGGCGGTGGTGATGTTCTGGCTGCTCCAGCCGTTGTTGCCGGTGAAGGTCCAGGTGCCGACGTCACCGTTCGACACCTTGGTCAGCTGCAGCGTCGGCAGCTTGGTGTTGGTGATGGTGCAGGCGGCAGCAGAAGCGGTCGCGCTCAGCGCCGCCGACATCGTGCGGGTCGCATTGTTGGTGTTCAGCACCGGCGTGCCGGTGACCTGCGAGCAACTGATCGACGCGGTGGTATCCCAGCCGGCGACGGCGGTCTCGGTGACCGACAGCGTCTGCGCCGCCGCCAG
>JBKHWA010000169.1:0-46696 GCA_046566765.1 Gammaproteobacteria bacterium
GCCCGGTCCGCAGACTATGCCGCCGGCGCCGACCGGGGCCGGGAATTTCAGTCGAGGCCAGCGCCGTTCCGGGCGCCAGAGCCCTTTAGAGGTGAGTGCAATGCGCAAGTGGGAATGTGTCGTCTGCGGCTTCATCTATGACGAAGCGAAGGGTCTGCCCGAGGACGGCATCCCGCCCGGCACCAAGTGGGAAGACATCCCGGAAGACTGGGTGTGCCCGGATTGCGGCGTATCGAAAGACGATTTCGAGATGGTGCAGATCTGATGACCCGCACGCTCGTCATCATCGGCACCGGGCTTGCCGGCTACAACCTGGCCAAGGAATTCCGCAAGCTCGATGCCGAGCGTCCGCTGGTGCTGATCACCCGCGACGACGGCCGCAACTATTCCAAGCCGATGCTCAGCAACGGCTTCGCGAAGCAGAAATCGGCTGACGAGCTCGCCATGCACTCCGCCGAGGAGATGGCGCAGCAACTGAAGGCGACGGTGCTGACCCGCACCGAGGTCATCCGCATCGATACCGCGCAGCAGCGCGTGTACACCGGTGCCGACGACTACACGCCGTACGCCGACCTGGTGCTGGCGTTCGGCGCCGACACCTTCCGCGTGCCGATGGAAGGCGACGGCGTCGCCGACGTGCTGTCGATCAACGACCTCGTCGATTACGGCGTGTTCCGCGCGAAGGCGGCCGGCAAGAAGAAAGTGCTGGTGATCGGTGCCGGCCTGATCGGCTGTGAATTTGCCAACGACCTCGTCACCGGCGGTTTCGCGGTGGAGGTGGTCGATCCGGCTGGCCGCTGCCTGCCGGCGCTGCTGCCGCCGGAAGCAAGCGCGGCGGTTGCCCGCGGGCTGGAAGGCCTGGGCGTGAAATTCCACTTCGGCCCGGCGGTGAAGGCAGTGAACAAGGCCGGCGACGGCTATCGCTGCACGCTCACCACCGGCGAGCAGGTCGATGCCGACCTGGTGATCTCGGCGGTCGGTTTGCGGCCGCGCGTGGCGCTGGCGAAGGATGCCGGCCTCGCGGTGAACCGCGGCATCGTCGTCGACCGCGAACTGCGCACCAGCGCGCCGAACGTGTTTGCCTTCGGCGACTGCGCGGAAGTGAATGGCTACGTGTTGCCGTACGTGTTGCCGCTGATGGGCGCGGCGCGCGCGCTGGCGAAAACGCTGGCCGGCACGCCGACCGCGGTGTCCTACGGCGTAATGCCGGTGGCGGTGAAGACGCCGGCCTGCCCGGTCGTCGTGTGCCCGCCGCCGCTCGGCGCGCAGGGCAGCTGGCAGGTGGAAGCCGATGGCCAGAACGTGAAGGCGTTGTACGTCGGTGCAGATGGCAAGCCGCTGGGTTTCGCCCTCACCGGCGAGGCCACCAACGAGAAGCAGGCGCTGGCGAAGCAGATGCCGGTGCTGTTCTGATCCGTTCCGCCCGGCCTGCGCGCAGGCCGCCCGAAGACGCGCAGGCCCCCGAATACGCGCACGTTCCCCGCGACGTGCGCGCTACCTGAAGAAAGGAGTCGACCATGTTTTTCCGCAACCTCGTTTTCCGCTTCGTCCTGTGGGTGCTCGGCCTGCGTCTCGGCTGGCTGGCGCGCAACAACGAGAGCTTCCGCGACAAGATCAAGGACCAGGACTTCGTGCTGCAGTTCGGCACCGGCGACGGCGCGGTGACCCGCCACTTCGTGTTCGCGAAGGGCACGGTGAGCTCGCACGGCGGCGCGCATGAAAAGCCGAGCAGCTCGATCACTTTCACCGATGCGAAGGTGGCGATGGACACGCTGATGGCCGCCGGCAAGGACCAGTCGGTGTTCATGAAGGCGATGGGCGAGGGCAAGGTGAAGGCCGGCGGCAGCGACATGAGCAAGCTGATGGTTTTCATGCAGATCGCGAAGTACATCGGCCCGCAGAAGAAAAAGAAGAAGCCGGCGGCCTGAGCGCCGGCCGACCGTCGATGCCGTGCACGGTTTTCATGCGCGGATGTCGTGTAAAAAGGAGCCTGCGGGCTCCTTTTTCATTTCCGGATCCCGAGCCGCCACGGAGGCGCCGATGCATGCCGCGACCCTGACCCGCCGGATCTTCGTCGCCCTGTTGCTGGGCGCCGCGACCGGGTTGTTTTCCCATCACTTGCTGCCGCCGGATGCGACCAGCCTGCTGGCGGCGGCATGGAACGACTGGGTGCTCGGTGGCGTGATCGCCGTCGTGGCCGGCTTGTTCATGGCGCTGCTGAAGATGCTGGTGGTGCCGCTGGTGTTCGTCTCGCTGGTGAACGGCGTAGCGGCGAGCAGCGCCGACATGCAGGCGCTGGGCCGGCTCGGCATACGCACCTTCACGCTGTATCTCGCCACCACGGCGATCGCGGTGGCGCTGGCGCTGGCAGTGGCGACACTGCTGGCACCGGGCGCCGGCGTGCAGCTTGGCGCCGGCACCTTCACCGCGCCGCCGCCGCCCGCGGTGACCGAGATGATCACCGGGCTGGTGCCGACCAACCCGGTGCAGGCATTTGCGCAGGGCAACCTGCTGCAGGTGATCGTGTTCTCGTTGCTGCTGGGTATCGCGCTGGTCAGCGTCGGCGCCCGCGCCGGCGGCATCATCAGGCTGTTCGGCGAGGCGAACGAGCTGGTGCTGGCGCTGGTCGCGATCGTGATGCGGCTGGCGCCGGTCGGCGTGTTCGCGCTGGTGACGCGGGTGTTTGCCGCGCATGGCATCGACCTGTTCAGCGGCCTCGCCTGGTACGCGGTGACGTTGCTGGCGACCTTGCTGCTGCACGTGTTGATCGTCTACCTGCCATTGCTGCGCTGGCTGGCCGGCGTATCGCCGCGCCTGTTCTTCACGCGCATGCGCGACGTGCTGCTGCTGGCATTTTCCACCGCCAGCAGCGCGGCGACGTTGCCGGTGACGATGCGCGTGGTCGAAACGCGGCTGGGCGTACCCAACCGCATCGCCTCGGTCACCTTGCCGCTGGGTGCCACCATCAACATGGATGGCACCGCGATCATGCAGGGCGTCGCTACCTGTTTCATCGCCCAGGCCTATGGCGTCGATCTCGGCGTCGGCGGTTACCTGGCGGTGATCGCCACCGCGACACTGGCGTCGATCGGCACCGCGGCGGTGCCCTCGGCGGGCTTTGTCACGCTGACGATGGTGCTGGCGGCGGTCGGCCTGCCGTTCGAGGCGATCGGGCTGCTGCTCGGCATCGACCGCCTGCTCGACATGGCGCGCACCGCGCTGAACGTCACCGGCGACGCGGTGGTGACGCTGGCAGTTGCGCGGATGGAAGGGTTGCCGCCACCGGGAGCGGACGAGGCAGAGGATGCTGTCGGCAACGTTGCCGGCAATGGCGCCGGCAGTGGTGTCGCGAGTGGTGACGAGAACAGTGTCGACAGCGGCGCCGGGAACGCCGCGAGCCGGCGCGATTGAGTGATCATCCGCCGGTGCGGATCCTGACCGGGCGTGCCGCAACAAAAAAGGGAGCCTTTCGGCTCCCTTTTTCATGGTTCGGACTTCCTGCGCCGGTGCGCCACTCAACAGGGCGCCCCGGTGAAACCGCGGCTCTCGCGCGGCGCCGGACGCGCCGCGCGGGTGTTGCCGCTTACCAGCTGAAGCTGACGCCGACGTTGCCGGAGGTGTCACCTTCGCTGGTCGATGCCGCCGAGGCGCGCACGCGCCAGGCATCCGCCGGGCGCATGTTCATGCCGACCGCGATGGCATTGGCGCCATCGTAGAAGCCGACGCCGGCGCCGATCGAGTACTTGCGGTCGCCGTCGATGTCCGGGATGCCGGCCATCGCCGCCGCGCCGGCGATGCCGCCGCGCAGGCCGTCCATGTCTTCGTTGATCGTCTGCACCGCGCGGTTGAGCTGTCCGACGTTCACCGCGTCGTTTGCCGCAACGCCGTCGGCAACGCCGGTGACGCGCGCCGGGCCGCCGGTGACGGTGTCGGCGAAGTGCGCGCCGTTGTCATCGAGGGTCAGCGTGGTCGACGAGGTGCCGCCGCTCAGCACGGTCGACGTCTGGCTGACGACCAGGCCGTGGCTGTTGCCGGTGGTGGTGTTGGCGACGGTCAGCGAGACGCTGCTGTCGGTGACCGACAACTGGCCGCCGTGGGCAGCGGCGCCATTGCTGTCGATGGTGACGACGTTGTTGAACGTCGATGCGCCATTGAAGGTGGAGGCGCCGGCCACCGACAGCGTGCTGGCGAAGCTGGTGGCGCCGGTGACGGTCAGCGTGCCACCGACAGCCGCGTTGTTGGTGATCGAGGCGGAATTGAGCGTCGCGGCGCCGGTGGTGCTCAGCGTGCCGGTACCGATGTTGCCGGCGCCGGCGATGTTGCCGCCACTGATGGTCAGCGTGCCGTTGGTGACATCGCCGGTGAGGTTGCCGGTCACGTTACCGGTGACATCGCCGGTCAGGTTGCCCGTGACGTCGCCCGTTACGTTGCCCGTGACATCACCAGTGAGGTTGCCCGTCACGTTACCGGTCACATCGCCGATCAGCGCGCCGGTGATGGTGCCGGTGACGTTGAGTGCGCCGCCGATGGTGGCATCGCCGGTGGTGGTCAGGGTGTCGGTGCCGACATCGCCGGTGTTGGTGATGCCGGCGGTGGTGGTGGCGCCGGCGACGCCGAGCGTACCGCCGACGGTGGTGTTGCCGGTCAGCGTCGAGGTACCCGCGACCGACAGGTTGTTGCCGCCGGTGATGTTCAGGCCGGCGTTGAAGTTCAGCGGCGTACCGGAGACGGTGAAGGTTTCTCCGTTTTCGATGAAGCCGTCGCCATCGCTGCCGGCGCCGGGGCCTTCGTTGATGGTTGCCGCGTAACCGTGCATGGCCGCCGCCGAGATGACCGCCGCCAGCGCGCTGCGGCGCAGCGCGACCGGGAAGCCGCGGGCCTTGTTGCGAGTTTTCATCGTTGCTCTCCGTTACGGCCCTTGCCGGACCATTTCCTTCTTGATGGATACACAGCCGCTGCCGGCCGGCATGAGAAACACTTTCAGCGCGTCGCCGCCGTCCAGCGACTGGACCTGCTTTTGCAGCGGCGGCCGGGGCGCGAGCGGGCGGCGGATTATTACCGCAAAGTGTGAACTGGCGCAACCCAATGCCGGACAAATCCGGGGCCGGCAGTGCCCGTGCCGGGGGTCTGGCGGGGGCCCGGGCGTGACCTCATGCACAGTTCCGGGTCGCCATGGGTTGAGCGGTGCCGGCGTCCGGTTAGACTCCGTCAGCCCGGGATTTTCCGGCTCTTGTTTGACCGAGGAATAACTACATGAAGCGTTTCCGCATCCTGCCCCTGGCAGCCCTGATGGTGGCGTCGGTTGGCGCCCAGGCCGCCGGCTTTTCCTATGACTACGTCGAGGCCAGCCTCGGCGAGTACGACTCCCTCGACGGCTTCTACGTCGGCGGTGCCATGGGCCTGAACGAGCAGATTGGCCTGCTCGGCTCGGTCGGCATGTTCGACGACGGTCCGTTTGACGTCACGGTCATCCGCGGTGGCGGCCTGTTCCACACCAACCTGCAGAAGGATCTCGACCTGTTCGCGTCGCTGGAAATCGTCTACGCCGACTTCGAAGTGCAAGTCTGCGGACTGGGTAACTGCTTCGGCGCCAGTGACGACGACCTCGGCTTCGGCGCTGCCGGCGGCCTGCGCTACGCAGTGCAGGACAACTTCCAGCTGGAAGGCAAGCTGACGCTGACCGAGAGCGATGCGTTCGACTCCGATCTCGGCATCTCGCTGAACGGCCGCTACTACTTCAACAAGCAGTTCTCCGGCGCGCTCGGCATTGCCAGCGACGCCGAGTTCGACGGCGTTTACCTGAACGCGCGTTACGACCTGAAGTAATCGCGACGACGATACGGAAAAGGGGCGCTCCGGCGCCCCTTTTTTGTTGCCGCCAAAAAGGGCGCGCGGTGGTCCGCCTGCGGAAAATGCTTGCGGGCAACGGCGTGCGGAACCGGTTGCCGGAGTGCGTTCTCCGGCCGTTCAGCGAACGACGCGATTGCGGCCATTGTTCTTGGCGCGATACAGCGCGGCGTCGGCGTCGGCCAGCAGCTGGCTGGCATCGCCTGCGTCGGGCACGCGCACGGCGAGGCCGATGCTGAGTGTCACGTGCAACGGCGTTTCGCCGTTGGGGATCGGTGTTGCCTCGACCGCCAGCCGGATCCGCTCGGCGATCACCGCGGCCTCCGCCTCGCCGGTACCGGGCAACACCACCACGAATTCCTCGCCGCCGTAACGCGCGAGCAGGTCAGTGGAGCGCACCATGACCTGTCGCAGTGTCGTCGCGACCTGGCGCAGGCAATCGTCGCCGACCAGGTGGCCGTGCGTGTCGTTGACCTGCTTGAAGTGGTCGACGTCCAGCATCATCACCGCCAGTGGTTCCTGCCGGCGCGCGGCCAGTTGCACCAGCGCCGGGAAGCGCTCGTCGAAGTGCCGGCGGTTGTGCAGGCCGGTGAGGCCGTCGTGCATGCTCATGTCGGCGAGCTGTCGGTTGGCATCGCGCAACTCGCGCATGGTCTGGCTGAGCGCCTCGGTTTGCCGCTCGACTTCGCGCTCGAGTTCGTAGGCCATGTGCCACTCGGCGGCGAGCGCGCGCTTGCGCGCGCCCAGCGACTGCTGCTCGGCTTCGAGCCGGGCGCGGCGCTCCTGGCGGATGCGTTGCACCAGCACGTAGCCGAGCACCAGCAACTGGATGAACACGCAGGCCAGCAGCGCATCGTGCAGCCGGATGCCGAACGCCAGCACGTCGAAGCGGTCGAGTCCGCTGAGCGCGGCGCCCACCAGGAACACCGACATCAACGCGGTGTAGATGCCGGCGCGTGGCAGCCGGCGATCCATCGCATATGCGCCGAGCAACACGCTGCCGGCGGCGTAGGCCAGCACGCCGATTGCCAGTGCCGGCAGCGCGCGCGCGCCGAACACCAGCAGCGCCAGCGGGAACAGCAGGCCGTACACCAGGTAGCCGGCGCGCAGCAGGTGGCGGGTGGCCGGCGCGCGCTCCGGAAGCCCGAGCATGTGGGCGGCGAACCAGGTGCCGATCACGGTCGCCAGCAACCCGGTGACGGCGGTGTTGTACTGGTTCCACCAGCTGCCGCCGACCGGAAAGTACTGGCCGAAGATGCCGTCGATGTGCGCCTGGAACAGGGTGACGGCGAAGATGAACAGCACGGCACCGTGGAAACCCGGCTCGCGGGTGCCGCGGGCGACGAACACGAACAGCAGCAGCGCGCTGACCACTGCGCCGTAGACGGCGAGCAGCCCGAGCAACTCGCGCTGCTCGCGGGCGATGAATGCCGGCTCGCTCCAGAGAGTCACCGGCACTTTCATCGCGCCGTGCGACTGCACGCGCAGGTAGACGACGAGGTCGCGGTCGACGGGCAGGACGATCGGCACCACGAAGTGGCGTGCGGAATAGGGCCGGTTCGTCGCGGGCCGGGTATCGCCGAGCAGGTAGGTGGCGGTGACGACGCCGCGGTCGACGACGTGGATGTCGAGCTGGTCGGCGAGCGGGCTGCCGATGTCCAGTCGCAATCGCGCCGGCCCGTTGTCGCCGCGGCGCAGCGCGAAGCGTTGCCAGAACGAATCGGTGCTGTAGGTCAGGTGCAGCGGGCTCTTGCGTGGTTGCCAGCCATCGGCGGCGATCACCTGCGCGAGTTCGCGCGCGTCGGTCGTGCGCAGGAACTCGCTGTGCCCCGCTGCCGGTGCACGCAGGAAACCTTCGGCCACCGTCAACGGCTCGGCAGCCGGCAGCCAGCCGGCCGCCAGCAGCAGCGGCAGCAGCCACAGCAGGCGGGCGAGGCTCATGCCGGCGCGACCTCGACGCGGTTGCGGCCGTTGCCCTTGGCGCGGTACAGCGCAGCGTCGGCATTGGCGACCAGCCGGCGGCCGTCTTCGCCCGGTTGCGGCACATCGACGGCCATGCCGACGCTCACCGAGAACTGCAATTCGGTCCCGCTGCAGGGCACGCGCAGTTGCGCGACGGAATCGCGCAGCGACTCGGCGACGCGGCGGGCGCCGTCGGCGGTGGTGTCGGGCAGCACGATGACGAATTCCTCGCCGCCGTAGCGGGCCACGAGGTCGGAACTGCGGGTAACCACGGCGGCGATCGCCCGTGCGGCCTGCCGCAGGCACTCGTCGCCGATGGCGTGGCCGCGCTGGTCGTTGAGCTTCTTGAAGTGGTCGATGTCGAGCAGCAGTACCGCCAGCGGGGTGGTGCTGCGCGACGCCAGGCGGATCAACTCCGGGAAGCGCTCGTCGAAGTAGCGGCGGTTGTGCACGCCGGTGAGGCCGTCGCGGCGACTGAGATCGGCCAGCTGCCGGTTGGTGGCCTCCAGTTGCCGCATCGCCTGCCACAAAGCCTCGCTGCGCTCGCTGACACGCGCCTCCAGCCCGCTCACCAGTCGTTGCTGCGTGGCGAGCGCCTGCTCCTGCTGGGCCAGCGCGGCGGCCTGCGCATCGAGATGCTCCTTGCGCGCGGTCTTCAGGTGTTGCGACAGCGCCCAGCCCAGCACGATGGCCTGCAGCAGGATGCCGGCGAGGAAGGCATCGGCGACGGCGATGTGGCGGTCGGTAAAGCCGAACTGGTTCAGCACCGAGACGGCCGCGCCACCGAACAGGAGCAACGTACCGAGCAGGAAGCTGCGTGCCAGCGGTACGTTCCGGCTTACCGCGTACAGCGCGATCAGGCACACGGCGACGCCGTAGGCGAAGATCAGCGGCAGCAGCAGCGGGAAAACCTGGTGCGGCGGCGCCAGCAGGCTGGCACCGAGACCGAGCAGCAGGCCGATCTCGGCGACATCGAACGTGTGGTGCAAGCGCGGCATGCGCTGTTCGGTATCGAGGAACACCGACAGGAAAATCGTGCCGGATACCATGATCAGCCAGATCGTGACGATTACGCCGTGGGTGCCCCACCAGCTGTTGTCGATGCCGAGGAACTGGCCGGCGGTGCCGTCGATCAGCGACTGGTATGCCAGCAGGCAGGCCGCGTATGGCACGTAGTAGCCGAAGCCGCGCGCGCCGGCGATCAGTGTCGCGAGCAGGAACGCGATTATCACTACCGCCAGCAGGCCGAGCGCCACCCCGCGCGCGCCGATGGCGCGCGCCTCGTGCACGGAGAAGGCGCCGGGATCCCAGATGCGTAGCGGAATTTCCATGGCGCCGTCGCTGCGCACGCGCAGCACCAGCGTTTTCAGCGGCTGCGCGGCGGTGAAGTCGATCGGTACCAGCGGATTGCGGCCGGAGAAAGGCTGGTTGGCCGCTGGCCGGGAATCGCCGAGGTTCCAGGTGCGGATCAGCGTGTCGCCGTCGAACTCGTAGATGTCGATCTCGTCGAGCATCGGGTAGCCGACCTCGAGCAATGCCCGCGCCGGTGCGGTGTCGCCGTTGTGCAGGCTGAAGCGCAGCCAGACGGTGTCGCGGGTAAAGCCGAGCGAAGGCAGCCCCGGCAGTGGCTGCCAGCCCGCGGCCTCGTCGGCGAGGCGGTCGATGGTGAGATCGCCGTCGCGGTCACGCAGCATCTCCACCCCGGCCGGCGCCAGGCTGCCGAAGCCCGGGACCAGGGCGTTGGGGCCACCGTATGTACTGCCGGTCGCCAGCAGCCACAGCGCCACGGCGACCAACAGGGTGCGTGCTTCCTGCATGCGGGTGTATCCCTACGTGCCGGCGGAACTGCCGGACATTTGCAGTGTGACGCCGGTCACGGTGCCACCGCCCGGATTCTAAGCCGAACGGCTTATGCTGGGGACTGGTGGCCTAGGATAAAAATAGTACCAAACGAAACCTGACCGCCGGCCGTGGCACCATGGCCGGCGCGCGCCGCCCGACCAGGCCGGGTTGCGCAGGACAGGGACAGGAAAGGGAGAGGCCATGACGTTGCCGAACCGCGCCGAAGCGCAGCGACGAGCGGACGAGATCCGGGTGTTCAACCGCGAACTGGAGCGGCTGCAGCAGGAGGGCGTGGTCGCGCTGGACGACGCGCAGCGCCGCCGCATCGACGAGCACCACCGGGAATTGCTGGCGCGACTGGCGGCAACCTGGGACATCGACCGCGATGCGCGCGCCGGGCAACTGTCGCTGGGCATGCGGGTGGCGTCGTTCCTCGGCGCGCTGGCGCTGGCCGCGAGCATTTATTTCCTCTTCTACCAGTTCTGGGGTTACTTCACGACGACGGTACAGGTGTCGATCCTGGTGACCGCGACGGTGGCGACCTGGGCGGCGACCTTCGCCATCCGCGCGAAGGAGCACAACGGCTATTTCACCAAGCTGGCGGCGATGGTCGCGTTCGCCTGCTTCGTGCTGAACATCGGCATGTTCGGCCAGATCTTCAACATCACGCCGTCCGACAAGGCGCTGCTGGTGTGGGGCGCGTACGCGCTGCTGCTGGCCTACGCCTGCGACCTGCCGCTGTTGCTGGCGATGGGCATCATCCAGCTGATCGGTTTCATCGCCGCGCGCGTGGGCACGTGGTGCGGGCTGTACTGGATCGATCTCGGCAGCCGCCCGGAAAATTTCCTGCCGGCGGCGGTGCTGATGTTCCTGGTTCCGCTGTTCTTCAGCCACGCGCGCTTCCCGGGCTTCCCGCCGATCTACCGTATCTTCGCGCTGCTCACCTTCTTCGTGCCGGTGCTGGTGCTGGCGCACTGGGGTGAAAGCAGCTACATCGAGTTGCACCGCGATTACGTCGAGGGTTTCTACCAGTGGGTGGGCTTCATCGGCAGCGGGCTGGCGATCTGGCTGGGCGCACGCCGCGGCTGGAACGACGTGGTGAATACCGGCACCACTTTTTTCGTCATCTTCCTCTACACGCGCCTGTTCGACTGGTGGTGGGACAGCATGCCGAAGTACCTGTTCTTCCTGGTGCTGGCACTGGTGGCGATCCTGTTGCTGCTGGTGATGCGGCGGTTGCGCGCGGCACTGGCCTCGCTGCGCACGGAGGACAAGCCATGAAGCACTTCAACTTCCGTTCACTGGCATGGCTGGCGCTGGCACTGGTCGTGGTCACCAACGTTGTCGCGCTGGCCGGCGTGGCCTGGAACCGCAGCGGCGAGCCGGGCAGCACGCTGACGCTGTCCGAGCGCGAGTTCGGCCGGCCCTGGGGCTCGTTCAGCCGCCACGGCGAGAACAGCGCGATGCTGCTGCGCATCGACTGGCGCGGCCTGCAACGCTACGACGCCGACGGCGATTCGCCGGGCTACATCGGCTATACCGGTTATTCCGGCTATGGCTCGAACACGCCGGACTGGCTGGATGAGGCCAAGATGCGCGAACTCGGTTTCGACTGGCCGGTGGCGGCGGAATACGACCCGCAGGCGCGCCACCGCTATGTCACGCGGCACAGCGGTGGCGTCGAGGTGTTTTTCGTTCTCGAACTGGACGGCCCGGCCTACCGCGAATCGGTCGAGCAGTCGCGCATGGCACTGGAACGTGCGCAGCGGATGGTGGAGTCGGCCGCCACCAACCCGGACCTCGACCTGAAGATGCTGAAGAACATGGCGGAGCAGGCAGCGAAGGATTACCAGCACGCGCAGACCCTCTACAGCCGGCTGTTCGTGGTGGATGCCGGGCTCGATGCGGCGGCGCTGCGCGCGCGCTATGCCGACCGCGCGCATTACGCGGTGGTGCAGGGGCGGGTGATGCCGGCGATGCGTTACCGCAACAAGAAGGAAACGCCCGGCGGTTACATCCTCGGCCTGAGCGTGGGCACCATCAACCTGCCGTTCGGCACGTTGCCGGTGGCATCGGGCGTACAGGCGGGCAACGACATGAAATACCAGCTCGACGTGGCCTGGGGCCAGCGCTACGAGCCGTGGATCGTCGCGTCGCGGCAGACACCGGTGGCGGCAGCGGTACCGGTTCAGACGCGCGAGTAACGCACCGCCTCGCCCAGCCAGCGCCGGATCAGCAGCGGCACCCGTTCCGGGTGCCGCTTCGCCAGTTCCAGCGCCAGTTCGCGGCCGGTTTCCACCAGCGATGCGTCGCGGGCGAGATCGGCGACGCGCAGCGCGACATCGCCGGTCTGGCGGGTGCCGAGCACTTCGCCTGGGCCGCGCAACTCGAGATCTTTCTCGGCGATGCGGAAGCCGTCGGTGGTTTCGCGCATCACCGCCAGCCGCTCGCGCCCGAGCTGTGACAGCGGCGGCTTGTACAGCAGCACGCAAAAACTCTGCTGCGCGCCGCGGCCAACCCGCCCGCGCAACTGGTGCAGCTGCGCCAGCCCCAGCCGCTCGGCGTTCTCGATCACCATCAGCGACGCGTTCGGCACGTCGACGCCGACCTCGATCACGGTGGTGGCCACCAGCAGGTCGATGTCGCCGGCCTTGAAGGCGTTCATCGTCGCCGCTTTCTCAGCACCTTTCTGCCGGCCGTGCACCAGCCCGATGCGGATGCCGGGCAGCGCCGCGGCGAGTTCCTCGCGCGTGGTTTCGGCGGCCTGCGCCTCGACTTCTTCCGATTCCTCGATCAGCGGGCACACCCAGTAGGCCTGCTTCTTCTCCGCACACGCCTTGCGGATGCGCTCGATGATGTCCGGGCGGCGCTCATCGCCGAGCACTACCGTCTGCACCGGCGTGCGGCCGGGCGGCAGTTCGTCGATCACCGAGGTGTCGAGATCGCCGTAGGCGCTCATTGCCAGCGTGCGCGGGATCGGCGTCGCCGTCATGATCAGCTGGTGCGGCACGCCCAGCGATCCGCCCTTGTCGCGCAGCGCGAGCCGCTGCTGCACGCCGAAGCGGTGCTGCTCGTCGACGATCACCAGTCCGAGCTTCGCGAAGGCGATCTCTTCCTGGAACAGCGCGTGGGTGCCGATCACCAGCGGCAGCGAGCCGTCGGCCAGCGCGGCGGCGGTGGCGTCGCGCTCCTTTTTCTTCAGTCGCGAGGTCAGCCAGCCGACGTTGACGCCCAGCGGCGTGAACCAGCGGCTGAAATTCTTCAGGTGCTGCTCGGCGAGGATCTCGGTCGGCGCCATCAGCGCGACCTGCGCGCCGGCGGCGATTGCCTGCGCGGCGGCCAGCGCCGCGACCGCGGTCTTGCCGGCGCCGACATCGCCCTGTACAAGCCGCAGCATCGGCGACGGTTTCGCCAGGTCGCCGGCGATTTCCGCCAGCACGCGTTCCTGCGCGCCGGTGAGTGCGAACTGCAGCGCGTCGCGCACCTTTTTTTCCAGCGGCGAACAGGCGGCCAGCGCCGGCGCCTTGTGGCGGCGGATCTCGTTGCGGATCGCCAGCATGCTCAGCTGGTGAGCGGACAGTTCTTCCAGCGCCAGCCTGCGGATGGCCGGGTGGCTGCCGTCGGTGAGGGTGTCGGTGCGCGTGCCCGGCGGCGGATGGTGCACGAAGTCCAGCGCCTCGCGCAGCGACGGCAGGCGGAAACGCTCAAGCAACGCCGCCGGCACCAGTTCCGCCGGCGCGTGCCGCTGCAGGTGCTGCAGCGCGCCATCGGTGAGTGCGCGGATGCGCGCCTGCGTCACGCCCTCGGTGATGCCGTAGACCGGCGTCAGGCGATCGGCGAGCGGCAGCGCGGCGGCGTCGTGCAGGATGCGGTACTCGGGGTGGTAGAACTCCAGCCCGCTGGCGCCGCGGCGCAGGTCGCCGAACGCACGCACCTTCGTGCCGCGCGCGAACTGCGCCTTCTGCGTGGCGTTGAAGTGGTAGAAGCGCAGGGCGACGATGCCGGTGCGATCGGCGATCTTCACCAGCAGGCTGCGACGGCGACCGAACAGGATGTCGGCCGCCTGCACTTCGCCCTCCACCTGCGCGGTGGTCAGCGGCCGCAGTGCGCCGATCGGCGTTACCCGCGTGCGGTCCTCGTAACGGATCGGCAGGTGGAACAGCAGGTCTTCCAGCGTCTCGATGCCAAGCACCGCGAGCCGCGCCGCCAGCGCCGGGCCGACGCCCTTCAGTGTCGCGACCGGCGATTGCAGCGGATCCGTCGCGCTGCCGTTGCCGGTACTCACTTCGCTGCAGTCTCCGCGGCGCGGCGCGGCTTCTTCGCGTCAGCGGCGTCGGCGACCTCGCGTGTTCCGCGCTGCCTGGCCGCCTCGCGGGTGGCGGCGATCAGCACGTCGACCGCCTTGGTGCGCGGGAAACTCGAGCGCCAGGCCAGCGCGACGCGCCGCGACGGTTCCGGCGCGGTGAACGGGCGCGTGACCAGCACCTGGTCGCCGTAGAATGGCGAGCGGCACGCCGTCTGCGGCAGCACTGACACGCCCATGCCGGCGGCGACCATGTGGCGGATCGTTTCCAGCGAACTGGACGCGACTTCCGCTGCCGCACCCTGGCCGCGCTGGATGTGCGGACAGAAGCTCAGCACCTGGTCGCGCAGGCAGTGGCCTTCGCCGAGCATCAGCACGCGTTCGTGGTCGAGCGCGGCGGGGTCGATGCGTTTCTGCTTCGCCAGCGGATGGCTGGCCGGCATCAGCAGTTCGAACGTCTCGTCGTACAGCGCGGTGACCACCACGCCCGGTTCGGCAAACGGCAGCGCGATCAGGATGGCGTCGAGCTCGCCGTCGGCCAGTTTCTTGCCGAGCACGTGCGTGAAGTTCTCCTCGATCACCAGCGGCAGTTGCGGCGCCAGCCGGCGGGCGGCGGTGACCAGCGCCGGGAACAGGTAGGGACCGATGGTGTGGATGGCGCCGATGCGCAGCGGTGCGCCGAACTGCTGCACTTCCGGGTCGGCCAGCTGGCGCAACTTCTCCGTTTCTTCCAGCACGCGCTGCGCCTGTGCGATCACCGCCTCGCCGGACGGGGTGACACGCACGTCGTGCCGGTGCCGCTCGAACAGCAGGATGCCGAGCTCGTCTTCCAGTTTCTTGATGGCGATCGACAGCGTCGGTTGGGTCACCGCGCAACTGGCCGCGGCCCGCCCGAAGTGGCGTTCGCGGGCGAGGGCGACGGCGTAGCGCAACTCGGTCAGGTTCATGGCGTATCGTCGGCAGTGGCGAAAGGATTACGATAGTCCGCCGCTATTGAATTAGCGTCAATGTGTGGATTTCCACAAACATCGTCCGGGTGATGGCAGGAGGGCGTGATGGCGACGGTACTGTTCGCGGGATTTGGCGACCTCGGCCGCGAGGCGGGGCGGCTGCTGGCCGGGGCCGGGCTGCACGTGGTGGCGCTCAGGCGCACGCCGGATGCCGGTGCGCCCGGCGTCACTGCGCACGCCGTGGACCTGCGCGAACCGTTCCGGCTGCCGCCGTTGCCGGAATTGCCGGCGGCGGTGGTGATCGCGGTGAGCCCCGGCCGCCACGATCCGGACGATTACCAGGCCACCTACGTCGGCGCGGTGCAGCACACGCTGCGTGCGCTGCAGGCCAGCGGCGCGAAACCGAAACTGGTGCTGTTCGTGTCGAGTACCGGCGTGTGGTCGGAGAGTGCGGACCTGTGGATCAGCGAGGACACGCCGGCGCGACCGGATTCGTGGACCGGCGAGACGATGCTGCGCGCCGAGCAGGCGTTGTTCGCCGGCCCGTACCCGGCGGTGGCGTTGCGGCTGGGCGGTATCTACGGCCCGGGACGTTACATGCTGGTGCGCAAGGCGGAAGCGATCCTCGCCGGGCACGAGCCGGTGCCGGCGCCTGCTTACACCAACCGCATCCACCGCGACGACGCGGCGCGGATGATCGCCTTCCTGGTGAATCGCGCACTGGCCGGTGCCGCGCTGGACAAGGTCTACAACGGCGTCGACAACGAGCCATCGCTCAATGTCGACGTGCTCGCGTACATCGGCGACCTGCTGCAGGGGCGCGCGCCGGGCGAGACGGACATCACCGCGAAAGCGCCGCCGCCGAACGTCGCCGTCGGCGGCAAGCGGGTCGGCAACGCGCGGATTCGCGCGCTGGGATTCCAGTTCGGGTACTCCGATTTCCGCAGCGGCTATGCGGCGGTAGTGAAGGACTATCGTCGGTAGCAGTTCGCCGTCGACAGCAACTCATCGTCGACGGCAGCACGCGTCGGCAGCGGCCGGGCGCAAATGCCGGCCGCGATCAGTCGATGACGATGATCGCGTCCATCTCCACCTGCGCGCCCTTGGGCAGAGCCGCCACGCCGATCGCCGCGCGTGCCGGGTACGGCTGCTGGAAGTAGCGCGCCATGATCTCGTTCACCCGCGCGAAATTGCCGAGGTCGGTCAGGAACACGTTCAGCTTAACCACCTGCGCCAGCGAACCGCCGCCGGCCTCGGCGACTGCCTTCAGGTTCTCGAACACGCGGGTGATGTTCGCGTCGATGTCGCCTTCCACCATCTGCATGGTCTTCGGGTCCAGCGGGATCTGCCCGGACAGGTACAGCGTGTTGCCGGCCCTGACTGCCTGCGAATAGGTGCCGATGGCGGCGGGCGCGTTGTCGGTGTGGATCGGTGTGCGGGACATGGTCATTTCCTTGGTGCGCAGTACGTACTGGTAGCCGGTGGATCCGGAGTGAACGGGCTTTACCCGGCGGGGCCGGGTTGAAAAATCAGCCCTTGCCGCGCGAAATCCGGCCGACGCCGGGCACGCGCCGCAGGCGCTTGATGATGCGGGCCAGGTGCACGCGGTCGTGCACGCTGATCATGATCGCGACGACGCCCATCTGGGCGTCCTTCTCGATGATGTTGATGCTGTCGATGTTCGAATCGTTCTCGGCAATGATGGTGGCGAGCGTGGCCAGCGCGCCGCGGCGGTTGCCGAGCTCGACCCGCAGTTCCACCGGGAAATCGCCCTGCACCTTCTTCTCCCAGCGCAGTGCCATGCAGCGCTCGGGGTTGTCGCGCAGTTCGTTCTCGACGTTGCGGCAGGTGTGGCGATGCACCACCAGCCCGCGACCGGCCGACAGGTGGCCGACGATCTCGTCGCCGGGCAGCGGGTAGCAGCACTTGGCGTAGCCGACCACCATGCCCTCGGTGCCGCGAATGGCCAGCGGCTTGCCGTCGTGGTTGTTGCCCAGGTGGTCGACCGCGGCCAGTTGCCGCGCCACCAGCGGCGCCGCGCGGTTGCCCATGCCGATGTCTTCCAGCAGGTCGTCCAGGTGCGCGTAGCCGGAGTGCGCCAGCTCGCTGACCACGCGTTCGATCGGCAGGTCGTTGATCAGCACGTTGTATTCGCCCAGCGATTGCTCCAGCAGCCGCTGGCCCAGCGCCACCGACTCGCTCTTGCGCTGCGTCTTCAGGAAGTTGCGGATGTAGGTGCGGGCCTTGGAGGTGACCACGAAGTTGAGCCAGGCCGGGCTCGGCACCGCGCCCGGCGCGGTGATCACTTCCACCGTCTGACCGCTCTGCAGCGGCGTCGACAGCGGCACCATGCGGTGGTCGATGCGCGCGGAGACGCAGGAGTTGCCCACCGAAGTGTGCACCGCGTAGGCGAAGTCGACCGGCGTGGCGCCGGCCGGCAACTCCATGATGTCGCCCTTGGGCGTGAAGATGTACACCTCGTCCGGGAACAGGTCGATCTTCACGTTCTCGATGAATTCCACCGAGTTGCCGACCTGCTTCTGGATGTCGAGCAGGCCTTTCATCCATTGCCGCGCGCGTGCCTGCGGGCCGCTCTCGCGCTGGCCTTCTTCCTCGCCCTTGTACAGCCAATGGGCGGCGATGCCGTTGTTGGCCATGTTCTCCATGTCCTCGGTGCGGATCTGCACCTCGATGGGAACGCCGCCGTGCGACTTCAGCGTGGTGTGCAACGACTGGTAGCCGTTGGCCTTGGGAATCGCGATGTAGTCCTTGAAGCGGCCCGGGATCGGCTTGAAGTAGTTGTGCATGATGCCGAGCACGCGGTAACAGCTGTCGACGTTGTCGACGATGATCCGGAAGCCGTAGAAATCCATGATCTCGTCGAACGACTTCTTCTGCTCGCGCATCTTGCAGTAGATGCTGTAGAGGTGCTTTTCGCGGCCCATGATGCGGGCGTTGATGCCCTCGGCCTTGAGCAGCTGCTCCATCGTCTCCTTGAGCTTGGTGACGACTTCGCGGCGGTTGCCACGCACCTGCTTGACCGCGCGCGAAATGTGGCGGGCGCGCATCGGGTAGATCGCCGCGAAGGCGAGGTCCTCGAACTCGGTGCGGATGTTGTTCATGCCGAGCCGGTTGGCGATCGGCGCGAAGATGTCGAGTGTTTCCTGGGCGATGCGCTTGCGCTTGGCCGGTGGCAGCGAGTGCAGCGTGCGCATGTTGTGCAGGCGGTCGGCGAGTTTCACCAGGATGACGCGGATGTCCTTGGTCATCGCCAGGATCATCTTGCGCAGGTTTTCCGCCTGCTGTTCCTGGCGCGTCGGGAACTCGATCAGCGTGATCTTGGAGACGCCGTCGACCAGGTCGGCGACGTCGGAGCCGAACTCGTCACTCAGCCGCTCCTTGGCGACGCCGCAATCCTCCAGCACGTCGTGCAGCAGCGCTGCCGACAGCGACTGCGAGTCCATGTGCATGTCGGTGAGGATGCCGGCGACGGCGAGCGGATGGCTGATATAGGGGTCGCCGTCCTTGCGGTACTGGCCCTCGTGGGCGTCACGCGCGAAGTGGTAAGCCCGGCGCACGAGCCCGACCTGCTCGTCCGGCAGGTAGCTTTCGAGGCGCTTGCTGAGGCTCTCGATCGTGGCCAAGGGAATGCCCGTCCGCCGGCGCCTTGTGGGCCCCGGTCCTTCGCGTCAATGGTTTGATCGAATTTGCGGACATCCGTACCCAAAGTCAACGAGCGGCGGGACGGGAAAAGTGCGTAGGCAAAAGGGGTTAGGCGCACAACCTCAGGTTGGGCTCAGGTTGGGCTCAGGTTGGGCCTGCAAACAAAAACCCCGGCCGGGGCCGGGGTTTCGGGTGTGGCGGCAACCGGGTCAATCGCGGTCGTCGTTGAAGTCGATGGCGGTGACGATGCGCGGCGGCGGGTTGGCCAGGAAGTCCAGCGACGGCGGGGCCTCTTCCTGGTCCGGCTCGTCGAGGATGGCGCGGTCGACGTGGCCGTCGGCGATTTCACGCAGGGCAACGACGGTCGGCTTGTCGTTCTCCCACTGGACCTTCGGGTCCTTGCCGCCGATCGACAGTTGGCGGGCGCGCTTGGCGGCGACCAGGACGAGTTCGAAGCGGTTGTCGAGCTTCTCGAGGCAATCTTCGACGGTGACGCGGGCCATGGGGACCTCGGGGAATAGCCGTACTCAAGGGGGCGGGAAGTCTAGCCGACCGGGCCCGGGGCCTCAATGCCGTCGGGCCGCCCGGGACAGATGGCGCCGGGTGACTCAGGGCGTACTGCCCAGGATCCGGCTGATCTGCGCCGCCCGGGCGCCCTCCAGCCGGCTGACCAGGGTGCGGCGGGCGAGTACCACCGCCCGCAGTTCGGCCAGCGCCAGCTGGAAGTCGTCGTTGATGATCACGTGGTCGAACTCGCTGAAGTGCGACATGTCCTCGTCGGCACTGGCCAGCCGGCGTTCGACCACCTCGGCGCTGTCGGTGCCGCGGCCGACCAGCCGCTGGCGCAGCACCTCGCGCGAGGGCGGCAGGATGAAGATGCCGACCGCGTCCGGCATCAGCCGGCGGATCTGCTGCGCGCCCTGCCAGTCGATCTCCAGGATCACGTCGCGGCCCTGCGCCAGCTCGCCGTTCACCCAGGCCGAGGAGGTGCCGTAGAGATTGCCGAACACCTCCGCGTGCTCGAGGAAATCACCGTGCCCGGCCAGCGCGAGGAATTTCTCGCGGGTGGTGAAGTGGTAGTTCACGCCGTCGGTCTCGCCCGGACGCTGCGCGCGGGTGGTGTGCGACACCGAGACGCCGATGTCGGGGGTGCTCTCGACCAGTGCCTTCACCAGGCTGGTCTTGCCGGCGCCGGACGGCGCGGAAATGATGAACAGCGAGCCTTTCATGGGCCGGTCTCCGTGCCTGTTTATTCGATGTTCTGCACTTGTTCGCGCATCTGTTCGATCAGCACCTTGATCTCCACCGAGGCCTGGGTGGTATCGGCGCTGATCGACTTCGAGCCGAGGGTGTTCGCTTCGCGGTTGAGTTCCTGCATCAGGAAATCGAGCTTGCGGCCGACGCTGCCGCCTTCCTTCAGGCAGCGGCGCACCTCGGCGACGTGGGTCATCAGCCGGTCGAGTTCCTCGGCGACGTCGATGCGGCCGGCGAGAATCGCGATTTCCTGCTCCAGCCGCTCGCGGTCCGGCGAGGCCACCACTTCCTCGACCCGCATGCGCAGCTTCTGCCGCTGGGCATCGATGATCTGCGGCAGCGCCGCGCGCACCCGCTCCGATTCGCGCAGGATGGCGTCCAGCCGCTGGTTGATCAGCGCGGCGAGCTCGACGCCCTCGCGTTCGCGGGCGGCGATGAAATCGCCGAGCGTTTCCTCGAACAGTTTCCACGCGTGGCGGCCGAGCGCCTCGCTGTCGACTTCCTGCGCGGCGGTGACGCCGGGCCAGCGCAGCACGTCGACCGGGTTGATCGCCACCGGCTGCTTCGACAGTTGCGCGACGCGGTTGACCGCCTGCATCACCGCCGCCAGCGCCGGCTCGTTGACGGCGACATCGGTGGTGCCGTCCTCGACGCCGGTGATGCGCAGCGTGCACTCGATCTTGCCGCGCGAGAGCCGCTTGCGCAGCGCTTCCCGCACCTGTGGCTCGAGGTCGCGCAGGTTGTCCGGCAGGCGCAGGCCGGGTTCGAGGTAGCGATGGTTGACCGAGCGGAGTTCCCAGCCGAGGGTCGCGCCGTCGATACGCGCCTCGCGGCGGCTGAAGGCGGTCATGCTGCGGATCATCGGCGGGACTCCATCGTCGTGGTCGGGCGTGCGGTATCGGGAGTGGCGCTTCGGAGCCGGTGTGTCGGGCGGGCTGGCCGCGCGACACGTGGCGGCGCGAGGCCTGGCCCGCGGCGCGACGGATTGTAGCAGCGCGTCGGACGCGGCAGCGGTACCGCGCGGCGGCCCTGCTAGAATGCGCGTCCCTTCCGAGTCGCCCCCATCCCCCGAGGTTCCCCATGCGTCCATCCGGCCGCGCGCCAGACCAGTTGCGCGACGTGCGCATCACCCGCCACTACACCCGCCATGCCGAGGGCTCGGTGCTGGTGGAGTTCGGCGATACCAGGGTGATCTGCACCGCCTCGGTCACCGAGGGCGTACCGCGTTTCCTCAAGGGCAAGGGCCAGGGCTGGCTCACCGCCGAGTACGGCATGCTGCCGCGCGCGACGCACTCGCGCTCGGATCGCGAGGCGGCCAAGGGCAAGCAGGGCGGTCGCTCGCTGGAAATCCAGCGGCTGATCGGCCGTTCGCTGCGCGCGGCGGTGGACATGAAAAAGCTCGGCGAGAACACCATCGCCATCGACTGCGACGTGATCCAGGCCGATGGCGGCACCCGCACCGCGTCGATCACCGGAGCCTGCGTGGCGGTGGTGGATGCGCTGTCGTGGATGCTGCAGAAAAAAATCATCAAGGATGACCCGTTGCAGCAGTTGATCGCGGCGGTGTCGGTCGGCATGTACAAGGGCGTGCCGGTGCTCGACCTCGACTACCCGGAAGATTCCGCGGCGGAAACCGACATGAACCTGGTGATGACGCAGCACGGCGGCTTCATCGAGATCCAGGGCACGGCGGAAGGCGCGCCGTTCAACCGCGAGCAGGCCGACGCGATGATGGATCTCGGCAAGCAGGGCGTGGCGCAGCTGGTGGAGCTGCAGAAGAAGGCGCTGGGCTGGTAATGGCAGCGCGGCCCGGCGCCAGCCGGGCCTACAGCGAATAATCCATGATCAGCGGCGCGTGGTCGCTGAAGCGCTCGTCCTTGTAGATCGAGGCGGATTTCACCGCGCCGCGCAGGCCCGGCGTGGTTACCTGGTAATCGATGCGCCAGCCGACGTTCTTAGCCCAGGCCTGGCCGCGATTCGACCACCAGGTGTACTGGTCCTCGCGCGGGTCGACCTCGCGGAACGCGTCGACCAGCCTGTACTCGCCGAACAGCTTGTCCAGCCAGGCGCGCTCTTCCGGCAGGAAACCGGAATTCTTGCGGTTGCCGCGCCAGTTCTTCAGGTCGATTTCCTTGTGCGCGATGTTCCAGTCGCCGCAGATGATGTACTCGCGCTTCTTCCGGCGCAGCGCCGCCAGTTGCGGCTCGTACGCGGCCATGAACTCGAACTTCCGCTGCTGCGCTTTCTCGCCCGACGAGCCGGACGGCACGTAGATCGACGCCACCGACACGCCGGCGAAATCGACCTGCAGGTAGCGCCCTTCGTTGTCGGCGATCGGGAAGCCGAGGCCGCGGTGCACCGCGCGCGGCTTCTCGCGGGTGTAGACCGCGGTGCCGCTGTAGCCGGGCTTCTGTGCATCGAAATAGAACGCGTGGAATCCCTCGGGCGCCAGCACGTGGTCGGCGAGCTGGTGTTCCTGCGACTTGGTTTCCTGGATGCAGATGACATCCGCCCTGACCGACGGCAGCCAGGCGAAGAAGCCCTTGCGGTCGGCGGAGCGGATACCGTTGGCGTTGAGGGTGACGATGCGCATGCGGGCGCTATCATACGCGCCACCTTTGCCCCACGGGTCCCGCCATGCAGCCCTACCAGCGCGAGTTCATCCGCTTCTGTCTCGACCGCAACGTCCTGCGCTTCGGCGACTTCACGCTGAAGTCCGGTCGCCAGAGCCCGTACTTCTTCAACGCCGGCCTGTTCAATACCGGCGGTGCGCTGGCACAGCTCGGCGGCTTTTACGCCGCCGCCATCCAGTCCTCCGGCGCGCAGTTCGACCTGCTGTTCGGCCCGGCCTACAAGGGCATCCCGCTGGTATCGGCCACGGCCGTCGCGCTGGCGGAGAAGCATGGCCGGGACCTGCCCTGGTGCTTCAACCGCAAGGAGGCCAAGGACCACGGCGAGGGCGGCACCCTGGTCGGTGCGCCGCTGAAAGGGCGGGTGCTGATCGTCGACGACGTGATCACCGCCGGCACCGCCATCCGCGAGGTCATGCAGATCGTGCAGGCGGCCGGGGCGCAGGCGGCGGGGGTGGTGGTCGCCCTCGACCGGCAGGAGAAGGGCAAGGCCGAGCTTTCCGCCATCCAGGAGGTGGAACGGGACTTCGGTTTGCGGGTCTACAGCATCGTGTCACTGGCACAGATCATCGAGTTTCTGCGCGAGGACCCGTCCCGTGCCGCCGACCTGGCCCGGGTCGAGGCCTACCGCGCCCGTTACGGCGTGGCTGGCTGAGTCGGCGATCAGTCCACCCCTATAATCGTTGCCCCGGCAACCTGCCCGTACTGGTGTCCGTCATGAACAAGCGCTTCCTGCCCGTCGTTTCGCTGCTGTCCCTGTTGCTGCTGGCCGAGGTTGCCGTCGCCGCCGGCGGCAAGACGCAGCAACAGTTCTATCGCTACAAGAATGCCCAGGGGAATGTGGTGATCGAGCGCTCGATCCCGCCTGAATACGTGTCCAAGGGTTACCAGATCGTGACGGCGAGCGGGCAGGTTATCCAGGACGTGCCGCCGGCCGACACCATCGACCCGGAAACCGCGCGCCGCAACAGCGAGGATGCGGCGAAGAACGTCAAGCTCGACGTGCAGTTGCGCAAGCTCTACAGCTCGCCGATGGACGCGGTGAACCTGCGCACCCGCAAGCTGAATGCGCTCAACGACAAACTCGATATCGCGCGCGGCCAGGTCAGCCAGCTGACCAACCGGCGGAAGGCGGAACTGGACAGCGCGGCGCGCATGGAGCGCAGCGGCAAGAAGGTGCCGGAACAGATTCGCGCCAACATCGAGTCGTACGATCGCCGCATTGCCGACCAGCAGGCGCAGATCGCGGATCTCGAGGCCGACCAGCAGGCGCTGCGCGAAGAATTCGCCATCGCGATCAGCCGTCTGAACGTGATCTACCCGGACAAGGCCGTGCCGGAGAGCATGATCAACCCGCCTGCCCCGGCCCCGGCGGCGCCCGCCGCGCCTGCCGCTGCGCCGGCGGCACCGGCCAAGCCTGCTGCGGCTCCGGCGAAGGCTGCTCCCGCGAAGTGAGGCAGTGCTCCGCGCCGGGCGTGATGCCCGGCGCGGATCGTCAGGGCCGGTAGAACAACTGGCCCGATACCAGCGCCCACTGTTCCGACCACTGCTCGGTCGGCAGCTTCTTGAAGCCGCTGCGCGCGAACTGCGCGATGCGGCCCTCGGCGATCGCCATCAGCAGGTTGGCGGTGGACGTGGCGGTGATGGTGGGGCGCAGTCCCTCGCGCGCTTCCGCCTCGCGGACGATCTGCCGCAACTGCATCTCGAATTTGTCCATCACCTGGTTGATGCGCTGGTGCAGGCGCTCGGTCTCGCCGGTCAGCGCGTCGCCGGTCAGCAACCGGGAAATGCCCGGGTTGCGTTCGGCAAAGCCGAGCAACAGCGTCAGGCACTTCTCCAGTTGCAGCACCGCCTGCGGTTCCTCGGCAACGATGCGGTTGGTGCGGGTGAACAGGGTCTCCTCGATGAACTCGATGAGTCCCTCGAACATCTTCGCCTTGCTGGGGAAGTGGCGGTACAGCGCTGCTTCCGATACGCCGACCTCGCGCGCCAGTGCGGCCGTGGTGATGCGTGCGCCCGGGTCCTGCTCGAGCATGCGGGCGAGGCACTGGAGGATGTGCTGGCGCCGGGAAATCCTGTTTTCGCGCATGGATCTGTCGTCCCAGTGGCTGCGGGAATCGGCTCGGTCAGCGACTGCCGGTGATCAGCGTGCCGATGCCGCGGTCGGTGAATATCTCGAGCAGTACCGCGTGCATCGTGCGTCCATCGATGATGTGCGCGCTCTTGACGCCGCCGGCCACCGCATCCAGCGCACACTGGATTTTCGGCAGCATGCCGCCGTAGATCGTGCCGTCGGCTACCAGCGCATCGACATCGGCCAGCGTCAGCCCGGTGAGGATGTTCTTCTGCTTGTCCATGATGCCGGGCACGTTGGTCAGCAGCAGCAGTTTCTCGGCACCGAGCGCCTCGGCCACCTTGCCGGCGACGAGGTCGGCATTGATGTTGTAGGAAACGCCCTGGCCGTCGACGCCGACCGGCGCGATCACCGGGATGAAATCCGAGTGCACCAGCATGTCGATCACCGAGGTGTCGACCGAGACCACTTCGCCGACGTGGCCGATGTCGATGATTTCCGGTGTGGTGTTGGCTGGCTCATCGGCATTCTGCCGGGTGATGAACAGCTTCTTCGCGCGGATGAACTGGCCGTCCTTGCCGGTCAGGCCGACTGCGCGCCCGCCAGCCTGGTTGACCAGGTTGACGATCGCCTTGTTGACCTGGCCACCCAGCACCATCTCGACCACGTCCATGGTCTCGGTGTCGGTGACCCGCATGCCGTCGACGAAACGCGATTCCTTGCCGATCCGCTTGAGCAGGTCGGAAATCTGTGGCCCGCCACCGTGCACCACCACCGGGTTGATGCCTACGGCCTTCAGCAACACGATGTCGCGCGCGAAACTCATTTCCAGCGCGTCGTCGACCATCGCGTTGCCGCCGTACTTGACCACGAAGGTCTTGCCGGCGAAGCGCTGGATGTAGGGCAGCGCCTCGGTCAGTACGCGGGCGATGCTGTCGGAACTCGGTGCGGCGTTGCTCATGTTGTGGACGTCTGGATTCGTGGCGGGGAAATCAGTTCGGGATCACCAGGCCGGGGGCGACCTTCTGCAGCTGGTCCTGGAACCGCTGGCGGACGGTCTGCAGGTCCTGCTCGGTGCGGCCCTCGAAGCGGAACACCAGCGTCGAGGTGGTGTTCGACGCGCGTGCCAGGCCCCACGAGTCCGGGTAGTCGACGCGGACGCCGTCGATGGTGCTGACGCTGCCGTCGCCGAAGCCGCCCTGCTTCTGCAACTGCTCGATGATGCGGAACTTGTCCGTCTCCGGCACCTTGAGCTGGATCTCCGGGGTGGTGACGCTGGAGGGAAACTCGGCGAACACATCGTCCGCAGGCGCAACTTCCAGCGACAGGATCTCCAGCAGGCGCGCCGCCGAGTAGATCGCGTCGTCGAAGCCGAACCAGCGGTCGTTGAAGAAGATGTGGCCGCTCATCTCGCCGGCGAGTGCAGCGCCGGTTTCCTTCAACTTCGCCTTGATCAGCGAGTGGCCGGTGCGCCACATCAACGGGCGGCCGCCGTTCTTGCTGATGACGTCGGCAAGATCGCGGGTGCACTTCACGTCGAAGATGATGTCGGCACCCGGGCTGCGCATCAGCAGGTCCCTGGCGAACAGCATCATCAGGCGATCCGGGAAGATGATCTTGCCCCTGGGGGTGACCACGCCGAGCCGGTCGCCGTCGCCGTCGAAGGCGAGGCCGATGTCGGCCTTGTTGGCGGCGACGGCGGCAATCAGTTCCTTGAGGTTTTCCGGCTTGCTCGGGTCCGGGTGGTGGTTCGGGAAGTTGCCATCCACCTCGCAGTACAGCGGGATAACCTCGCAACCGATGCTGGCGAGCAGCGCCGGGGCGATCGCGCCGGCGACGCCGTTGCCGCAATCGACGACCACCTTCATCGAGCGGGCGAGCACGACGTCGTCCTTCACCCGGCCGGTGTACTTCGGCGCGATGTCGAGCGTTTCCTTCGAGCCGTTGCCGCTGCGGAACTGGTTGTTGACGATGCGGTCCTTCAGCGCCTGGATGCGCGTGTCGGACAACGTTTCGCCGTTGATCACGATCTTCAGGCCGTTGTGGTCGGCGGGGTTGTGGCTGCCGGTGAGCACGACGCCTGATTTCACGTTGCCGTTGGCGCAGGCGAAGTAGACCAGCGGCGTCGGCACCATGCCCAGGTCGATCACGCGCAGGCCGGTGGAAACGAGGCCGTCGGTCAGCGCGGTGACGAGTTGCGGGCCGGACAGGCGACCGTCGCGGCCGACGTAGATCGCCTGCTGCCCCTTGTCGAGCGCCTCCGAGCCAATGGCGCGGCCGATCAGGCGCACGACGTCCTCGGTCAGCGTCTTGCCGACCACGCCGCGGATGTCATAGGCGCGGAATATTTCGGGCGACAGGCTGGATGGCGTGACGTGGGTTCCGCTCTCCAGGTGCGAGGCGTCCTCCGGCGTGATCATGCCGGTATCGACATCACCGCGCGCGCGGCGGGCCGGCGACAGCGCGGCGGCCGGCGCGTTGCCGTTCGCCGGAAGCAGTGCGGCGGTGCGCGACAGGCTGGCGGCGGCATCCTCGAAGCAACCGATGTTGAAATCTACGCCTGCCGGCCGCGGGGTGCGGCGCAGCAGGCTTTCGCCGACCTGCAGCAGCATCGACGTGTTGCGCTGCACCGCGCGCGAGAGCAGCGCGCTGGAGGCAAACACGGCGGCAATCACCAGCAGCATCGTGGTGGCCATCGCGATCAGGAACAGCGGGCCGATATCGTTGCTGGCAAGCCCGGGATTCAGGTAATAGGTAACGCGGATATCGGGGTGGATGGTGTCGACGCGCTCGTTGTACGGGCTCGATAGGAACTGGTTTGGCCCGCGCGCCAGCACGACCTCCGACTTGCCGACGTCGGCCATGTACTGGCTGAGCGCCATGTGGCCGGTCTCATCGTTGAACACCTTGAGGTTGGCGGCAATCTCCTGCAGGTCGAATCCGATCAGCAGCACGCCGACTACCTGCTGCGCTGAATCGCGGATGGACGACGAGAGCAATAGCAGCGGACGGTCCTGCAGCGGAATGATCTCGGCCTTGATCTCCTCGCCGCTGCGGGCGCGATCGACCATGTTGCGGGCGGCGAATCCCAGCGGGATATCCGTCAGTGGCGTGTTGTTGGTGACCAGGAACACCTGTGACTTGCCGGCCAGCGATGCGGCCAGCGTTTCGCTCAGTTGGGCCAGCGCCTGCGGGTCGCCGGCGGTCACCGCCGCCACCACGTGGCGTGACGTGGCAATGCCGGAAAGTTGCCGCGATGCCTGCAGGAACACCTGGTTGAAATAGCCGGTGTATTGCCGGGCATAAGTGGCGGCCAGCTTGTTGCCGAATGCCTGGGCGCCGGCGTCGATCACCAGCGATTTCACCGTGAGGGCGCCCGCCGAGATGACGACGATGCAGGCGATAACCGTGATCAGCGTGTAGCGCAGCATGCCACCTACCCGGGCGCTGCCGCCGCGGGCGGGTTTCTCCTTCTTTTCCGCCTTGTCCGTGGCGATGACTTGTTCGTTACCGGCTTTCTTGACCATGGCGGCTCCCGGGATCCTGTCGGGCGTTGAGATGGGGTTGTGTTGTTGCCGATGCGGCGATACGGCGTCAGTGGTGGCCGGTGTGGCCGAAGCCGCCGGCGCCGCGTTCGCTGGCGGTGAAGGCCTCGACCACCACGAGCTGTGCCTGCACCACCGGGATGATCACCAGCTGCGCGATGCGTTCGCCCGGGCTGATCGTGTAGGCGATGCCGCTGCGGTTCCAGCACGACACCATCAGTTCGCCCTGGTAGTCGGAATCGATCAGGCCAACCAGGTTGCCGAGCACGAGCCCGTGCTTGTGGCCAAGCCCGGAACGCGGAAGGATCACCGCGGCGAGCCCCGGGTCCTCGACGTGGATGGCGATGCCGGTGGGCACGAGATGGGCGGCGCCGGGTTGCAGCGTCACCGGGTATTCGAGGCAGGCGCGCAGGTCCATGCCGGCCGATCCCTCGGTAGCGTAAGCCGGCAGCGGGATTTCGCGGCCGACCCGCGGGTTGAGGATCTTCACCTGCAATTGCTTTTTCATGTCGCGGGTCCTGGCGGCGTTCCTGGTATCCGTTCAGCGGGGTTGGCGCGTCGTTGCCATCTGCGCTGCGATCAACTCGACCAGCGCGGTTGCGATCTGCGACTTGCCGGCGATGGCCAGTTCGCGGTGGCCGCTGCGCCAGATCACCGTCGCTGCATTCTGTTCGCTGTTGAAGCCGATGGCCGGGTTGCTGACGTCGTTGGCGACGACCATGTCGAGGTTTTTCCGCTCGAGTTTGTCGCGGCCATAGGCGACCACGTCGTTGGTCTCGGCGGCGAAGCCGACCACGAACGGCTTGCGCGGAAGCGCGGCGACGGCACCGATGATGTCCGGGTTGCGCTTCAGCCGGATCACCATTTCGTCGGCATGGGTCTTCTTGATCTTGCGGTCGGCGATCTCGACCGGCGCGTAATCGGCGACGGCCGCGGTGCCGATGAACAGGTCGCAGTCGCCGGCACGCGCGAGCACGGCGTCGTGCATTTGTTGCGCGGAGACGACGTCGATGCGCGTCACGCGCTCGGGCGACGGCAGGTTGGTCGGGCCGCTCACCAGCGTGACCAGCGCGCCGGCATCGGCGCAGGCGCGGGCAAGGGCGTAGCCCATCTTCCCGGAACTGTGGTTGCTGATATATCGCACGGGATCGATGGCTTCGCGCGTCGGCCCGGCGGTGACGAGTACGCGCACGCCGTCCAGCAAGCGGCTCTGGAACAGGTTGGCCGCTGCTGCTGCAATTTCTGCCGGCTCCAGCATGCGGCCGGGGCCGATGTCGCCGCAGGCCTGGTCGCCGTCGGCTGGGCCGAGGCGGTGCACGCCGCGTTCGCCCAGCGTTGCCAGGTTCGCCTGCGTCGCCGGGTCGCGGTACATCGCCTGGTTCATCGCCGGCGCCACGGCGACCGGGGCAACGGTGGCGAGGCAGAGGGTGGTGAGCAGGTCGTCGGCGATGCCGCCGGCGAGGCGGGCGAGGAAGTCGGCGGTGGCCGGCGCGACCAGCACGAGGTCGGCCCAGCGGGCGAGTTCGATGTGACCCATGGCGGCTTCGGCAGCCGGGTCGAGCAGGTCGGTGTGCACCGGGTTGCCGGACAGCGCCTGCAGGGTGAGCGGCGTGATGAAGGCCTGGCCGCCGGCGGTCATCACCACGCGCACGTCGGCGCCGGCCTTCTTCAGCTGGCGAACGAGTTCGGCGCTCTTGTAGGCGGCAATGCCGCCGGTGACGCCCAGCAGGATTCGCCGGTTGGCCAGCCGATGCATGGTGAGTTCGTGGAGTCCTGATAGACGCGACAGCGACGCGCCGCGAAGGACGGGAAAGATAGCATCGCGCCCGCGAGGTGCGTAGGGGGTTGGTAAATGCCTGCTAACGTCGACGGCCGTGGGGGCGGCGGCATCGCGCCGGTGCGCGCCTGGGTCCTGGCGGACCCGTCCGCGGCCGGTCCGCGCGAGCGGCTGCTGGCCTCCGGGCCGCGAGGCCTCTCCGATGACGATCTGCTGGCGGTGTTCCTCGGGACCGGCATTGCCGGCCGCCCGGTGGCGCAACTGGCGCGGGAACTGATCGAGACCGCCGGCGGGCTGCGGGCGCTTGCCGAGCGGGAGCCGGCGGCGCTGGCCCGGCTACCGGGGGTCGGGCCGGCGCGGGCCGCCCGCTTCGTGGCCGCGCTGGAGATGGCGCGCCGTTGTCTCGAGCAGAGCCTGGTCCGGACCGATGCGCTGGCCAACCCTGCCCAGACCCGGCGTTTCCTGACCGCCAGGCTCCGCCACCTGCGTTACGAGGTGTTCTGCTGCCTATTCCTCGACAGCCAGCACCGGGTCATTGCCTTCCGCGAACTGTTCCGCGGCACGATCGACGGCGCCAGCGTCTATCCCCGCGAGGTGCTGGCCGAGTGCATGGCCCACAACGCGGCGGCGGTGATCTTTGCCCACAACCATCCCAGCGGCGTCGCCGAGCCGAGCATCGCCGACCGCCAGATCACCCGCCGGCTGACCGAGGCGCTGGCGCTGGTGGACGTGCGGGTGCTGGACCACGTGGTGGTCGGCGAGGGCGAACCGGTGAGTTTTGCCGAGCGTGGGCTGCTCTAGACCGGAGTGCTGCCGGGAGGGGCGCTGCCCGGGGCGGGCATGGATCCGGGTGCCACGCGGCGTTGTACGGGGGGATCTTTTCGGGTATAAATCGCGTCCCCTTGTGCCCGGCCCCCGTCCTGAACCCCCGACGGGAGCGTGATTCGCCAGCCGCCGGCGCACGTGTATCGGAGATTCGTGTCATGTCCAAGGTCTGCCAGGTAACCGGCAAGAAGCCCATCGTCGGCAACAGCGTTTCGCACTCGAACATCAAGACCAAGCGTCGTTTCGAGCCGAACCTGCACTATCACCGTTTCTGGCTGGAAAGCGAGAAGCGCTTCGTCCGCCTGCGCGTCTCTTCGAACGGCATGCGCACCATCGACAAGCTCGGCATCGAGCAAGTAGTCGCCGACCTCCGTGGTCGCGGCGAGAAAGTTTGAGGAGCTTGAGTCATGGCCAAGGGCATTCGTGAAAAAGTGAAACTCGTGTCCACCGCGGGCACCGGTTACTACTACACCACCGACAAGAACAAGCGGAACACTCCGGACAAGATGGAGTTCCGCAAGTACGACCCGGTCGTGCGCAAGCACGTGGTGTTCAAGGAAGGCAAGATCAAGTAAGCCGCCTGGCGCCGCTGGCGTCGAGGTGCAGAAAAGCCCGGCTCCTGCCGGGCTTTTTCGTTTCCGGCTGTTTTTGCCGCGCCGCCGGTTTTGCCGCGGCACCGGTCGCCGTCTGATCGGCTAGCATCGGCGCAGGCCAACACAGGGAGATGCCCGGTGCCGGAATTGCCCGAGGTGGAGACGACGGTGCGCGCGCTGCGCCCGTTCATGGAAGGCAAGCGCATTCGCCGGATTGAGGTGCGTGATCCGCGCCTGCGCTGGCCGGTGCCGGCGGACCTGTCCCGGCACCTCGACGGGGTGCGGGTGCGGCGCGTGGTTCGGCGTGCCAAGTACATCCTGGTGGAAACGGCGCGCGGCACGTTGATCGTGCACCTCGGGATGTCCGGCCGTTTCCGGGTGGTGCATCGCCCGGAGCCGCCGAAGAAACACGAGCACATCGACCTGCTGATGGAGGGCGGCGTCATCCTGCGCTATGCCGACCCGCGCCGCTTCGGTTGCTTCCTCTGGGTCGACGGCGATCCGGCGCAACACGCCCTGCTGCGCGAGCTGGGGCCGGAGCCCTGGGACGAGGCGTTCACCGCCGATTACCTGCACGGGTTGTCGCGCCGGCGCAGCGCCCCGGTGAAGTCCTTCCTGATGGACAACGCCGTGGTGGTGGGGGTGGGCAACATCTACGCCAACGAGGCACTGTTCGAAGCCGGGGTGCGCCCCGGGCGGGCGGCGAACCGGGTGAGCCGTGACGAGTACCGCAAACTGGTGGCGGCCATTCGCCGTATCCTCGAGGCGGCCATCCGGGCCGGCGGCACCACCCTGCGGGATTTCGCGGCCGGCGAGGACAAGCCGGGCTATTTTCGCGTCGAATTAAAGGCTTATGGCCGGGGTGGGGAGCCCTGCCAGGCCTGCGGCGCCACCCTCAAGGAGACCCGGATCGGCGGCCGGTCGACGGTTTACTGCCCTCGCTGCCAGTCCTGACGGCAGGGCGGGGCCGACAAAAGGCTTTTCAGATTAGCCACTTAACGCGTAAAGTACGAAAATACTTTAACTGTCCGCCTGCCGGGCGCAAAACAACAACGCAGTCACACGAGGGTCATCCCATGGCGAAGGGCAACAAACTGCTGGCAATGACGCTGGCCGCAACGCTGGCTGTCGGTGCGGCGCTGCCGACCAGTGTGCAGGCGGACCAGATGACCGACCAGATCTTCGACGAGACCAAGCCGAGTGCCGGCGCCATGTTCATGGACACCGTGCTGGCCCGTCCGTTGCTGATCGTTACCACGGTCGGTGGCGTGGCGCTCACCGCCGTGTCGCTGCCGTTCTCGCTGCTGGGCGGCAACACCGGCGATGTCGCGGACAAGTGGATCGCGACGCCGTTCAAGCTGGCATTCCTGCGTTGCCTCGGTTGCACGCCGGCCCAGGACGAGCGCCAGGACGCCGAGAAAAACTCCGCAGCGAACTGATCGGTTCGCGGTATACAGGAAACCGCGCCGGGTGATCCCGGCGCGGTTTTTTTGTGCCCGTCGATTGCGGGTGCGGTGATCAGCGCGACATGCCGAGGCCGATTCCGCGCGGGTCGCTGACGGTGATCACGCGGTCGGCGGATTTCTCCCACAGCACGAGTTGCATGTTGCCGTAATTGCGGCCGGTCGAGCGCAGCACGTGGCCGCGGGCGCGCAACTCGCGGGCGGCGGTGCTGCCGAAATACTCCGGTTCCACCTCGACGACATCGGGCAGGTACTGGTGATGGAAGCGCGGAGCGGCGATCGCGGCGGCCGGATCCTTCGAATCCATCAATGCCAGCAGCGTGGCGAGCACCATGCCCGGTATGCGACTGCCGCCGGGCGTGCCGACGATGGCGACGCGGTCGCCGTACTCGAGGAACGTCGGCGTCATCGACGACAGCGGGCGCTTGCCCGGGGCAATCGCGTTGGCGACGGATCCCGGCAGGCCATAGGCATTCGGCACGCCGGGGGCGGCGGCGAAATCGTCCATCTCGTTGTTGAGCAGCACGCCGGTGCCCGGGACCATGAAGCCGGAACCGAAGGCGAGGTTGATGCTGAGCGTCGCCGCGACTCGATTGCCGTTGCGATCGATGATCGAGAGATGCGTCGTCTGCTCCCCCTGCGGCGATGGCGCGACCTTGTCGCCCAGCGCGGCGCTGGGCGTGGCGCGGATTCGATCGATCGAGCCGGCCAGCTTCTTCGTGTGTTCGAACGACAGCAACTCGCTGACCGGGACGGGGACGAAATCGGCATCGCCGAGATGCAGTGCGCGGTCGCGGAATGCGCGCCGCATCGTTTCCACCACGAGATGGTCGCGAACGGTGCCGGTTGCCTCGCCGTACCCGGCGGCATCGAGCACCGCCAGCATCGACAGCAACGCCACGCCGCCCGCGGACGGCGGTGGCACGGTGACGACGCGCGCGCCGCGATAGTTGGCCACCAGCGGGTCGCGTTCCTTGATGACGTAGCCGGCAAGGTCGGCCATGGTCCAGATGCCGCCGGCCTCGGCGATGCCGTCGACCATGCGTTGCGCGAATTCGCCCTGGTAGAAACCTTCTCGGCCCTTCGCTGCCAGCAACTCCAGCGTGGCGGCCAGTTCCGGCTGGCGGATCATCGTTCCGGTCGCCGGGACCTCCCCGCCCTTGGCCAGCAGCGTGCGAGAGGTCTCGGCGTAGCGGCGCAGCACTTCCAGTCGCGTGCGCGCCATCTGCCGATAGCGTTCGTCGGCGGGAAATCCGTCGCGCGCCAGCCGGATTGCCGGCTTCAGGCTGTCGCCGAGTGGCAGTACGCCGTAAAGCCCGGCGACGTGCGCCAGCGCCGCCGGGGTGCCCGGGATCGCCGCCGCTGCCGGGCCGTTGGTCGACCAGTCGCTGACCGCTTCGCCCTTCTTGTTCTGGTACATGTCCGGCGCGGCACGCTCCGGCGCCATCTCGCGCGCATCGATCACGACCTGCCGGCCGGTGCGCTCGTCATGCAGCAGGAAGAATCCGCCGCCACCGAGTCCCGACCCGTATGGTTCGACCACCGCCAGCGCGGCGGCGACGGCGACCGCGGCATCGAAGGCATTGCCGCCGGCGGCGAGTACTTCCATGCCGGCAGCCGATGCGAGCGGGTGGGCGCTGGCGATCGCGGCCTTGGACGGGCCGGCAGCGGTAGCGTGCCCGGCGAGCAGCAGGAAACAGGAAGCGAAGGCGATGCGCAGCGATGCGAACACCATCCGTGTCGTCGGCATACGTAACTCCCGGCTGCTCGAGGGCAGCTTTTATTGTTGTTTTACTGCCTTGCTATCGTGGCGTGCCATTGGCGCGTGGTGTGCCGTTGGCGGTAAGTCGGTGGTACTTGGCCAGCAACTGCTCCGGCGATTCATCGTGCGCCGGGTCCTTCGGGATGCAGTCCTCGGGGCACACCACGACGCACTGCGGTTCGTCGAAGTGGCCAACGCACTCGGTGCAGCGATCCGGGTCGATCACGTAGATCCTCTCGCCCGGGTATATGGCCTCGTTCGGGCAGGCCGGCTCGCAAACGTCGCAGTTGATGCACTGGTCGGTGATGCGCAGCGCCACGGTCGCGCCCCGCTCAGCGCTTCTTGCGCTTGAGCGCCTCGACGACGTTGGCCGGGACGAACTGGTGCACATCGCCACCGAGCATCGCGATTTCGCGCACCAGGCTGGACGAGATGAACGACAGGTGCTCGGCCGGTGTCAGGAACACGGTCTCGATTTCCGGCGCCAGTGCGCGGTTCATGTTGGCCAGCTGGAACTCGTACTCGAAGTCGGACACCGCGCGCAGGCCGCGCAGCAGGATGTTCGCGTTCTGGTCTCGCACGAAGTGGGCGAGCAACTTGTTGAAGCCGGTGACCTCGACGTTCGGCAGGTGCGAAAGCGCCTCGCGGGCAAGGCCGACGCGCTCGTCGAGGGCGAACAGCGGGCCTTTCTTCTGGCTGTCGGCCACCGCCACGATCACGTAGTCGAACATGCGCGCCGCGCGCTCGACGAGGTCGCAATGACCGTTGGTGATCGGGTCGAAGGTGCCGGGGTAGACGACGCGTTTCTGCATGTGGCTGCCGACGGTAAATGGATGGCCGGGCGATGGTAGCGCATCCGGCCGCGGGCGGGCAGGCCGCCCGGGCCGCGCGCGGTCAGGCCGGCTTCAACTCGGCCGCCAGCATGCTGGCCAGGCGGGCAACCAGGCCGTAGATCGACAACTGCGGGTTGGCACCGATCGAGGTCGGGAACAGCGAGCCGTCGAACACCGACAGGTCGCGCAGGCGATGCACGCGGCCGCGGCTGTCGCAGACGCCGATCTTGTCGTCCTCGCTCATGCAGGAGCCGCCCATCACGTGCGCCGATGCCAGCTTGACGTGGTATGGCCGGTAATCGAAGCCGGCGATGGCCTGCCGTGCGGCGTCGAGGTTGTCGAACCAGCGCGGGTCGGATGTCATCGGCCGCACGCGGGAGGCGCCGGCGGCGAACTGGATCTGCACGATGACATCGTGGGCGCGGCGCGCGCCCTCTAGGATGTAATCGTTCACCGGGTAGTCGAGCACCGGCGCGCCCAGGTCGTTCAGCACGACGTCGCCGCCGGGACTTTGTTCGTGGAAGCCATCGCGCAGCAGGGCCAGCATGCCGTTGCTGCGTGGCAGCGCGCGCATCTCCTCGACGTGCGGCTGGCCGTGCGAGCCGAGCAGCGCCGAGTACAGGCCGGGATGCATGGGCATCACTTCCAGCTTGAAACCGATCGGGCCGTCCGCCACCTGTTCCCACTGGAACTGGTCGGAGTAGACCGACTGCGGCGCGCCGTAGAACGGGTCGACTGCTTCGGGGAATTGCGCGAACACGCCGGGCACCACGTGCAGGAACGTTCGCTTGCCGATGCGCCGGTTCGGATCGGGCAACTGCGAGCGCAACATCAGTCCCGGCGTGTTGATGCCGCCGCCGGCGAGCACGGTGTGTTTCGCGCGGATGGAAACCTTGCGGCCGGTGGTGGCCTGCCCATCGGCGGTGAGCGCGACGCAATCGACGCCGGTGGCGCGATCGCCCTGCAGTGCCACGCGCTCGGCGCGCAGCCGCCAGATGAGTTGCGATCCCTTCGCCAGCGCCGCCGGCAGCGTCGTCACCAGCATCGATTGCTTGGCGTTGGTCGGGCAGCCCATCCCGCAATAACCGAGGTTCCAGCAGCCGTTGACGTTGCGCGGGATGATTTCCCAGCTGTAGCCGAGTTTTTCGCAGCCGCTGCGCAGGATGTTGTTGTTGGTGTTCGGTGGCATCGGCCACTTGTGGATGTTCAGCCGCTGTTCCATGCGCGCGAACCAGGGCGCCATTTCTTCCGGCGACGCGCCCTTCACGCCGAAGCGTTCGGCCCAGTAGTTCAAGGTCTGGTCCGGCGTGCGGAAGCTGGATGTCCAGTTGACGGTGGTGGTGCCGCCGACACTGCGACCCTGCAGGATGCCGATGGAACCGTCCTTCGTGCCGCGCGCGATGCCGTCCTGGTAAAGATCGCGGTAAGCCTCGCGCTCGTTCATCGTGAACTGGTCGGAGGTCTTGAGGATGCCTTCCTCGACCATCACGACGCGCAGGCCGGCGTTGGCAAGAATCTCGGCGGAAGTTCCGCCGCCGGCGCCGGTGCCGACGATGACCACGTCGGCCTCGATGGTGAGGTCATTTTCCAGCGCGCTGGCATTGACGACGTTCCAGCCGGCGGCAAGGCCCGCCTGCCACGGATCGGCAACGCGTACTTCGAGTTCGTTCATCGACATGTTCTGCGTGCTCCGGGTCAGGCGGCGTTGCCGGCAATCTTGCGCGGCGGACCGGGATAGCCGCTCGCGGCCTGGTTTGCCGGCTCGAGGTACCAGCACATGGCGGCGAGCGTGGTGAAGCCGTTGTAGGCGCCACGCATGAAGCCGGTGGAGCTGCGCGACCAGTCGTCGAGCGCGGCGACCGCGTCGGCCTCGCTGGCGTCGCTCCAGGATTTCCAGACGCCGAACAACGGGCCGCGGGTCAGTCCCATCGTCAGCAGGTCCAGCAGCGGCATGAACGCAGCGCGGATCGTCGGCGAGGTGTCGTACATCAGCAGGTCCCAGGATTTGACCGCCGCGCGGATCGCCTCGGCGCGTGCGGCGGGATCGGCAGGAAGATTGCTGCCGATGGCGGCCGGCACGAGCTTTTCCAGCATCGGGATATCCTGCGGGCGCAGCACGCGGAAGCCATCGGCGACAGCGGCTTCGCGGGAGCAACCGCTCAGCCAGGCTGCGGCGCTGACGGAAACGCCGACCGCGGCCGGCATCGCCAGCGCGCCGCGCAGGAAGTCGCGGCGATCGCTGCGCGGGGTGTCGGCAGTGGTGGAAGGTTTTTTCGGCATGGCGGAATCACCGGGATTGTTGTTGTCATCACGCCGGCGTGGCGTTGCGCGCGTGCGCCTTGGGTTTCTAGAGTAATTACTCTAGACTGTCAACGAACGCACAGGCCAGGTTCTTGTCCATGCAAGCCAGTCGACCGGCCCCGCCGAAAACCCGTGATCGCATCCTGCTGGCCAGCCTCGGGCTGTTCAACGAGCGTGGCGAGCGCAATGTCACCACCAACCACATCGCGCAGGCGCTGGGGATGAGCCCCGGAAACCTGTATTACCACTTCCGCAACAAGGGCGAGATCATCTACGAACTGTTCCTGCGCTATGAGCAGGAGATGGCGCGCCTGCTCGACGTGCCGCGCGAGCGCGCCATGACCTGGCAGGACAAGATGGGCTATTTCGAGGCCATCTTCCGCAGCCTGTGGGAGTACCGTTTCCTTCATCGCGACCTCGAGCAGTTGTTTGCCGAGGTGCCGGAGTTGCGCGCCCGGTACAGCATGTTTGCCGCAGCCTCGGTGCAGCAGGCGCAGGCGATCTACCAGGGGATGATTGCCGCCGGGCTGATCGCGGCGAGCGAAGAGGAAGTGCAGGGGCTGGTACTCAACCTCTGGGTGCTGGCGACGTCGTGGACGACCTTCCTGCACACCACGGCCGCGCACACCGGCGACGAGCGACTGCTGTCGGAAACGATGCTGCGCTACGGCATCTACCAGATCATTTGCCTCGAAGAGCCTTACGTGCGCGGCGAGGCGCTGGCGCACCTTGCCGAGATCAAGGCTCGCTATCGTGCGCCGGGTGAGCCGGGCCCGCTGCAGATCATCACCTCGGCGTTGCTGCCGGCGGGAAACCGCCCGGCCTGAGCACGGCATCGCGGCGCAATCAGCGCAGTTTTTCCTCCAGCCAGCGGGGGATCGCTTCTTCCAGCCAGTAACGTGGCTGCCGCGGCGAACCTTGCACGAAGCCGACATGACCGCCTTGCGCGGAGACCGCCAGCTCGACGCTGGCGGCAACTTCGCCGGCCAGTGGCGCCACGGCGGGCGTCATGAACGGATCGTCGACGGCGTGCACCACCAGCGCGGATTTCCTGATGGCACCGAGGAATTGCCGGGCCGAGGAGCGCGCGTAGTAATCGTCGGCGTCGCGGAACCCGTGCAGGGGCGCGATCACGCGGCCGTCGTATTCGCGGAACGAGCGGATGGTCGACAGGTTTCCCAGCGCCCGCAGCCGGTCTGCCTGCGGCGCGTTGCCGCTCCTGCGCAGCGCGACTTCCTTGGCGGCGAGATTGTGCAGCAATTCGCGCAACAGGCGGTCGCGATAGATGCGGGCAAGCCCGACATCGAGCTGGTCGGCAGCTGCCGCCAGTTGCAGCGGCGCGCAGACTGAGACGCCGGCGACCAGCGACGTATCGCTGCCACGCTCGCCGAGATATTTCAGCAGCACGTTGCCGCCCAGCGAGTAGCCGATGGCGGCGAGTTTCCGCTGCGGGAAGCGCCCGGCGAGCACGGCCAGCAACGCCGACAGGTCGCCGGTGTCGCCGCCGTGGTAGGTTCGCGCCAGTCGGTTGGGTTCGCCGCCGGCGCCGCGGAACATCATCGTCACCGAGCCGATGCCGGCAGCGCGCAACGCGTGCTGCATGCCGACGATGTAGATCGAGTCGCCACTGCCGGCGAGGCCGTGCAGCAGGATCACCAGTGGCGCGCGATCGTCGCCGGCATCCACCCAGTCGAGGTTGACGAAGTCGCCATCGGGCAGTGCCAGTTTTTCGCGTCGCCGCGGCGCGGGGGCGAGTTTCCGGAACAGTGGCGCCCATACCGTCTGCAGGTGGCGATTGCCGGCCCACCATGGTGCGTGGAAGGCGCCGTTCATGCCGTCTCCCGCTGGTACAGCGACGAGCAGACCTGTCCGCTTTCCTGCCGGCGATGCAATCGCCAGTTCGGTGGCACGATGTCGTAGCCGGGCGTCATTTCCGATTCAACGTAGATCATCGCGCCGGCAGCCAGCAGGCCGCGCGCCTCCAGCGCCTGCATGGCCGGCGCCAGCAGGCCGCGATGGTAGGGCGGGTCGAGGAAGACGAGATTGAACGGCCCGCCGCTGTGTCGCGCGAGGAACGCGAGTGCGTCGGCACGGACGACGACGGCCTCGGCATCGCCGAGCGCGGCGAGTTCGCGATCGAGTTGCGCGCAGGCGGCGGGCGACGCGTCGACCAATACCGCCTCGCGCGCACCGCGCGACAACGCCTCGATGGCCAGCACGCCGCTGCCGGCGAAGAGGTCGAGCACGCGCGAATCGCGCAGCGTCGGCGCCAGCCAGTTGAACAGCGTCTCGCGCAGGCGCGACGGCGTCGGTCGCAATCCTTCGCCGTCGGGGAAGCGGATGCGGCGACCGCGCCAGCGGCCACCGATCACCTGGACGCTGTTCTGCTCCGCGGGCGGGCGCCGGTGCAAGGTCACGGCCGGTTTACTGCGCGGGACGGGTCGCGGCGCCCGGCTTCGGCGGCGTGACTTTCGCCACCGGTTTGTCCGGGCCGAGGGTCACCACCATGAGGCGGTCGACCGGCACGTGGCGCACAAACGCGGCGCGGACTTCCTCGGCGGAAAGTTTCTCGATCTTTGCCAGCTGCTGCTCGAGGTAGTCATCCGGAAGTCCATAGAACCCGAGCGTGCCCAGCGTGCTGACGATGGAATGGTTGCCGGCAAGCTGCAGCGGGTAACTGCCGACCAGCTGCCGGCGCGCGTCCTCGAGTTGTTGCGGCGTCGGGCCGGTCTTCGCGAATTGCCGCACGGTCTCCAGCGACACGCCGAGCGCTTCGCCGGCGGCATCGTTGCGGGTCTGCATCTGGATGGAGAACGGACCGACCGAGCGCATGGCACGGAAGCTGCTGCCGGCGGAATAGGCGAGGCCGCGCTTGTTGCGGATTTCCTCGCCGAGCAGCGAGGTGAGGCCATCGCCGCCGAGCACCTGGTTGGCGATGTCGAGCGCCGCTTCGTCCGGGTCGTTGCGGCGGATTGCCGGCAGGCCGATGAGAATGTGTGTCTGCTTCGAATCGAACTTGACGTGGAAGTTGCCACCCGTCGGGGCCGGCGGCACCGGTAACTCGGGCGCCGGTGTGCCGGCGGCGAGCGCGGTGGAAAACATCTCGGCAATTTGCGTGGCCTGCGCGCGGTCCACTGCGCCGGCAATGGCGATGACGGCGTTGCGCGCGGTGTAGTAGCGCTGGTGGAAATTCCGCAAGTCCTCGGCGCGGATGCCCCTGACGCTGGCGACGGTGCCTTCCGGCGGCATCGCGTAGGGGTGGACCATGTACAGCGCTGCCATGAACGAGCGCGCGGCGATCGTCGCCGGTTCCTCCTCGTCCCGCTCAAGGCCGACCAGCATCTGGCCACGAATGCGCTCCACTTCCTCGCCGGGAAACGACGGGTGGGCAACGACGTCGGTGAACAACGCCAGCGCGGGTGCCAGCAGTTCGGGCGCGGTGAGCGAGCGCAACTCGACGACGGCCATGTCGCGGTAGGAGGTCGCGCTGAATTCGGCGCCGACGGCCTCGAATCCCTCGTTGATCTCGTCGACCGAGTGCGTCGGCGTGCCCTCGCCGATCATTGCCGCGGTCAGGCGCGCCAGCCCGGGGTCGAGGCCGTCGCGCGCGGAACCGGCGTCGAAAAGTACACGTACGTCCAGCATCGGCAGTTCCGGGGCCTGGACGAAGTACACGCGCGCCCCGTTGCTGGTTTGCCAGCGTTGCAGCGGCAGCCGCGGCCGGCTCACCGCGGTGCCTTCGAGTGCGGCGACGGTGGCCGGCACGCCGGACGAGCCGGTGACGGCGGAGGCAATGCTGAGGTGGGTGCTGGTGCCGCTGCCCGACAGCCGCGTGACCTGCCAGGCGACGAACAGGCCGAGCAGCAACAGCGCGACGAGCAGCGCGATGGTGGTGTTGTCGCGGGCAATCTTGCGCAGCATGTCAGCGTCCCTTCGCGGCGGATTCGGCGGGAACGATACGGGCGACGGTCAGGCGCTCGTCCACCAGCCAGGTGCGCGCGACACGCTGCACGTCGGCGGCCGTCACCTTGCGGATGTTGTCTGCCCACTGGTCCTTGAGGCGCCAGTCGAAGCCCATGCTCGCCAGTGCGCCGATCAGGTTGGCCTGGCCCGACAGCGAATCCTGCTGGTAAACCATGGCGGCAACCACGCCGGCCTTCACCCGCGCCATCTCGTCGGCCGCCGGCGGCTTGTCGCGCAGGCCGGCAATGATCTCGCGCGCGGCCTTGCGCACGTCGTCCAGCGTCTTGCCGTTGGCGGGCACGATGCTGAGGTTGAACAGCGTGTCGCCGCGGTCGAGTGCGTTGTAACCGGCGCCGACCGAGGCGGCGACCTTGCGCTTGCGCACCAGTTCCTTCTCCATGCGCGCGCTCATGCCGCCGTCGAGCACACCGGCCAGCACGGCGAGTGCCCACGGATCGTTGCTGTTGTCGGCGGTGGCCAGGCTGGGCACGTTCCACGACATCGCCAGCGTCGGCACGCGGGTGTTCACCGGCAACGTCATCTCGCGCAGGCCGGGATCCTCGGGCGTGCGGGGCAACGTCGCCGGCGGGATGCGACGCGACTTCAGCGAGCCGAATTGCCGTTCCGCCAGCTGGAACACCTCGGCAGCGACGACATCGCCGACCACCACCAGGATGGCGTTGTTCGGCGCGTACCAGGTGTCGTACCAGTCGCGCAGGTGAGTGACGGTGATGTTGTCGAGGTCCTGTGGCCAGCCGATCACCGGTTGCCCGGAGGGCGAACCGAGATGGGCGACGGCGCGCATCTTTTCCCACGCCGTGGAGGTGGGGTTGTCCTCGACGCGCATCCGCCGCTCTTCGCGCACCACCTCGATCTCCTTGCGGAACTCGTTCTCGTCGATCACCAGGTGCCGCATGCGATCGGCTTCCAGCGCCATCGCCAGCGGCAGCCGCGACTTGTCGTAGTACTGGTAATAGCCGGTGTAGTGCGCGCTGGTGAACGCGTTGTGGTCGCCGCCGAAGCGACTGACCAGCCTGGCCAGTTCGCCGGGGCCGACGTCCGGCGTGCCCTTGAACATCATGTGCTCGAGCACGTGCGATATGCCGGTGAGCCCGGGCGGCTCGTGGGTGGCGCCGACGCGATACCAGACCTGGACCATCACCACCGGCGCCCGGTGGTCTTCCTGCACGATGATGCGCAGCCCGTTCGGTAGCGACCGCTCCTCGGCGGGCGCGCCGGCCGCGGCAATGCCGGCAACAGCGAGCAGCAGGGCAGAAAGCAGGACGAGCTGCATCCTGGCCAGCCGCGGCGAAGAGGAGAACAGGCGTGACATGGCGGGGAGAGTCGGCGTGATGGGCATGGCGGGCAATGATACGATAGCGACCCGCCAGATCACCCGCGAAACGCGTCGCATTGCCGTGCGTTTTCCGGCCGCGCGTTTCCCGTCGTCCAACCGGTCCAGCCCATGACGCCTCCCGAGCAGTCCCCCTCCGCCGCCCAGCCGGTTGCCCCCTCCGCCGCCGCGGCGGCCGACAACGCTGCCGGCGGGTTCTTCGGACGCATGAAGTCCGGGCTGGCCAAGACCCGTGCGCTGCTGGCCACCGGCATCGTCAACGTGCTGGTCGGCAAGAAGGAAATCGACGACGAGATCTTCGAGGAAATCGAGACGCAATTGCTGGTGGCCGACGTCGGCGTCGATGCCACCCGCCGCATCATCGACAACCTCACCGGCCGCGTCAGCCGCAAGGAACTGATCGACGCCGATGCGTTGTACGAGGCCCTCAAGCAGGAACTCGCCGCGTTGCTGGCGCCGGTCGAGGCGCCGCTGGCGATCGACAACGCGCGCAAACCGTTCGTGGTGCTGGTGGTCGGCGTCAACGGTGTCGGCAAGACCACCACCATCGGCAAGCTGGCGAAGAAGCAGCTGGCGGAAGGCCGCCACGTGTTGCTCGCCGCCGGCGACACCTTCCGCGCCGCCGCGGTCGAGCAATTGCAGGTGTGGGGCGAGCGCAACAGCGTGCCGGTGATCGCCCAGCACACCGGCGCCGATTCGGCGAGCGTGTGCTTCGATGCGCTGGCGGCGGCACAGTCGCGCGGCGCCGAGGTGCTGATCGCCGACACCGCCGGCCGCCTGCAGAACAAGTCCGGCCTGATGGACGAGTTGCGCAAGGTGAAGCGGGTGATGGCCAAGCTCGATCCGTCGGCGCCGCACGAGGTGTTGCTGGTGCTCGACGCCGGCACCGGCCAGAACGCGATCAACCAGGTGCGCGAATTCCACGAGGCGGTCGGTGTCACCGGCCTGGTCGTCACCAAGCTCGACGGCACCGCCAAGGGCGGCATCGTGTTCGCGCTGGCCGAGAAATTCGGCATTCCCATCCGCTACATCGGCGTCGGCGAGAAGATCGACGACCTGCGGGTGTTCCGCGCCCGCGAATTCGTTGATGCACTGTTCGCGACGGACTGACCGGCGATGATTGTTTTCGATCGCGTCGGCAAGAAGTACGACAACGGGCACGAGGCGCTGCGCGGCGTCTCGTTCACGCTGCCGCCCGGCGAGATGACGTTCCTCACCGGCCATTCCGGTGCCGGCAAGTCCACCGTGCTCAAGCTGATCCTGGCGATGGATCGCGCCACCAGCGGCACGGTCAGCGTCAACGGGCTGGACCTGGGGCGGGCGTCGCGCCGCGATATTCCCGCTTTGCGGCGCGGCATCGGCATGGTCCACCAGAACCACCACCTGCTGTTCGACCGCAGCGTATTCGACAATGTCGCGCTGCCGCTGGTGGTGGCTGGCTTTCGCCAGGAAGACGTCGCCCGCCGCGTGCGCGCCGCGCTCGACAAGGTTGGCCTGCTGGGCAAGGAAAACCAGAATCCGCTCAATCTCTCCGGTGGCGAACAGCAGCGCGTCGGCATTGCCCGCGCGGTGGTGAACCGGCCGCCGGTGATCCTCGCCGACGAGCCCACCGGCAACCTCGATCCGCAACTCGCGGCGGAGATCATGGATATTTTCGGCGAGTTCGCGCAGGTGGGCACCACGGTGCTGATCGCCACCCACGATCTCGCGCTGATCGCCCGCTATCGCCATCGCCTGCTCACGTTACGTGCCGGCGAACTGGTAAGGGATGACGGTCATGTCGGCTGAGCGCAGCGCGCCGGCGCGCAACAATCCGTCGCCGCGCAGCGGCGGTGCCTCGGCGCTGCGCGTCGGCTGGCGCGATCGCCTTGACGGCGCGTTGCGCCACCACCGGCTGAGCGCGCGCGATGCGCTGCAGCGCCTGCGCGCCACGCCGCTGGCCTCGCTGCTAACGGTGCTGGTGCTGGCGGTGGCGCTGAGCCTGCCGGCGGTGCTGTACGTGGTGCTCGACAATTTGCGGGCGATGGCCGGCACGGTCGAGGGCCAGGCGCAGGTGTCGCTGTTCCTGAAGCTGGATGTCGAGGAAAAGGCGCAGCGCGAACTCGCTGCCCGCATCGGTCGTCGTGATGATGTGTCGCGCGTGCAGGTGATTACCCGCGAGCAGGCGCTGGCGGAATTCCGCGCGCAGTCCGGTTATGCCGACGCGCTGGACCTGGTCGAGGGCAACCCGTTGCCCGGCGTGATCGTCGTGCAGCCGAAGGACGTGGCGGCGGCCGAGCCGCTGCGGTCGGCGCTGGCGGCAGAGAAGGCGGTCGACATCGCCCAGCTCGACAGCGCGTGGCTGCAGAAGCTGCGCGCCATCCTCGATATCGGCGAGCGGCTGGCGCAGGCGCTGGGCGCGGCGTTCGTGCTGGCGGTGCTGCTGGTGGTGGTGAACACCATCCGGCTGGCGGTGGAGAACCGCCGGGACGAGATCGTCGTTTCCCGGCTGGTGGGTGCGACCGACGCCTTTGTGCGCCGGCCTTTCCTTTATACGGGCCTGTGGTGCGGGCTGGCCGGTGGCCTGCTGGCGGCGCTGCTGGTTGGTGGCCTGGTCTTCTGGGTCGACGGGCCGGTGACCCGGTTGGCCGGGCTCTACGGTTCGGCCTGGCAACTGCACGGGCTGGGCGTCGCCGGCTCGCTGGAACTGGTCGCCATCGGCGCCGTGCTGGGCGTCGCCGGGGCCTGGCTGGCCGTCGGTCGCCACCTGCGGGGCGGAGAGACCCTCTGAAATGTCGCACAACCCCATGATTTGAAAGGGATTGTTCCGGGAACTTCCGGGCGGTTTAGCACTCGAACGGCCCGAGTGCTAGAATCGCGCCGTCTTCGAGGAGGTTCCACACCATGCGTGCTGAAACTACGTCGACCCCGACCCTGACCACCAGCCTGGCGATGCCTGCGGTGGCCATCCCGTCGCTCAACGTCCCGGGCGCGAGCCTGGAGGCGTACACCCACGCGGTGAACAGCGTGCCGATGCTCACCAGCGAGCAGGAGCAGGCGCTGGCCCGTCGTTACCGCGACCAGGAAGACCTGGACGCCGCCCGCAGCCTGGTGCTGTCGCACCTGCGCTTCGTGGTGCACGTGGCCCGCGGCTACACCGGCTACGGCCTGCCCACCGCCGACCTGATCCAGGAAGGCAACGTCGGCCTGATGAAGGCGGTGAAGCGCTTCGATCCGGAAGTGGGCGTGCGGCTGGTGTCGTTCGCCGTCCACTGGATCAAGGCGGAAATCCACGAGTACGTGCTGCGCAACTGGCGCATCGTCAAGGTCGCCACCACCAAGGCCCAGCGCAAGTTGTTCTTCAACCTGCGCGGCGCCAAGAAGCGTGTCGGCCGGATGACGCAGGCCGAGGCCGAGCAGGTAGCGAAAGACCTCAACGTCCCGGTCGAGCAGGTGCGGGAGATGGAGGGTCGCCTCTACTCGCACGACACCAGCTTCGACATCCAGGCCGACGATGACGACGACGCGCCGCCGGCGCCCGCGCAGTACCTGGTCGCTGCCGATGCCGATCCGGCGATCACCCTGGAGCGCGAGGACAGCGAGCAGGACACCTCGTCGCGGCTGCATGGCGCGCTGGCGACGCTGGACGCCCGCTCGCGCGACATCCTCGAGCGCCGCTGGCTGCGCGAGGACGACAAGGCGACGCTGCAGGACCTGGCCGACCAGTACGGCGTGTCGGCCGAGCGCATCCGCCAGCTGGAAGCCAACGCGATGAA
>JBKHWA010000170.1:0-11275 GCA_046566765.1 Gammaproteobacteria bacterium
GGGCGGCAACCGGTGCCCCTGCTGCCGCCTACGGGATCTCCGGCACCTCGACCACCACCGGGTCGGTCAGCGCCTTCATGAACGCGACCAGGTCGGCGATGTCCTGCTTCGAAAGGTCCAGCTCGCGGATGAGCGGATCGCGCCGCTTCCTGTCGTCGCCGCCGCGGTTGTAGAACTGCATCACGTCTTCCAGCGTCCGCTGCGAGCCGTCGTGCATGTAGGGCGCGGTCAGTTCGACGTTGCGCAGTCCCGGCGTCTTGAATGCGCCCTGCATCCGCGGCTGGTCCGGCGCGAATCTGCCGCGCCCGGGATCGGTGGTCTTCACGCCGATGTTGTGGAACCCGTTGTCGGTGAAATTGGCGCCGTCGTGGCAGGACGAGCACCAGGCCGCGCCCTTGAAGATCTTCAGCCCGCGCTTCGCCGACTCGCTCATCGCGGTTTCATCGCCGCCGAGGTAGCGGTCGAACGGCGAGTTGCGGCTGACCAGCGTGCGTTCGAACGATGCCAGCGCGCTGCCGATCATCGCCGGCGTGATCTGCTCGCTGCCGTATATCGCGTGGAACTGCTGCCGGTACCAGTCCACCGCTGAAAGCCGCTCGATCAGCAGGTCCAGCGGGATGTTCATCTCCTGGTCCGATTCGATCGGGTTCAGCGCCTGTGCTTCCAGCGACGGGCTGCGGCCGTCGTGGAAGAACGTCGGGTTCCACGCGAGGTTGTACAGCGGTGGCGTGTTGCGACCGAGCCGGTTGCCTTCAGCGCCCTTCCCGAGCGCCACGCCGTCGCCGAAGCCGAGTGCCGGGTTGTGGCAGGTGGCGCAACTCTGGGTGCGGTTGCGCGACAGCCGGGTGTCGAAGAAAAGCGTTTTGCCGAGCGCGATTTCCGCCGCGGTGGGCGGCGCACCGGCCGGGTAGACGATGGTGGCGGGATCGGGCGTCGCCAGCGGCTGCGCGTCGCGGGCGGTGGCGGCCAGGGGCAGCGTGGCGACGACCAGCAGCATCAGGAAACAGGGCAACGGGCGCATGACGTTCACCGCGGCTGGCAGGCTCAACGCCGCTAGGTTCCCGCAGGCAGCGGGCGTCGGGCATTGATGGCGGTCAAGCCGCGGGCGTTCCGCGGCCGCGCCGGGAAGGCCGGTTGCGGATCAGCCGTTGCCGGCCGCGGCCCGGCGGTGGCGGATCACCTCGACGACGGCCGGCAGCACCGACACGCCGATGATGCCGAGCACGACGAGGGTGAAGTTGTCGCGCACCAGCGGCAGGTTGCCGAAAAACCAGCCGGCACCGACGCAGACGACGACCCACAGCAGCGAGCCGAGGGCGCTGAAGCCGATGTAGCGCGGGTAAGGCATGCGGCCGATGCCGGCCACGAACGGGGCGAAGGTGCGCACGATCGGCACGAAGCGGGCGATGATCACCGTGCGCGAGCCGTACCTGTTGTAGTACTGCTCGGTTTTCTCGAGGTAACTGCGCCGGAAGAACAGCGAGTCGTCGCGATCGAATACCCGCGGCCCGATCTTGCGTCCCAGCCAGTAGTTGACGTTGTCGCCGCAGAACGCCGCGATGATGATCAGCCCGGAGACCAGCCAGGGATCGAGCAGACCGAGTGCGGCCAGCGCGCCGGCGGCGAACAGCAGCGAGTCGCCCGGCAGGAACGGCGTGACGACGAGGCCGGTCTCGCAGAAAACGATCAGGAACAGGATCGCGTACACCCACAGGCCGTAGGTGAGGATCAGGTCCTTGAGATGGGTGTCGACGTGCAGGATGAAATCGATCGGGTTCATGGGCGGCGAGTATAGCGGGATGGCCGCCGCCGGCCAGCGCTGCTCAGAACGTTTCGCTGCCGTAGCGTTCCACCCGCATCTGCGGGCTCCAGTAGCCGGCCGGCCAGCCGCCCTTGCGCAGCAGGTGGGCGAGAAATTCCCGCGGTTCAGGCAGTTGCTCCCACACGCTCGGCAGGAACGTGGCGCGGCGGGCGCCCTCGCTGATCACCAGGCCGTCGACGCCGGGCCGCAACTTCGCCAACAGGTCGGCGGCATCGCGTACCGGCAGCGGCACCGGCGCCGACAGCACGGAAATGTGCAGCGACAGCAACGGCGCCTCGCGCGCGGTCAGCGGCGGGAAGCGCGTATCGCGGAAGGCCGCCGCAAAGGCATTCTGGGCGACATCGACCACCAGCGGCCGGCGCGCCTCCAGCGTGCCGATGCAGCCGCGCAGGTCGTCGCCGATTTCCAGCGTCACGAAGGCGGCGCCATGTTCACGCAGCGCCGGCGAATAGTACTGCGGATCGACGGCGGGTGCGCGCCCGTGTTGCAGGCCGTGGGCGATGGCGTCGCGCGCGACCTTGAGCAGCGTGGCACGGTCGGCGGCGGCGAGTTGCCCGCTCACCGGTTCATCACCTGCGGATAGAACGCCCAGGCGCCGTAGCCGACGACGCGACGCTTGTCGCCGGCGGTGTCGCCGGAATTGCACAGTTTCAGCGTCACCGGTTGCAGGTGATGGCGACGTGCCGCCAGCAGCAGGCCTTTCAGCGGGTCGTGCCCGCAGGCCTGCTCGTCGGCGATCATTTCGCCGGCCAGGTTCTCGATCGCCTGGCAGGTGACGCGATCGACCCGTTGCGCGGTGTCGTAGTCGAGGTAATGGGTGAGATCGGAGCTAACGACGAACAGCGTGCCCTCGTCGTACCAGAAACGCTCCAGCACCTCGGCTACTTCCGCCGGCGAAGCGGAGCCGACCACGATCGGCAGCAACCGGAAATCGCCGAGCACGCGTTGCAGGAAGGGCAGTTGCACCTCGAGGCTGTGCTCGCCGGCGTGCGCGCGGTCGAGTGACTGCACCTGCGGCAACGTTGCCAGTTGCCGTGCGCCGTCGACATCCAGCGGCACGTCGCCCAGCGGCGTGCGCCACGCGGTGGCGCTGCTGACGGCAAGGCCGTGGAAGCCGACGCGGTGCGACGGCCCCAGCAGCACGACGCGATGGATCCGGGCGCGATGCGCGCACAACTGGGCGTAGGCCTCGGCGGCAACGGCACCGGAATATACGTAGCCCGCGTGCGGCACGATCAGTGCCTTCGGGCACACCCGCGATTCGTCCTCGACACAGCCGTCGCCCAGCAGGTGGTCGACGGTGGCGCGCAATTCCTCGCGCTGTGCCGGGTAGAACATGCCGGCCACGGCGGGCGGGCGGATGTCCCCGGGAGTGCGGTTGCCGTGGATTTCCATGATTTCCTCGCCGTTGGCGTCGGGCTACTGTCCGACGATATGGGGGATCCGGCCGCGTTTTCAACGGCGGTGGCTGCCGGTTGAAAAACCCGGCGACGCCCCCATCTACCGTCTGTCGCAACCAGCACGGCCCGCGGGGCCGAAGGAAGATGAACGAAGCAGTTTCCGGCTCCGGCCAGGCACCGATCGATCGCCACGACCCGGCGGTGGTCGCCACGAAGTACTGGCACCGTCTCGACGACGGCCGCCTGCAGTGCGATGTCTGCCCGCGCGCCTGCAAACTCAACGAAGGCCAGCGCGGATTGTGTTTCGTGCGTGGCCGCCTCGACGACGCCATCGTGTTGACCACGTACGGCCGCTCCAGCGGTTTTGCGCTGGACCCGATCGAGAAAAAGCCGCTCAACCACTTCCTGCCCGGCAGCTCGGTGCTGTCGTTCGGCACGGCGGGCTGCAACCTCGCCTGCAAGTTCTGCCAGAACTGGGACATCTCGAAATCGCGCGAGATGGACCGGCTGATGGACCAGGCCAGCCCGCAGGCGATTGCCGACGCGGCGGTGCGCTCCGGCGCGAAGAGCGTCGCCTACACCTACAATGACCCGGTGATCTTCCACGAGTACGCCATCGACGTGGCGCAGGCCTGCCATGCGCGCGGCGTCAAGAACGTGGCGGTGACTGCCGGCTATGTCTGCGCCGAACCGCGCGCGGAATTCTTCGCGCACATGGATGCCGCCAACGTCGACCTCAAGGGCTTCACCGACGACTTCTACTACAAGGTCACCGGCGCGCACCTGCAGCCGGTGCTGGAGACGCTGGTCTGGCTGAAGAAGGAAACGAAGGTCTGGCTGGAACTCACCACGTTGCTGATCCCGGGCCTCAACGATTCCGAGGCCGAGCTGCAGGCGATGACGCAGTGGGTGGTGGATAACCTCGGCCCGGACGTGCCGATGCACTTCACCGGCTTCCATCCCGACTACAAGATGCGCGACATCGGCGCGACGCCGGCATCGACGCTGCAACTGGCCCGGCGCATCGCCAGGCAGAACGGCGTGCGCCATGCCTATACCGGCAACGTGCACGATGCCGACGGCGGCAGCACGTATTGCCACGGCTGCGGCGGCCGCGTCATCGAGCGCGACTGGTACCGCCTGGGCGACTGGAAACTCGATCCGCAGGGATCCTGTGCACACTGCGGCACCGCGGTCGATGGCATCTACGAGGAGCTGCCCGGCGACTGGGGTGCGAAACGCATCCGCGTGCACATGGCCTGATCCGCGGCGTCCGCAGCAGCAAAAAGGCCGGGCATTGCCCGGCCTTTTTTTCCGTTCCGCGTCCGCGATCAGGAGCGGTTTACGCCGGTCGGCTTCAGCCCGTCGATGAATTTCTGGGTGGCGGGCGACAGCGGCTTGTTCACCCGGCAGTTGGCGGTGCCTTCCAGTTTCGGCAGCACGTACGGGTTGTCGAGGAATGCCTTGCTGTAGAACTGGGTTGCCATCGGGTTTGCCGAGGCGAAGTTCGACGATTCGGCGTTGCGCGCTGCCACCTTGCCGCCGTTGATGTAGTTGATGAAGGCCAGTGCCAGCTCCGGCTGCGGCGCCTTTGCCAGCAGCATCATGTTTTCCTGCCAGTAGAAGCAGCCTTCCTTCGGCTGGGCGTATGCCAGCGGTGCCTGGCTGTCTTCGCGGTGGAAGTGGATGTCGCCGTTGTATACCTGCCCGGCGATTGCCTCGCCGGATGCCAGCGGCCAGCTCTTGTCGTAGACCGATTCCTGTATGCGGAACAACTTCGCGCCTTCCGCCTGGTATTTCGCCAGCGCTTCCTTCACGGCGGCGAGGTCGTCGTGGTTGTAGGGTGGCTTGCCGTACATCATCAGCACGGCGTGCGCGAACTCCATGCTGTCGTCGGTGAGCATGACCTTGCCCGGGTTCTTGCGGGCGAGATCGAGCAGCTTGCCGTAGGTGTCGACCGGCTCCTTCAGCTTGTCGGTACGCCAGGCCAGACCGGTATAGCCCCACAGGTACGGTGCCACGTAGTCCGGGTCGGCCCGGAACTGCGGCAGCGAATGCCTGAGATTGGGCAGCTTGCTGCGATCAAGCTTCTGCAGCAGGCTTTTTGCCTTCAGCTGTTCGGTCACCACCATGCCGCCGACGACGATGTCGGCCTTGCCGATATTTTTTGCCGACAGCGCGAGGCTTTCCTCGACGGTGGAGAAGTGAACCTGGACGACCTTCGCGCCTTCGCGTTTCTCGAAGGCGGCGATCGCGACCGGGTCCAGGAATTCCTCCCAGTTGATGATCGTCAGCTGGCGTTCGCCGGCGGCCGGCGCGATGGCGGGCAACAGGAACAGCGCGGTGCACAGGGTGGCGGCGAGGCGGGTGAATTTCATGGCGGCATCCCTGTCGGGTAATGGAATGCCAGGGACGCTAGCGCCGGCCGCCGCTGCGGTTCATCGTCGTCCGGGTACGCACTTGCCGAGACCGGAGATCCTGGCAGGTGGCGAGATAGAGGCCGGCGTGCGTGGCGCCGGCCTTCGCGCGATGTGGCCGGGTCCTAGAGTTCCACCGCGTCCAGCGCCTGCTGGGTGGCGCCGTTGAACACCGGGTAGAAGTAGCACTTTTCCAGGCCGTCGAAGGTCGGCTTGATGATCGGGTCGTCGCGGAATTCCGGGTCGAGCTTGCTCACCGCCAGCGCGTTGGACGTGGCGTAGCGCACCTCGGTGGCGTTGCGTGCCGCCAGCGTGGCGTCGTTGATCTGGTTGAGGAACTCGTACGCCACCGCCTTGTTCGGCGCGTTCTTCAGCAGCATGAAGTTTTCCTGCCAGATCATGCAGCCCGGGCTCGGGGTGGCGAAGGCGAGCGGCACCTTGAGGTTGTCGCGCAGGAAGGCGACATCGCCGTTGTAGGCCTGGGCGGCGATGACCTTGCCGGTCGCCAGCGGCGCGGTTTCGTCGAGGATGGAGCCGACGATCTGCACGTTCGCCCGGTTCGCCTTCAGAAGCTTTTCCGCGGCCTGGACATCGGCGGCATTACGCATCGGCTCCAGCAGGCCGTTGGCGTAACGGATTGCCATCAGTGCCTCGTGCGCATCGTCGAGCAGGCTGACCTTGCCGGGGCTGCGCCTGGCCAGCGCCAGCAACTGGGCGTAGGTGGTGATCGGCTGCTTGACCAGGTCGGTACGCCAGGCGATGCCGGTCTGTCCCCACAGGTAGGGCACGGCGTGGTCGCCGTCGCTCTGCCAGCGGGTCAGCACGTGCTTCAGGTTGGGAATCTTCTGGCCGTCGATGCGCTCGAGGATGCCGCGCGCCCGGTAGATGCCGAGCGAGGTGGTGTCGGCTACCACCAGGTCGACCTTGCCGGCGTTCTTCGCCAGCAGTTCGTCCCGCTCCTCGGCACTGGTGAAGGTGATCTGTCGCACCTCGATCCCGTGGCGGTTTTTCAGCGCGTTCACCACCTTCGGCGACAGGAACTCATCCCAGATCAGCAGGGTGACGGGGCCCTGGGCGAGGGCGGCCGGGACGGTGAGCAGCAGGCCGAGCAGCAGCGCGGTGCGGCGGATCAGGCGGATGTAGGGCGAGGGCTGCATGGCAGGATTCCTTTCAGCGGGTAGGTGCGTGCGGGGCCGGGCGCGTCATGACGGCCGGCCTTGTCCTGTAATGGCGCGACACTTCATACCAAACGGCTGACTCCCCGCAAAGGGGCGCTGCTAGAATTTGCCGGCTTTGTCACGCCCGCCGCCAATCCGGCGGGCAGGCCCAGCGGTCGCGCTGGCGGCTGCCACCGCCCTAACTGCCGCCACCAGGGCTCCTCTGCAGGGCCCCAGGACACCAGTCTCCATGGATCTCGGACAAGTCAGGACGGCGCTCACCGCCAACCCCCGTCGCCGTCGCGCCACCCGCATCGTCGCCGCGCTGTTCGCGCTGTGGCTGCTGCTGTGCGTGGTCGCCTGGCTGGCCGCTCCCGGCCTGTTGCGCGACTACGCGGTGAGATACGTGCGCGAGGAATTCGGCCATGAGCTCGCCATCGGCGAGGTGAAGGTCAATCCCTGGCTGCTGGCGGTCACCGTGCAGGCACTGGAGTTGCGCGATCCGGGCGGCCGTTCGCTGGTGTCGTTCCGCGAACTGCATGTCGACCTGCAGGCGCAGACGCTGGTGCGGGCGATGGTGGTGCTCGACGAGTTCCGGCTCGACGGCCTGGTGGTGCACGTCGAGCGCATCGGTCCCGACCGCTTCAATTTCTCGGCGCTGGCCGATCGCCTGGCCGAACGGGCGGCGGCCGCCAAAGCGGCGGCGGGCGATGTGCCGGCAGCGGACGATGGTCCGCCGGTCAACTTCCTGGTCCATCACACCGCGCTCAACGACGCGGCCTTCCACTTTGTCGACCACACCCACGTGCCGGTGTTCGAGAACTGGCTGCGACCGATCAACCTCGCCATGGACGACCTCACCTCGCGGCCGGACCGGGAGGCGCCGTACGACATCAAGGCGTCGATCGGCTCCGGCGGCACCGTCGGCTGGCGCGGCGACCTGTCGCTGCAGCCGCTGCGTTCGCAGGGCCGGCTGCAACTGGACGACTTCGGCCTCAGGGCTGCGTACGAGTACGTGCAGTCGCAGTTCGCATTCGCGTTGCCGTCCGGGAAGATGAACGTGCGCATCGATTACCTGGCCGATTTTTCCGGCACGCAGAGCGTGCTGCAGGTGACCGACGGCCAGGCGTCGATCGACCAGCTGGAAATCACCGATGCCGACGGCAACCCGCTGTTTGCCTTCGAGCAGACGCTGGCCAGCGGCATCGTCGCCGACCTGGTGAAGTCGACGGCATCGATCAACCTGCTGGAAACGCGCGGTGGCCGCGTCGAGGCGGTGATCGCTGCCGACGGCAGCACCAATATCCAGCGCGCCTTGCTGCCGCCACCGGGGGCAGCCGCCGCGCCGGCCGTTGCGGATGCGCAGGCCGCGCCGGCATCGGCATCTGCACCGCTGGCGAGTGGGCCGGCTGCTGCGCAACCGGCAGCATCGACCCCACCCTGGAAAATCACCCTGGCGCGCGCCGCCCTCCGCGACTACCGGCTGCACCTGGTCGACAACAGCACGCGGCCGGCGGCCGACCTGGCGCTGGAGCAGGTGAATTTCGAGTTGCGCAACCTGCGGCTGCCGGACCCGGCCCCGTTGCCGTTCGATTTCTCGGCGGTGCTGGCGGCCGGCGGCCGGCTGGAGGCGAAGGGTGAATACGCGCTGGATACCGGTAACGCGCGCGCGGACATCGTGCTCGATGCGCTGGCGCTGGCGCCGTTCTCACCGTACCTCGCCGGCATCGGCAAGTTGTCCGTCACCGATGGCCGGGCAAACTGGCGCGGCAAGGTGTCGGCACAGGCCAACGGCACGCGCGACCTGCGCCTGGAGGGCTCGGGCAGCCTGCAGCGGCTGGCGGTGCGCGACGACGTCAGCAAGACAAAGTTGCTGCGGCTGGGCGAACTGGGTATCGACGGCCTGGTGTACGAGGACCGCGTGCCGCGGCTGGCGATGAAGCGCCTGCTGCTGGCCAACCTCGATCTCGACGTGGTGCTCGACCGCGACGGCAGCAGCAACCTGCAGCGGGTGTTCATGGCGGAAGGTGGCGCGCCGGCCGGCGCAGCGCCGGCTGCCACCGGCCAGCCGGCGCCGGCGGCGAAGCCGATGGCGATGCGCCTCGACAGTTTCGTGCTGCGCGACAACACGGTGAATTTCCGCGATGCCTCGCCGGACCTGTCGTTTGCCGCGCAGTTGTCCGGTTTCGGCGGTCGTATCGACGGGTTGTCGTCGGACCCGGCGAAGCGGGCGACGGTCGACCTCGCCGGCACCGTCGACAAGTACGCACCGCTGACCGTGCAGGGCGAGATCAACCCGCTGGCGGCCGTCACCTATTCCGACGTGCGCGTGCGGTTGTCCAGCCTCGACCTCGGCGCGCTGACGCCGTACACCGTGACCTGGCTGGCGTACCCGCTGGAGCGCGGCAAACTGGGCGTCGAGCTTGACTGGAAGATCGCCGAGCGCAAGTTCGATTCGAAGAACCGGGTGCTGATCGATGGCCTCGCGCTCGGCGAGAAGCGCGAGGCGCCGCGGGCAACGAAATTGCCGGTGAAACTCGGCGTTGCGCTGCTGACCGATCGCGAGGGCGATGCCGATCTCTCGGTGCCGGCGTATGGCGAACTCGACGACCCGAAATTCCGCATCGGCAGGGTGATCCTCACCGCGCTCGGCAACCTCGTCACCAAGGCGGTGACCTCGCCGTTTGCGGCGCTGGGCGGACTGGGCGGCGACGACGACAAGGCCGGGAAACTGGCGTTCCGTCCGGGCACTGCCGCGCCGGAGACGGGCGAGGAGGAAAAACTGGCGAAGCTGGCGCAGGCGCTGGCGGACCGGCCGATGCTGTCGCTGGCGATCACCGGCACCGCGTCGGCCGGCGGTGACCGCCTGGCGCTGCAGCGCCAGGCGCTGGAACTCGCGCTCAAGCGCCAGTACCTGGACAGCCCGTTCCGCCGTGGCCAGACGGTGGACGAGGTGACGCTCGGTGCCGGCCAGCGCGCCGATGCACTGGCCGCGCTGTACCGCAAGAGCACCGGCCAGTCGCTGGCCGAGCTGCGCGATGCGCAGGGCAACCCGCTGCCGGTGGCGATGCAACAGGCGGCAGCGGAAGAAAAACTGCTGGCCGGCATGACCATCGATGACGGCGCGTTGCGTGAACTCGCGCGCAACCGCGCGCAGTATGCCAAGGATCGCCTGCTGGCGGCCGGCGTGGCGGAGACGCGCCTGTTCGTGGTCGATGGCGAGATCCTGCCGGCCGGCAACGAGGCGGCCGATGCGCCGGTGCCCAGCCGGCTGGCACTGGACGCGAAGTAGGAGAGGCATAACGGCATGCAGTTGCGTACGCGGGTGTTCCTGGCCGTCGCCGCGGCGGCGTTGTTTTTCGGTTTCGTCATCTATGTGGCGGTGGACCGGCTGGTGCTCGACGGTTACCGCGAGGTCGAGCAGGACGTGGTGCGTGCCGAGGCCGAACGGGCGCGCAATGCGCTGCACGCCGAGGCGCAATCGCTGGCCGCCAGTGCAGCCGACTGGGGCAACTGGGACGAACTGCACGATGCGCTGGGCGCCCCGGCGCGTGCCGGCAACTTCGCCACCACCTACCTGGCACCGGTCACCTTCAGCGGACTGGGCGTGGCGCGGATCGCGGTGATTGATCGCGGTGGCGACGTGCGCATGGCCGCGGCCTACGACGCGGCCACCGGCGGCATGGCCGAACTGCCGGCCGATTACCCGGCGATGCTGCGGCAACTGCAGCGCGCGCTGCGCGCGTCCGGCAAGGATGTGCTGGCCACCGTGGTGCGGACCGCGGCTGGTGCCGAGATCGTGGCGATCCACGCGGTACACCCGATGACCGGGCGGGCGGCCAGTCGCGGCGACATCGTGCTGGCACGCGCACTCGACGATGCGCTGGCGGCACGGCTGGCACTGATGCTGCGTCGCGACCTGGCGTTCCTGCCGGCCGCTGCCGCCGCGGACGACCAGCCCGCGTCGGTCTGGGTCGATTTCACCAGCGAACAGCAGGCTGCCGGATATTTCCGCATCGACGATCTCGATGGCGACACGGTGCAGGTGGGTCGCGTCGACGTGCCGCGCGATATCCGGGCGCAGGCGCAGGAGACGCTGGCGATGGTGGCGCTGGTGCTGGCCGTCATCGTGCTGCTGGCGCCGGTGGTTGCCGAGCTGGTGATCGATCGCATCGTGGTGGCGCGATTGCGCGGGCTGCGCGACTGGGTTGGCGCGGTGGCGGCCGGCGGCGCGCTGGCGCCACCGCCGGCCGTCGACGGCCGCGACGAGATCGGCGACCTGATGCAGTCGGTCGGCAGCATGGCGACCCACCTCGACGGCGTGCAGAAGGATCTCGAACTGGCGCGCGAGCAGAAGTGGCCCCAGGAATCTGAACAGCCCGCTAAGTGGATTCCCTGCTCCGCAGGGGCATGATATGCCCCGCCCAGAAGGAGCAAGACATGAGCAGAAGACCCCGCCGGAACCACTCGCCGGCCTTC
>JBKHWA010000171.1:0-5826 GCA_046566765.1 Gammaproteobacteria bacterium
TTTCCTTCCTGCGCCAGCCAGTGCACCAGCATCGCCGTCACTGCCTTCGATGCGGAAAACAGGCAGACCGGCGTGTCGACCTGCATCGGGATTTTTTCCGCGTACGCGTCGTCGTCCGGCCCGTTGCCGCGCGCGTGGCCGATGGCGCGGTTGAGGATCACCTGGCCGCGGTAGCGCACGCACAGCGAGATGCCCGGGTTCTCGCCGGTACGGTACAGCGCCTCGGTGCGCTGCCAGATGCGCTCGGCGGCGTCGGCCGCCAGCCCGGCATCGCCGGCGCGGACTTCGCGGGAATCGCGGCTGGTCACCGCCGACAGGTCGTCGGTGACGGCGGAGCGGGCATAGGGCAGGCGCAGGCGGGAGAGGACGGACATCGGGGCATTTCCGGCAGGAGGGAGGATTCGCCGGGCCTGGCGTGACGCGGTTGGCAGGCCCGGAGGCGGGTTATAGCAGCCCCTTGCCGCTGCGACCACCGTTCCGCTACCTTGGCCCTTTGGCGGTATACACGCCGTATTTCATTGTTTGCCTTCCGGATTTCCGACCGAGGATTCCATGCCCGATATCGTGCTGTTCGGTGCCACCGGCTATACCGGCCGTCTGACTGCCCGCGCCATGGTGGCGCGCGGCCTGCGGCCGGTGCTCGCGGGGCGCAATCGTGACGCGCTCGAGGCACTGGCCGGCGAGCTTGGCGGCCTCGAGGTCCGTGTTGCCGACGTCGCCAAGCCGGTGACGGTGCGCAAGATCGTGAAGAGCGGCGACGTGCTGGTGTCCACCGTCGGCCCGTTCGCGCGCTACGGCAAGCCGGCGCTGGATGCGGCACTGGCCGGCAAGGCGCATTACCTCGATTCCACCGGCGAGCCGGCATTCATCCGCCAGGTGTTCGAGCAGTACGGCCCGCGCGCGCGCGCGGCGGGCACCGCGTTCATCACCGCGTTCGGTTACGACTACGTGCCCGGCCACACTGTCGCCGCCGCCGCGCTGGAAAAAGCCGGCAAGAACGCGGTGCGCGTCGATGTCGGTTATTTCTTCATCGGCAAGGTGGCGATGAGCCAGGGCACTGCCAGCTCGGTCGCCAGTGCGATGCTCGAGCCGGGCATGCTGTTCAACAACGGCGCGCTGCAGCCGGGATACGGCGGCCTGCAGACCCGCAAGTTCAATGTCGATGGCAAGCAGGTGAATGCGCTGTCGTTGCCGGCATCGGAATGCATCGCGCTGCCGGTTTCCTACCCGCAACTGACCGACGTGAATGTGTATCTCGGCATCGGCGCGGTGGCGCCGGTGTTCAGTGCGGTGTCGCACGCGCAATCGGTGCTGCTGCGGTTGCCGCTGTACAAGCGCGCGGTTGGCTGGCTGGCCAATCGCGTCGGCTCGTCCGGGCAGGGGCCGAGCGACGAGCAGCGCGCGCAGACCGGTGCCCACGTGATCGGCATTGCCTACGACGCGGCGGGCAATGCGCTGGCGACCGCCGAGTTGCGCGGCGTCAACGTCTATACCTACACCGCCGGGATTCTCGCCTGGGGCGCGGAACAGGCGCTGAACGACCGGCTGCAGACCAGCGGTGCGCTCGGCCCGGTGCGCGCATTCGGGCTGGAAGCACTGATCGAGGGCAACCGCGAGGCAGGCTTCGACCTCACCGTGCGCTGAGGCGCTGCAACGGTAACCGGAAGCAAGGCGCGAGCAGCGAGGAGATCACCATGAGCGACAGCAATCCGCCACGCTTCGACAGTTTTGCCGCGTTTTATCCGTACTACCTCGGCGAGCACGCCAACAACACCTGTCGCCGCCTGCACTTCATCGGCACGCTGGGCGTGATCGTCACGCTCGGCTACGTGCTGGCGTCGCAGCAGTGGCTGTTGTTGTGGGCGCTGCCGGTGCTGGGCTACGGTTTTGCCTGGGCCGGTCACTTCTTCTTCGAGCACAACCGGCCGGCGACGTTCAAGTACCCGTTCTACAGCCTGCTCGGCGATTTCGTGATGTTCCGCGACATCCTGGTCGGGAAGATCCGCTGGTAACCCGCGGGGGTCCGGTGCCAGCGCGCTGTTCTCCAGTGCTAGCGCACTGAGGCAATTTCTTCCGGCGTGAGTTCGCGGTATTCGCCGGGTTCCAGTGCCGGATCGAGCTGGATGTCGCCGATCCGTTCGCGGTGCAGTTTCGTCACCCGGTTGTCGACCGAGGCGAACATCCGCTTCACCTGGTGGTGGCGCCCTTCCTGCAGCACCAGCAGGCACTCGTTCTTCCCCGGCGTATCGAGGATTTCCAGTTCGGCCGGCAGCGTCGGGTCGCGCTCGCCGTGCAGCATCACGCCCTGGCGGAACAGCTCGACCAGCGACGGGTCGATCGGGTGCGTCACCTCGACGCGATACACCTTGCGGCAGCCGCGACCCGGGTGGGTGATGCGGTGCGACCACTGGCCGTCGTCGGTGATCAGCACCAGGCCGGTGGTGTCGATATCGAGCCGGCCGGCGATGTGCAACTTGTCCTGGCGCGGTTCGTCGAGCAGGTTGAGCACGGTTTCGTGCTCGCCGTCATAGGTGGCGCTGATCACGCCCTGCGGCTTGTGCAACATGAAGTAGCGCGGGCCGCCGTCGCCCAGCGGTTCGCCGTCAAGCGTGACCACCGCTTCCGGCGTCACGTGGGTGGCGGTATCGCGCACCAGTTCGCCGCCAACGCGCACGCGGCCCTCGCGGATCAGCTTGTGCGCCGCCTTGCGGGTGATGCCGGTGGTGTGGCTGACCAGCTTGTCGAGGCGCATCAGCCGGCCTGCTTGTGGTGGATGACCCGCTGCGGGAACGGGATCTCGATGCCATTGGCATCCAGCGCGGCCTTGATCGCCTCGTTGAGCTCGAAGGTGGCAACGCTGATGTCGTCGCCCAGTACCCAGGGACGCAGCACGAAATTCACCGAACTGTCGCCGAAATTGGCGACGCCGACCTGCGGCTCCGGCGTCTTCAGCACGCGCGGATGTTCCTGCAGGGTTTTCAGCAGCAGGGCGCGCACGGCTTTGAGGTCGCTGTCGTAGCCGACGCCGATGGAGAGCTCGAGCCGGCGCTCGTCGTCGGCGGTGTAATTGACGATGACGCCGCTGGTGACCAGTGAGTTGGGCACGATCACCAGCTTGTTGTCGAGGCTGCGCAGCTCGGTATAGAAGACCGAGATTTTCTCCACCTTGCCCTTGGTGCCGGCGCACTCGACGAAGTCGCCGACGCGGAACGGGCGGAACGCGACCATGAGCACGCCGGAGGCGATGTTCGACAGCGAGTCCTTCAGCGCCAGGCCGATGGCGAGGCCGGCGGCGCCCATGACCGCCAGCATCGAAGCGGTGGGGATACCCAGCGCATTGAGTGCGGCGAGGATGTTGACGACGAGCAGGATCGCGTTGGCGAGGTTCTGCAGGAAGCGGGCAACGGTGGGCTCGACCTCGCGCCGCTGCATCAGGCGGCCGAGCGCGTTGACCAGCCGGTGGGTGATCCAGCGACCGATGACGAAGATGGCGATGGCCGCCAGTACCCGCGTGCTCCAGTGCACCAGGTCCTGCTGGACGACTGCCCATAGTGATTCGATGTTCATGCTGGCTCCCCTGCACGTGGTGTACGGGCCCGGGCGGGCGGGGCGCAAACTAGCACAGCGGGACGGGAGCGTCATGCCGGCGGCATGGTGGCCGGCGCTATAATCGCCGCCCTCATGAGCACCCCGTCCTCCACCCCCGAAGAGCTGCAGCCGGACCCGCGTTTCGGCGGTATCGCCCGGTTGTACGGCCGCGACGCCGCCGCCGCGTTCACGCGCGCGCATGTCTGCGTGGTCGGCATCGGCGGCGTCGGTTCCTGGGCGGCGGAGGCGCTGGCGCGTTCCGGCGTCGGCATCATCACGCTGATCGACCTCGACGATGTCTGCGTCACCAACAGCAACCGGCAGGTGCATGCGCACGAGGGCAACATCGGCAAGCCCAAGGTGCAGGCAATGGCGGCGCGCATCCGCGCCATCAACCCGGCCTGCGAGGTGCGGGCGGTGGAGGAATTCGTCTCGCGCGACAACCTGCGCCGGCTGGTGACGAAGGACATGGACTTCGTGATCGACGCCATCGATGTGGCCGGTACCAAGGCGGCGCTGATCTGGCACTGCAAGCGCGAGAAGATCCCGGTGATCACCACCGGCGCCGCCGGCGGTCAGGTCGATCCGACGCAGATCCGCGTGGTCGATCTCAACCGCACCACCAACGATCCGCTGGCGGCGAAGGTGCGTTCCATCCTGCGGCGCCACTACAGCTGGTCGCGCAACCCGAAGCGCCACTACTCGGTACCCTGCGTGTATTCACTCGAGCAGTTGCGTTATCCCACCGCCGATGGCGACGTCTCCTGCGAGAAATCCTGGGAGGACGGCCCGAAGCGGCTTGATTGCGAGGGCGGGTTCGGTGCGGCGATGACGGTGACCGCCACGTTCGGGCTGGTGGCGGTTTCGCGCGTGCTGGAAAAACTGGCGCGCTGATGGCCGTTCTCTGGCAGAAACGGATCGACGGCGTGCGCTACGACGTGCGCAGCGCCGGCAACACGGTGCGCCTGTATACCAACGGCGTGCTGCACACCCAGTACAACCCGCAGCGGCTTGCTACCGGCAGCGTGTGGGACCTGCTGACCATCGGCGCGCTGTTGCTGCCACCGGCGTCGGTGCGACGGGTGCTGGTGCTTGGCGTCGGTGGTGGCACCGCCATCCGCCAGTTGCTGGAATTCTTCCCGCAGGCGCGGGTAACCGGAATCGAGTTGAACCCGGTGCACCTGCAGCTGGCGAAGCGTTTCTTCGCGCTCGACGATCCGCGCGTCGAACTGGTCTGCGCCGATGCCATCGCCTGGCTGGCGATGCACGATGGCGAGCCGTTCGACCTGATCATCGACGACCTGTTCGGCGAGCGCGACGGCGTTCCCTGCCGCGCCGTACGCGCCGATGCCGACTGGCTTGACTTGCTGGTCAGTCAGCTCGAACCCTGCGGAATGCTGACCATGAATTTTCCCGATCGGCGTGAAGCGACGCGTGCGCCCTGGCGCGAGGTGTTCGTTGGCCGCCGCGGCCGGCCGCGTTTCCCGCTGGTGTTGTCGCTGGCGACCCCGACCTGTGAAAATCGTGTACTGAGTTTTGTGCCGCGAGCAGGTAGTGTGGCCGGGTTGAGACGGGCGGTCGTTGCCCGTGACTTCGCGGCGCGCTACTCGGCCCGCGCGCTGGCCCCGGGCAAGGATGCTGGCTGAATTTCCCTCATTCCCGGATCACCCCATGAGCCTCGACAAAGACTACGACCACCAGCTCGCCGAACTCCGTCGCAAGATGGAGGAGATCGAGAAACTCAAGAACATGCACGTGCGCAAGCTGGAAGGACTGCAGCGTTTCCAGGACCTGGTGGCTACGCTGGGCCGCGACTTCGGACTGAGCGAGCAGGAACTGTTCGTGGCACGTGCCGATGCCATCGTCGACTGGATCAAGGGTGCCGCGAAAGGCGGCGGCGAGCCGCCGCTGTACTGGCAGCAACTGCGCGACTATTTCGCCAGCGCCGCCGGCAAGCCGGCGAAGGCCGGCAAGCGCGGCGCGAAAAAGGAAAAGGACCCGATCAACAACCCGACGTTGCCGACCGGCGTTTACCGCAACCCGTTCACCAACGAGCGCATCGAGAAGAAGCGCCGCAACCCGAAGCAGCTCGACAACTGGATCGACGAGTTCGGCTTCACCGAGGTTCGTTCCTGGCTCAAGAAGTGATGACCGGGCGCCGGTGAAGGCACCCCGGGGCGGCCCGACCCGTGACGTATGTCAGTTGCGGGCGGCGCCGGCGAGAGTACGCTGGGACGC
>JBKHWA010000172.1:0-4609 GCA_046566765.1 Gammaproteobacteria bacterium
GCGAGGGCGTGCGGCTGATGCTGCTGCGCTTCAACGGCCTGCTGCGCGCCAACGACGGCCGCTACCTCGCCTTTGCCATGCAGAGCGGCCAGCTGGACGTCACCGGCCACATGCCGCGCATCGAGCAGGCGTTGCTCGAAGTGGCGACGCAGTACGCGTTGCACAATCCGCGCGCGCTTCTGTTGCGCAACGCGCCGGTGGTACTGTACGTCGCGATCAACGGCGGCATGTTCACGTTGCTGCGGCACCTCAACCAGCCCAGCCCGATGATCAGCCTCGAACAGGTGGTCGATGGCATCGCCAACATGGTGGCCACCTACATCGACTCGGAAATGGCGGCGTCGCCATCGCCAGAAACACCGCCGGCAAGACCGACACCATCCACGGGAAAACGACGAGGGGACGCGCGTGGAAAGCAGCAGCGAACTTGACCGGGAAAAACAACGCGCCATGGGCCGGCAGCGCGACGTGATCCTGGGCCGGGTGGCCCTGATCGCCGCCGTCACCGGCTGGTCGCTGGTGCTCGGCCTGCGCAGCGATTTCTGGGCGCTGGCCGCGGTCACCGCCGCCGCTTACGGCATCGGTTACGCGCTGGAACTGCGCCAGGGCCGCTGGTTCCTGTCGGCCGATGCGCGCGCCATCCCGTTTGCGCTGGTCGCCTACCTCGGCACGCTGGTGGTGCTGGTCTACACCAGTTTCATCGGCGTGCCGGTCGACCGGCCGTATCTGCTCACCTGGATGTTCGACGTGCTGCTGGACTTCGGCCTCGCCTGGTTCGTCGGCCATGCGCTGGGCGCGGCGCTGTTCTGGCTGGCCGACCGGATTGGCGACCGGTGATCCATCGCAAGCGTGCGTTCCCGCTGGGCAAGGTCTACACCCTGCTCGAACCGGGGCCGGTGCTTCTGGTGAGCACGCTGCCGAAGCGCAAGGCGCGCGATCCGCTGGCCGGCCGGCCGAACGTGATGCCGCTGTCCTGGCACCTGATGATGGATTTCGAGCCGCCGGTGATCGGCTTCGTGCTCAGCAACCGCAACTTCTCCTATGCGGCGCTGAAATCCACGCGCGAATGCGTGATCAATATTCCTACCATCGAGCTGGCGGAAAAGGTGGTCGCCTGCGGCAACTGCAGCGGTGTCGATACCGACAAGTTCGCCGAATTCGGCCTCACTGCCACGCCGTCGAAAATGGTGGCGGCGCCGCAGATCGCCGAGTGCTACGCCAGCCTCGAGTGCCGGGTGATGGATACCCGGCTCACCGGCGACTATTGCCTGTTCATCCTGGTGGTGCTGGCGGCGAAGGTGGACGCGTCGGTGAAGGCACCGAAAACCATCCACCACCGCGGCTACGGCAAGTTCATGGTGGCCGGCCGCGAAGTGAAGCTGCCGTCGCTGAAGGCGTGAGCCGCCTCAGCCGCCGCAGCGCGCGCGGATAAAGCTGCCGATCTCGCGGACCGATTCGTCCGCCTCGTCGATCATTCCCGCCTGCGCCTGGAACACGTGCCACAGGCCGTCGAACACCCGCAGCGTGACATCGACGCCGGCGTCTGCCGCGCGCCGGGCGAGGAAGGTCGAGTCGTCGAGCAGCACTTCATCGCTGCCGACGTGCACCAGCAGCGGCGGGAAGCCGGCGAGGTCGGCGAACAGCGGCGACACGCCCGGTGCCGTGCGCAGCGTGCCTTCCGCATACATCCCCGCCGCCCATTCCAGCCACAGCGGGCCGAGCATCGGGTCGACGGCGATTTTCGACTGCATGCTCTCGCCGGACAGCGTCAGGTCCGTCCACGGCGACAACAACGCCAGCGCCGCCGGCAACGGCAGGCCGGCGTCGCGGATCGCCAGCGTGGTGGCGAGTGACAGGCCGCCACCGGCGGAGTCGCCGGCGATGGCAATTTTCGACGCGGGAATTTTCATGTCGAGCAGCCCGCGCCAGGCGGCGAGTGCATCGTCGACCGCGGTGGGGTAGGGGAATTCCGGCGCCAGCCGGTAATCGATGAGCCAGGCGGTGGCGCCGGCGGCATTCGCCAGCTGGCCGGCGATTGGCACGTGGCTGCGCGAACCGCCGCTGATGTAGGCGCCACCGTGCAGGTAAAGGATGTGGTGGTCGCCGGCCGCGGCGGGGGTAACGCGCTTGCCGGGGATGCCGCCGAGGCGGATAGCTTCCACGTTCAGCCCGCGCGGCGCGCGCATGCCGAGCGCGGCGTTGTCGAGCGCCAGCCGCTGCAGTTTCAGCGGCACCCCGGCCTGCGTCATCGGCCGGGAAACGGCGCGCAGCGCGGCGCGGGCGAGGGTCTTGCGCAGTGAGCCAGTCATTGGGTCCCGCGGGGCAGCCAGGAGGTAAAAACGAAGGAGGAAAACGACGCGAAGTGTATACCGCCGCCCGCCGCCGACGGCGCGCTGGCGTTTGATTGACCAAGGTCAATTTTCGGCGGGACGGCCGTGACAACCTGCGGGGGCTATTACCTGCAACCTGCCCCGTGCACTGCCGTCCGGAGACCCGCCCCATGGCGTTGAGTCGTCGCCGTTTCCTGACCCTTGGCGCCATCGGCGTCGTTGGCGTTGCCACCCTCGGCCTGCCGCTGTGCCATTTCCGCCGCGGCCACCCGCTGCCCACCGGCGCCCAGCATGCCGCCACCCGCAGCGCCGCGAAGCTCGGCAGCTGGCAGGATCTCTACCGCCAGCGCTGGACCTGGGACCACGTTGCCCGCGGCACCCACGGCTGGCTCAACTGCCGCAGCGCCTGCAACTGGAACATCTACGTCAAGAAAGGCGTCGTCGTCCGCGAGGAGCAGGCGGCCAACTACGAATCCAGCGAGCCGGGCGTGGTGCCGGACTTCAACCCGCGCGGCTGCCAGAAGGGTGCCTGCTACACCGAAGTGATGTACGGGCCGTCGCGGCTCACGGTGCCGATGAAACGCGTCGGCGAGCGCGGCAGCGGCGAGTGGGAAAAAATCAGCTGGGAGCAGGCGATCCGCGAGATCGCCGAGAAATTCCTCGACATCGCGCAGAAGCACGGCAGCGACGCCGTCTACCACGACCTCGGCCCGCACTTCGACCAGGGCGGCACCACCGCCGCGCGGGTGAAATTCTTCAACCTGATCGGCGCCTCGATCGCCGACGACTGGGCGGAGATCGGCGACCTCAACGTCGGCGCCACCATGACCTTTGGTTTCCCGCACATGGGCGGCAGCTCGGACGAGTGGTTCCTTTCCGACTTCCTCGTGGTGTGGATGATGAACCCGTCGGTGACGCAGATTCCCGACGCGCACTTCCTCTACGAGGCGAAGTACGGCGGCGCCACCCTGACCGTGATCGATCCGCAATACAGCGCCACCGCCGTGCACGCCGACACCTGGGTGCCGATCAAGCCCGGCACCGACGCCGCGCTGGCGCTGTGTACCGCGCGCCACATCTGGGACAGCGGGAACATGGATGCCGACTACGTCCGCGAGCAGACCGACCTGCCGATCCTGGTGCGCCTCGACAGCGGGCGTTTCCTGCGCGAGTCGGAGATGGTGGCCGGCGGCAAGGCCAACGCGCTGTATATCTGGGACACGAAAGCGAATGCGGCGGTGATCGCGCCCGGCAGCGAGGGCGCGGAAGAGCGCCGGCTGTTGCTCACGGGCCGCGAACCGGCGATCGAGGGCCAGTGGGACGTAAAACTGGCCGACGGCAGCACGACGCGCGTGACCACCGTCGGTTCGCTGCTGCGTGAACAACTGCAACTGTGGACGGTGGCCGCCACCGCCGAGGTCACCGGCCTGCACCCGAAGATGATCGAGCACTTCGCCGATGGCTTCGCGAAGGCAAAACGGCCGCTGGTGCTGTCGAGCTGGGGCGGCAACCGGTTCTTCCACTCGGACCTGATGAACCGCGCCAAGATCCTCTGCCTCTCGCTCAAGGGCGCCATCGGCAAGCGTGGCGCCGGCCTCAACGCGACCGGCTGGTTCGGCATGGAAGGCTTCGAGTTGTCGGCGGAGATGACGCGCACCGGCATCCCCGGCGTGCTCGGCGTGGCGATGCAGCACAACTCGCTGCAGGACGTGTTCTACACCGGCATCGACCTCGCCATGCGCAAGAAAACGATGCACGAGGTGATGCGCGAGAGCTCGCACAAGGGCTCGACCGAGAAGACCTGCATGACCAACTCGGCGTCGATGAACTACAACTACGCCGGCGTGAAGGATGTACTCGCGCGCGAGCAGGAAGGCTTGGCAAAGCGCCCGCTCGATGCCTACGTGCAGGAAGCGCAGGACAAGGGCTGGATGCCGGTGTTCCCGCGCAAGACCGCGCCCAAGGCCTGGGTCACCGGCGGCAACAACGTGCTGCGTCGCAGCAACCAGCCGCAGAACATGCTGGCCACGCTGTGGCCGCAGATGGAGTGCGTGGTCGACGTCAACCCGAAGCTCACCTTTACCGGCATGCACGCCGATTTCCTGCTGCCGGCGGCCGGTTACTACGAGAAGCCGGGCATCAAGTACCCGGTGTCCTACGTGCCGTACATGCATTACTGCGACGCCGCGGTGAAGCCGGTGGGCGAATCGAAGGACGAGTGGGAAATCTATTACCTGCTCGCCCGCGAGATGGCGCGCATCGCCCGCGAGCGCAACATT
>JBKHWA010000173.1:0-7965 GCA_046566765.1 Gammaproteobacteria bacterium
CATCCGGCTTGCGCGCGCAGGCCAAAAACGGCAGGAAGACGACCGGGTACTGCAGGCCCTTGCTCTTGTGCAGGGTGACGATCTGCACCAGGTTTTCATCGCTCTCCAGCCGCAACTGGTGTTCCTCTACCGCGCGTCCGGTAGCGCGCGTTGTCGCGAGATGCTTGAGCAGTGCTTCAGGTGCGGGGTGTTCGCGGCTGGCGGCCTGCAGCAGTTCAGCCAGTTGCAACAGGTTGGTCATGGCGCGCTCGCCATCGTCGCCCTGCCACAGGCGACCGGGGATCCCTTCGCCGTGCAGCCAGCGCCGGAACATCGGCATGAAGCCCTGCTTCAGCCAGGCGGCGTGGTAACCGGCAATCCGGTTGTACAGTGCGTCGGACGCGGCTTCGTCGGTGCGCAGCCATTCGATTTCCTGCGCGCGCAGGCGCCAGATGTCGCTGACCAGCGCCCGGCGCAGCAGGCGCTCGCTGGCGGGGTCGACAATGGCGGCCAGCACCTGTTGCAATGCCGCGGCTTCGTCGCTGTCGAACACGCTGTCCTGGCTGGCGATGGCGCTGCCGATGTGCGCGTCACGCAGTGCCTGCTGGATCTGCGCGCCCTCCCGGTGGGTGCGCACCAGCACGGCGACGTCGCGCAACTCGAGCGCCCGGTTGCCGAGGGTGGCGCGGCCCTGTTGCGCCGACGAAAGCAATCCGGCAATGCGCGCGGCGGTCGCAGTCGCCGCGATTTCCTGGAACTCCTCCTTGCTGTGCAGGCCGCTCTTTTTTTCCGCGGCCGGTGGCGGCGCAATGTCGAACAGCAGCGGCACCGGCGTCTGGCCGTCGATGCACAGTGGCTTGCGTTCGGCATTGCCGGCAGCCTTCACGGGATCGAAGCCGATCGCGTCCGGGTAAAGAAAGGACTGGCCACCGAGCCGGTTGAACAACGCGTTCACCGCGCAGACCAGCGGTTGCACCGAACGCCAGTTGGTATCGAGCGTATGGCGGGCTTCTGCGACGGTGGAGCGCTTGGCGCCGAGATAGGCAAAGACGTCCGCGCCGCGGAAACTGTAGATGGCCTGCTTCGGGTCGCCGATCATCAGCAGGCAGCCGTCATCGCGTGTGGCGTATATGCGGCGGAAGATCGCGTACTGCGCCGCGTCGGTGTCCTGACACTCGTCGACCAGCGCAGCCGGGTAGCGCGTGGCGAGCCGCTGTACAAGCGTATTGCCACCGGGCGCTTCCAGGGCATCGCGCAACCTGCTGATCAGGTCATCGAAACCGAGCACGGCATCGCGCCGCTTGAGGCGATCGGCTTCGCTGCGGCAGAAATCGACCGCCTCGGCGACGAGCGACTGGGCCAGTGCCGACGTCGAGGCGAACAACTGGTCGATCAATGCGGAAACCCCGAGCGTCGGTGCGGCGACGGCGTTTTTTTTGGCCTTGGCGGACAGGCAGCCGTCGATGAATTCCTGCCCGAGTCGCAGGGCAATAGCCATCGGCAGCGGTCTGTCGACGTCGGCGCAGAAATCATCCATCGCCTTGACGGCCTCGGTGACGCAATCGTCGCGCAGGGTCGTCTCGGCCCTGGAAAGCATTCCTGCGCTGGTCAGGCGCCGGATTTCGCCGGTCAGCGTCATTCCTTCTGCAAGCCAGGCGGTGCGGACCCTGGCGGCAAGCGCAGCGTGTCGCACCGGATCACCCGCTTCGAAATCGATGCGCAACTCGCGTCCGGCCAGCGGCCTGATGCAGGCCAGCAGTGCCTGTGGCGAGCACAGTTGCGGGTGGCCGGCGGCGAGTCGCGCCAGCAGCGGGTTCCGGTAGAAGCGACGCCGCCACCAGTCGGTTGCCGCCCGTTGCAGGAGCGGGCTGGTATCGGTCGCCAGTTCTGCGGCAAAGGGTTCGCCGCTCTCGAAAGCGCTCTCCGCCAGCGCGCGCTGGCAGAACCCGTGGATGGTGAACACGGAGGCTTCATCCATGGCCGACAGTTGTACGTGCAGGTGACGCAGCAGTTTGTCGCGGTCCGGCGCGCTGTCGGCACGCTCAAGCAGCGTGCGGAAGGCATGGTCAGCTTCATTGGCGATGTGCGCCGGCGCTTCCAGCTTCTGGAGTGCTTCGGCAAGACGCTGGCGGATGCGGCCGCGCAACTCGTCGGTGGCAGCCTTGGTGAAGGTGACCACAAGCACCTGTTCCGCGCGCAGCCTGCGCTCCAGCACCAGACGCAGGAACAGGTTGGCGATGGCGTGCGTCTTGCCGGTGCCGGCGCTGGCTTCGATCAGTTGCTGACCGCGCAGTTCGATGCCCGGAACGTCGAGCGGATTCATGGGCCTTCCTCCGTGGCGTCGGTGGCGAACGACGCAACCAGCGGCCCGTAGATGCGCTCCGCCAGATCCCGGAATTCGTCATCGACGATGTCGTCCGCATGGGCGAACAGGATGCGGTGCGCTGGATCTTCCGCTTCGGCCGCGCTGTGCATGCCGCCATGCCATGCGTAGCGGGCATCTTTTTCCGGCGACTTGCCGGTCATGTAGGCCAGCGAAGTTTCCGGGAAAAAACGCAGGGGCTGGGTAAGGCCCTGCCGGCGCAGGGCAAGCAATTGTGAGAGCAGCCGGCGTGCATCGTCCCGCGCGACGGGCGCAAGCGTGCGACTCTCGTCCTTGCAGACCAGCATGCTGCGAGCCTCATTGCCGTCAGCGCAAAGCGCCAGATGTTCTATCCATAGCGCCAGCAGCCGGCGGCCGCGCAGGCTGGCAGTCGACCAGCGCAATACGCCTTCGTGGTTGATGCGTCTTATGGTGCCGGCGATGCGGCAGCCTTCCAGTTCGACTTCGACACGCCGGTCATGGAGGCCGGCCAGACGGCCATCCAGTTGCGCGTACACCGTGTCGACCGCTTCGCGCGCGTCGTCCAGCGCCGCGTTGCCGAATGGGCCGGCCGGAAGCACGCCGCGTGCACGTTGCAGCGCGGACCAATCCTCATCGGCCATGCAGTCGATGCGTGCCGACAGCCAGTCCTCACCGATGCGCCAGCGTTCCAGTCCATCCAGCGTGAAGGGCTCGTCGTCGTCGAAAGTCTCGTCATCTTCATCGAAATGGATATCGAGGCGTTCGCGCAGGAAGGCCTTGCCGGGGTGGCTGAAGAACCTGACCAGCGATGACAGGGCCAGTACCGGTTCAGCCTCTGCCGGGTCAGGCAGTGGTTCTGCGCAAAAGGCCTGCCGGCGGGTGTCGCCTGCGGCGCGACCGCGGGCGGCCTGCAGCCACTCGTTGTCAGAGGAGCGCAGGGCATCGCTGCTGCCGTCGAAATAGCGGCGACTGAACGGTTGCAGCGGGTGTTGCGTCACCAGCTTTTCCAGGATGCATTCGCGCACGGTCTTGCCGCTTTCCATCTTGCGCCCGGCGTCCAGTCCGTGGCCGCCGTGCATGGACACCACGGCATCGATGAGTTCGCCGACCAGAACAGACGGTTCGCGCGTGGAGTCGTCACGCGCGCTGCGGCCGCAGTAACTGATGTACAGGCAATCACGCGCCGACAGCATTGTTTCCAGAAACAGGTGGCGGTCGTCGATGCGCCGCGCGCGGTCTCCGGTGCGAGGTGCGAGTTCGATAAGATCGAAACCGCTGCGTGGTTCACGACGCGGGTAGGCGCCGGCGTCCATGCCGAGCAGGCAGATCACGCGGTGCGGCAGGCTGCGCATCGGCTGCAGGCGGCTGCAGGTGACGGCCCCGCGCAGCAGTCCGTTGGCGGCCGGCGTGGCCTCCAGGCGCGCGAGAAAATCGTCGCGAAACACGGCCGCTGCCAGCACGGCGGTGTAGCCGGCGTCCTCGGTTTCGTCGCAGAGCGCGATCGCGGCGTCCGAGACGATGGCGAGCGCATCGTCATCGCCGTCGTTTCCGGCGCGGAAAAACTGTTCAAGCAGGGCGTGGATGTCATCTGCCCAGCCCGTGGCCGGCTGGGTGGCGGCAAGTTTGCGCTGCCAGCGCGCGAGCGCATCGATGAAATCCTGTAGGCGGCCAAGCAGTTCTGCGGCCTGGCCCTCGAACACGGGGCTCGGTGCGACGCCGAGCACCAGCGCGTCCTCCCGGTCGACGGCCAGTCCCATGAACAGACGCGCAAAGGCGAAATGCCAGGTGTGGGTATCGTCATCCGGCAACTGCTCGTTGGCGCGGCTGGCGCCGTCGAGCCCCCAGCGCACGTTGGCTTCGCGCAGTGCACTGCGTACCCGGTCGACATCACCGGCGGCGAATTGCCAGCGTGCAGCAATCGCCGGCGTTTCCAGCAACGCCAGCACCTCGTTCACCGTCAGCCGGCTTTGCGGCAGGCGCAGCAGTGCCTCGACGGCGACCAGCAGGGGGCTGGCGCCGCGTGCGGGAACATCGGCCAGTGTGTGGGGGATGCGCCGCGTGCCGTCGGCAGTGTCGAACACGGCGTCGATCAGCGGCGCGTAGAGGCTCATGTCCGGCGCCATCACCAGCACGTCGCGCGGCGTCAGTGTCCGGTCGGCGTCGAACATCGACAGTAATCCATCGTGCAGGATTTCCACTTCGCGCATCGGCCCGTAGGCGCTGGTGATCTGCAGGCTGCGGTCGATGCGGTCGATGGCGATATCGCGCGTCTCGGTGACATCGAGGATGTCCGCCTGCAGGCGCCCGAGCAGGGTATCCGTCGACGGCTCGGCGAAAGCGTCCTCGTGCACCGCCGTCTGCCCGGCGAGCGACGCCAGGAAATGGCGTACCGGCTGGCCGTTGGCGGCGAGCAGCCGGTTGTCGATGTCGAACGCGTATCCGGTCTGCAGTTCCACTTCGGCCATCGCCGCCGGCGACAGCAGGTCGCCCCAGAACTCGCGGCTCGGTGACAGCACGTAGAGATCGATGTCGATGTGGCGCGCGAGCCTCGCCAGGATGTCGACGTAGGCGGGCGGTAGCGCCGGCAGTCCGAACACCGACACGCGCCGCGGTGCGGATGCGGGTACGACAACTCGACCGTGGTCGTCGTCCGCGCAGAAATCCTGCATCAGCGTGACTCGGTGACGCTCGCCGGCATCGGCGGTGAGTGCCTGCCACAGGCGGCGCTGCCAGCGCTCGATGTCCGTGTGCGTGGTGACGTCGCGCCCGTTATCCCAGGCGGTAATCATGTCCGGCCGGTAGACGAGGTAACTGTCGAACAGAGCACCGACGCGCGTGGCCAGTTGCGCCAGCTTGCGGCCATCGTCGTCATCGGCGAGGTAGCGGGCAACCGGCGCGAAATCGCCTGTGGTATCGCCGGCGAGCAGCGGCGGGATCAGTCGCATCAGCCGCCAGCGCACCAGTCCGCCGTCGAACGGGTCCCGCCCATCGCGTGCCTGGCTGTCGCCCGGGCTCACCAGCTGGCGCAGCGTGCGCCACAGGAAGGTCGCCGGCAGCACGCAGTCGAGGTTGGCGGCGATGCGGTGGCGTTCGGCCAGTTGCTGCCACAGCCAGCGATCGACGCCGCGTTCGCAGACCAGCGTCTCCGGCGCCAGCGGGTTCGCCGTGGCCGGCACGCGCAGCCTCGCCGCCAGCTTGTCGAGCAGGATTTCCTGGCGGTTGCCGGTGACGATGCGCAGCATGCAGATTCCGTGCGTTCCTGATTTGCGTGGCCGGTCGTGTGGGTTGCCGCGAGGCCTGTATTGGCGGGCTGCCGTCCGGGGATGCCGATTGAACCCCGGCGCTGCGACAGGCGCTGTCGTCAGCGATACGCCTCCGCCAGCCGGCCGGCGGTGGCGGCGAACTCCGCGCGCAGTGTCGCCGGTGCCAGCACTTCCACCTTGTCACCGAAGGCCAGCAGCCACCAGCGCAGTTGCTGGGTGTCGGCCACCGTGGCCTGCACGCTGACGAAACCGTCGGTGTCGTTCTCGCCGATCACCTGGTCGGCGGCCAGCGGACGCTCGGCGAGGTGTGCCGCTGTCGCTGCCTCCATACGGAACACGAGTTTCAGCGGTGCATCGCCAACCGGGTAGTCGAACTTCTCGTCCACGTAGCGGTCGAGTTCGAACCCGTCCGTGTCGATGACCGGTTCATCCAGCAGCGCAACCGAGCGGATCCGCTGCACCGGCAGATGCGCGACGTGCGTGCCGTCCGTGCCCTGCAGCCGGCAGACGAAATAGACCACGCCGTCGACGAACACCAGCCCCAGCGGATCGGCCTGGTAGGACTTCGCCTGGCCGTCGTGCTTGCGCGCGCCGTAGTGCAGCGCCACGCGCCGTGTCGACTGCAGCGCCTCGTACAACTGTTCGAGCAGCGCATGGTCGACCACCGGCGGTGCCAGCCGCTGGCCGCGCGACTTCACGCGGATGCGCGTCGCCAGGCGAGCCAGGTCGTTGCTGCTGGTGCCATTGCCGGCGAGCAGCCGCTCGGCGGCCTCGAAGCGTGGCGCCAGCACCTTCAGCACCGACGCGGGCAACAGCGGTGCCAGATGATCGCGCGCCAGCATCAGTGTCAGCGCCGACACCGGGTCGATCGGCTGGATGTCCACCCGCGAGGCGTTTGCCATCCAGCTCCAGCCGTAGGGCCGGTTGCGGTCATCGCGGCACAGCGGGAACACGGCGGCCAGCTTTTCCAGGTCGCGCTCGACCGAGCGCACGCTGATGTCGTGGCCGGCCTCCGCCAGCCGGGACTGGATGTCCTTCGCGGTGGTCTTGCGCGGCTGCGTCGGCAGGCAGTCGAGCATCTTGATGTAGCGCAGGGTGGTGTCGGTCATGGGAAATGGCGTGCGGCGGCGGTGGTGCCCAAAAATAATGCACCCGGAGCGGCGTAGACTACGAGTTTCGAGGCGCAGGCGACACCGATGAACTCGTGGAACATGCAGGAATGGGTCACCCGGCTCGCGGCAGGCGGCTTGTCGCTGGCGCTGGTGATGCCCGCTCGCGGCGCCTGGTCCGCAGCGCAGGTGCTGTTGGCTGGCATCACCGTGTTTTTCGCGCACAACACCTGCAATGCGCTGTTCCGCCGTACCGTTTTGTTCCCGATCCGGGTCCGTTCCGCGGATGAGGACAACTATGAACTCGCCCGGGTATTTTCCATTGGCTACAGCCTGGTGTTGTGGCTGATGCTGGTGGTGGGTGCTCGCTGGTATGGCGTGGGCTGAGCGTGCGACGTACACAAAAAAAGGCGCCGTGAAAACGGCGCCCTTTTTGTGTATCGCCGGCATGGCCGGCTCACGACGGAGTAGCGAGCGAGGATCAGCCTTTCGGGCCCGCCGCACGGATCGACGCATCGACGTCCGGGTACTTGTCGTCGAAGTTCTTCAGGAACAGGCCGGCCAGTTCGCGCGCCTTGGCATCGTGGGCGTCCTTGTCCGCCCAGGTGTCGCGCGGCACCAGCAGCTTGCTGTCGACACCGTCGACGGCGACCGGGACATCGAGATTCATGATGTCCAGATGCTGCGTGGCGACGTTGTCCAGCTTGCCGGTGAGGATCGCGCGGATGATGGCGCGCGTGGTCGGGATGCTGAAGCGCTTCCCGGTGCCGTGCGGGCCGCCGGTCCAGCCGGTGGAGACGATGAACACCTTCGAATCGAAGCCTTCGATGCGCTTGATCAGCAGCTCGGCGTACTCGCGTGCCGGGCGCGGGAAGAACGGTGCGCCGAAGCAGGTGGAGAAGGTGGTCTTGATGCCGCTGCCGGAACCCATCTCCGTGGAGCCCACCAGTGCGGTGTAGCCGGACAGGAAGTGGAAGGCGGCCTGCTTGTTGTTCAGCACGGCGACCGGCGGCATGACCCCGTACAGATCGCAGGTGAGGAAGATGACGTGCTTTGGCTCGCCGGCACGGTTCTCGACGATGCGCTTGCCGATGTGCTCCAGCGGGTAGGCGGCGCGGGTGTTCTGCGTGCGCGAGGTGTCGTCGTAGTCGGGCGTGCGGGAGTTGTGGTCGAGGACGACGTTCTCCAGCACGGCGCCGAACTTGATGGCGTCCCAGATGACCGGCTCGTTTTCCTTCGACAGGTTGATGCACTTGGCGTAGCAGCCGCC
>JBKHWA010000174.1:0-4595 GCA_046566765.1 Gammaproteobacteria bacterium
GCAGGCGTGCCGACGCGGCCAGTGCCCGCTCGTGCGCGTAGAGATCGCAGCCGAGGATCGGGTGGCCGATGCTGGCCAGGTGCAGCCGCAACTGGTGCTGGCGGCCGGTGACCGGGTCGAGGCGCAATCGCGTGCGGTTGCCGGCCTCGTCGCGGGCGAGTACACGGAAATGCGTGAGTGCGGATTTTCCTGCCGGATCGATCCTGCTGCGCGGCCAGTTATCCGGGTCCGGCCCCAGCGGGCTGTCGATGATGCCGCTGTCGTTTTCGACGATTCCCCACACCACCGCCTCGTAGCCTTTCTGCAGCGTGCGTTCGCGGATCTGCTTCGACAGCAGGCTGCGCGCGCGCGCCGTGCGCGGCACCATCAGCAGGCCGGAGGTGTCGAGATCGAGGCGGTGGATGATTACCGCCTCGGGATAATCCGGCAGCAGGCGGTTGATCACGCTGTCGCTGTTTTCCGGGCCGCGGCCGGGCACGGTGTAGAGGAATGCCGGCTTGTCGACGATCAGTAGCTCGGCGTCGACGTGGACGATGCGCAGCGGTTCATCGCAGCGCGGCGCGATGTAGTAGTTGTCCGGCAGGTCGTCGCTCATGCCGGAATTCAGCCCGGTTTCTTCGCGATGGCAATGGCGCGCACCGGCGCCGGGTAACCCTCGACGGTGCGCGTGGCATCGTCCGGGTCGAGGAAATCCGCCAGCGACAGGAAGCGCATCCAGTCGGTGGCCCGTTGTTCCTGCGTGGTGGTGGTCGTGACATCGACGATGCGCACGTCGGTGAAGCCGGCATCGCGCAGCCAGCGCTCCAGTAGCGGCAGCCCGGGAATGGCGAACACGTTGCGCATCTGCGCATACCGCTCGCCGGGATGCAGCACTTCTCCCTGTTCGATCACCAGCGTTTCCAGCACCAGCTCGCCGCCGGGGCGCAGCGTGGCCTTCAGTTCGGCGAGATGCGCCAGCGGATCTCGGCGGTGGTAGATCACGCCCATCGAGAAGGTGGTGTCGAAACTGCCGTGGCCGGCCGGCAGGTCTTCCAGCTTGGTCGGTGCGATGTGGACCGGCGCTTCGGCCAGGTAGCGCTTGGCCGCGGCGAACTGCGCCAGGTACAGCAGGGCCGGCTCGATGCCGAGCGCGAACACGGCGCCGGCGCCACGCATCCGCCACAGGTGGTAGCCGCTGCCGCAGCCGACATCGAGCACGCGGCGGCCGGCCAGCGGCGCCAGGTGCGGGGCGACACGCTGCCACTTCCAGTCGGAACGCCACTCGGTGTCGATGTTCACGCCGAAGAAATCGAATGGTCCCTTGCGCCAGGGATGCAACTCGCGCAGCGACTGTTCCAGCGTTGCGCGTTCGTTGTCATCAAGGTCGGCGGCGGCGCCGATCACCACGGTGTCGCCCGACAGCTCGACGCGTGACGGCATCGCGTCCGGCAGTGCTGCCACCGCTGCCTGCCAGCGCGGCAGGTCCGCGTTGCGGCCTGCGGTCACCAGCGACGGCCAGCGCGCGGCGAGGAAATCCCGCCAGCCGGCGTCGAGTTCCGGCGCGGCCAGCAATCGGTCGGGAAGAAAGACGCCGTGCATGCCGGGGGATGGCTCAGCGCGCGCCGGGCGTCACCGCCACCAGCGAGATGAAGTTGAAGCAGCGGAACCAGGGCGTGATGCCGGTGAAGCCGGCTTCGCGCAGGCGGGCGACATGCTGGTCCAGCGTTTCCGGCAGCAGCACGTCCTCGAGCGCGCTGCGCTTCTGGGCGATCTCCAGGTCGCTGTAGCCCTCGGCGCGCTTGAAGGCGTGGTGTAACTCGACGTTGCGCTGCTGTTCCTGCGCATCGTCAAAGCGGATTTTTTCCGACAGCACCAGCGCGCCACCCGGCTGCATGCCGGCGGCGATCCGCGCCAGCAGCGGCGTACGATCCTCGCGTGGCACGAACTGCAGGGTGAAGTTCAGCGCCACTACCGAGGCATTGGCAAAGGCGGTGTCGCGGATGTCCTCGCAGCGCAGGTCGATTGGCGCCCGCCCGCGGCCATCGTCGGCTGCCAGCAGCTGGCGGGCCCGCTCGATCATCGCCGGGGCATTGTCGACGGCGACGATCCGGCAGCCGGCCGGCAACGCCTGGTGGCGCATCGCCAGCGTGACCGCGCCCAGCGAGCAGCCGAGGTCGTAGAGGGTCGAGCCGGGGGTGGCGTGGCGGCCGGCGATCACCCCGGTCATTTCGACCATGGTCGCGTAGCCCGGGACCGAGCGGCGGATCATGTCCGGGAAGACCTGCGCCACTGCGGCATCGAAGCGGAACGGCGCCACGGCGTCCTGTGGCGTGGCGTAGATGCGGTCGCGGGGATCGGGGGAGGACATCGCTGGGCGGATTCCGGCGGGCAGGGCGGGGCTGGCACGGGGCCGCCATTCTAGCGCCGGGGCAGGTGAGCGGGGCTCGTTGTCGCCCGTATACTCTCGGGTCCCCCGTACTCCCCGGGTCCTGCTGTCCTCGCTCATGGTCAAGCCGCTGTCCTTCCTGCAACGAAACCTGCGTCGCCTCGGCCAACTGGTGGCCGGCCGTGCCCGCCATGCCCGGGCCGTGCGCACCGCCGTCGGCGTCATGCGCACCTACCGCCGCTATTTCCTGTCGATCGAGCGACTGCGCGCGCGCAGCGACCAGGATGCCGCGCAGGCGCTGCTGTCGCGGGCGCACACCCGGGCGGCGAAGCGGTTTGTCTGGCTGGCGGAGGAAAACGGCGGCGGCTGGGTCAAGGCGGCGCAGTTCTTCAGTTGCCGGCCGGACGTGTTGCCGCGCGAATACATCGCCGAGTTGCAGAAACTGCAGAACGACGCGCCGGCGGTGGAATTTTCCGAACTCGAGCCGGTGCTGGCGGCGCGCTGGGGCAAGGACTGGGAAAAACAGTTCCTGGTGTTCGACCGCAAGCCGGTGGCCACTGCCTCGATCGCCCAGGTCCACCGGGCGACGTTGCGCAGCGGCGAGGAAGTCGCGGTGAAGATCCGCCTGCCCGGCGTGGTGGAGCACTTCCACCAGGACGAGGCGAGTTTCCGCGTGCTGGCCGGCATCCTGTCGCCACTGGTGCGTGAGCTGGACCTGGAACAGGTGATCGACCAGTTGCTGTCGATGACGCTGGGCGAACTCGACTTCCGCACCGAGGCCAGCAACCTCAAGCGGTTTTCCGCGTTGCCGCACCGGCCGCGGATCCGCGTGCCGAAACTGTACGAGTCGATGTCGTTCGCCGACGTGCTGGTGACCGGTTGGGCCGAGGGCGAGCGCCTGCGCGACCACCTCGATGCCCACCCTGAGCGCGCCGCCGACCTGCTCAGCGAACTGTTCCAGAGCTACATCCAGCAGGTGACGCAGTTCGGCATGTACCAGGCCGATCCGCATCCGGGCAATTTCATCGTCGCGCCGGGCGGCGACATCTACATACTCGACTTCGGCGCGCTCGCCTTCATCTCGGCGGCCGAACGCGACAACTACACCCGCCTGCTGTTCGCCTGCGTGAGCGGGCAGTCGGAGGGCATCGGCGAGTTGTTCGAGAAGGCGGGCTTCATCGGCGGCAACGCCGAGACGCTGCAGGCGCTGGCCGACTACGTGCTCAGCGATCGCCTGGCGCGCGAAGGCATCGCCGACAGCATGATCGAATTGCTGGAATTGTTCCGCGAACAGCAGGTGAAGATGCCGGACTCGTGGATCGCGATTTCGCGCGTGCTGATTACTGTCGGCGGCTTCCTGATGGCTTACCGCGTTCCCCTGCCTTGGAGCGGGGCGATGGCCAATGGTGTTTCTTCCGGCCCGGGCCGGTCCGAACCGGCCTGAACGGCAGGCGGCCGGTCAGCGCATCGCGGCCAGCCGCCCGGCGACCACCCGCATGCTGGCCGGACGATCGTCCGGCGCCTTCTGCAGCAACTCCATCACCAGCGCTGCCAGCGCCTCCGGCAGGTCGTCGCGCTTGCCGCGGATGTCTTCCGGCGCGCGGGTAACCTGCGCCGCCATGACCTGCGTGCTTTCGCCGGTAAAAGGCGGGCGCCCGCTGAGCAATTCGTAGAGCAGGATGCCGAACGCGTAGATGTCGCTGCGCGCATCGGTGGCGAGGCCCGCCGCCTGTTCCGGGCTCATGTAAGCGGGGGAGCCCATCACCGTGCCGATCTGCGTGGCCTGGCTCTCGTTGTTGTCGGTAAAACGGGCAAGCCCGAAATCGGTGATCTTCGGCTGCGTCAGTTCCGACATCAGCACGTTCGCCGGCTTGAGGTCGCGGTGGATCACGTTCTGCTCGTGTGCGCAGGCAAGTGCATCGGCCAGTTCGCTGCCCCAGCGCAGCACGTCGCCGATCGCCTGCGGCTGTCGCCCGGCGAGTTCCGCCAGCGACGGCCCGCGCACGAACTCCATGGCGATGCGGCAACCGTCCTCGCCCTCGACCAGGTCATAGACCTGCACGATGTTGCGGTGGTTGAGGCGGGCGACCGCCTGTGCCTCACGCAGGAAACGCTCGCGCAGCGACTCGTCATGGGCGACGTGCGGCAGCAGCACCTTCAGCGCCACCGGGCGACGCAGGCGGGTGTCCTCGGCGCGGTAGACCACGCCCATGGCGCCGCGGCCGAGTTC
>JBKHWA010000175.1:0-10305 GCA_046566765.1 Gammaproteobacteria bacterium
CGCGGCGACACCTCGCTGAACCACACCTGGTCGCCCTTCACGAACAACTCGACGCCGAAGATGCCGAGTCCGCCCAGGGCACCGGTTACAGCGCCGGCGATGCGCCGCGATTCGGCCAGCGCGGCCGGCGACATGGGTTGCGGTTGCCAGCTCTCGACGTAATCGCCGTGCACCTGCCGGTGGCCGATCGGTTCGCAGAACGTGGTGACGATCTCGCCGCTCGCGTCGCGATGGCGCACCGTGAGCTGGGTGATCTCGTAGTCGAAGTCGATGAAACCCTCGACGATCACCCGGCCGGCACCGGCGCGGCCGCCCTCCTGCGCGTACTGCCAGGCGGCGTCGATATCGGCGTCGGTCTTCACCGTGCTCTGGCCGTGCCCCGAACTCGACATCACCGGCTTCACCACGCACGGCAGGCCGATGGCGCGCACCGCGGCAACGTAATCCGCGTGGTTGTCGGCAAAACGGAACGGGGAAGTACTGAGCCCGAGAGATTCGGCTGCAAGCAGCCGAATACCTTCGCGGTTCATCGTCAGCCGGGCAGCGCGCGCCGTCGGGATCACGTTCCAGCCTTCCTGCTCCATCGCCACCAGCGTATCGGTGGCAATCGCCTCGATCTCCGGTACGACCAGGTGCGGCTTTTCCAGCTCGATGACCGCGCGCAGCGCGGCGCCATCGAGCATGTTGACCACGTGCGAACGGTGCGCCACCTGCATCGCCGGGGCGTTGGCGTAACGATCGACCGCGATCACCTCGACACCCAGCCGCTGCAGCTCGATCACCACCTCCTTGCCGAGTTCGCCACTGCCGCAGAACAGCACGCGGGTAGCCGTGGAGGAAAGCGGAGTGCCGATTGTTGCGTCGCTCATGCGGAAGACCTGCAGGTGGGTATTGTTGGCGCGTCGCTCAGGTGGCGGCTGCGCGTTCGGCGCAGCGACGGAGCACCGCGCGCTTCTCGTCGTCGGAAAGCTTGCCCCAGTCGCTGATCTCGCGGCCGGAGCGGAAACAGCCCACGCAGATGTCGCTGTCGTCGAGCGCGCAAATCGACACGCACGGCGACGGCACGGTTTCCTGCTTCACCCCGGTGATCACGCCGGACATCGTCGGGCGGGCCTCAGGCCTGTGGCCGCAACTGCGTGCGATAGCGCTTCGCGTTCTCGACGTAATGCACCGCGCTGCCCTCGAGGATGGTCTTGTGGAAATCCTGCACCTGCTTGACCACCTTGCCGGGCGACCCCATGACGATGGAGCCATCCGGGATGACGGCCCGTTCCGGGACGAAGGCGTTGGCGCCGATGATGCAGTACTTGCCGATCTGCGCACCGTTGAGCACCACCGCGTTGATGCCGATCAGCGAGTAATCGCCGATGGTGCAGCCATGCAGCATCACCAGGTGGCCGACGGTAACGCCCCTGCCGATGGTCAGCGGCACGCCCGGGTCGGTGTGCAGTACCGAGCCGTCCTGGATGTTGCTGTCCTCGCCGACGGTGATCAGGTCGTTGTCGCCGCGGATCACCGCGTTGAACCAGACGCTGGCGTTCTTCTCGAGCACCACGCTGCCGATCAGCGTCGCGTTGTCGGCGACGAAATTGTCGCCACGCAACGCGACGCGACGATCGCCAAGGGAATAGATCATCGGGCTTTCCTTCGAGCGGGAACCGGGATTGGGCAGTAGCCGGGAGTCAGCCGGCGTTGCGCTGGGCTGCCGGCAGCGGCACCACCAGCCCGGCGTCGTAAGCGGTGTTCAGCAGGTCGACGATGATATAGGCGGTCAGGCCCCAGATCATGTGGCCGTCGTAGCGCCAGGTCGGCATGACGTACTCGCCACCCTGCCAGCGGATGACGTGGTCGGCCTGCATCGGGGTACCGCGGAAGAACGCGATGGGCACCTGGAAGATCGCATCGAGTTCCTGCGGGTTGGCAATGAGCGGGACATCCGGCGGCACCAGTCCGACCCAGGGCGTCACCCGGATGCCGGCACGCGACTGCAGCGTGCCGAGCCGGCCGAGCAGGCGCACCGCGTCGCGCGGCAGCCCGATCTCCTCCTCGCTTTCGCGCAGGGCGGTAACCAGCAGGTCGGGCTCCTGGGCGTCCTTCTTGCCACCCGGGAACGCCACCTCGCCGGCGTGCGAGTTCATCGTCAGCGCGCGCCGGGTGAGGATGATCCGCGGTTCCCGGTCATTGGTGACCGGGACCAGCACGGACGCCTCCGCCGATGCCTGGTCGGGCATCGCGGGCTGGTGGTGGCGCAGGCGGTCGATCAGCTGGTCGAGCATGGGAACTGGCAGCACTTCAAACGGGCGTATGACGCCGCAGTTTAAGCCCGGGCCGGCCACGGCCGGCAACCGGGAAAACCGCAGCCGGCGGCCACGGCTATACTCGCGCTCCCCAGCATCACCGGCGGTCCCCATGCGCTTTTGCAGCCAGTGCGGCAGCGACCGGCTCGTGCTCGAGGTCCCGGCGGGCGACTCCCGGCCCCGGCATGTCTGCCACGCCTGCCAGACGATCCACTACCAGAACCCCAAGGTGGTCACCGGCTGCCTGGTGGTCGATGGCGACAGGGTGCTGTTGTGCCGGCGGGCGATCGAGCCCCGCCGCGGCTTCTGGACCTCACCGGCCGGCTTCCTCGAAAACGGGGAAACCCTGCAGGAAGGGGCCGCCCGGGAAACGCGGGAAGAAGCCGACGCCGGCGTCGAGATCGACGGTCTGTACACGGTTTTCAATCTCACCCACATCCACCAGATTTACGTGTTCTTCCGCGGGCGATTGTCCGGCGGCACGTACGGCGCGGGCGAAGAGTCAATCGAGTGTCGCCTGTTCGCCGAGCACGAGATCCCCTGGGACGAGCTCGCGTTCCCCACCGTGGCAAAAACGCTGAAATACTGGCTCGAAGACCGCAAGACCGGGAACTTCCCGGTGCGCGTACGCGACATACCGCGGCGGACCTAGCCGCCGACGCGGCCCTGCGGCAACAATCGGGCCAGCACGCCGGACTGTTCCCGCCACAGACACGACGTCATCCGCGACTAGACTCATGCGGTCGCAGCGGTGCAGCGGGGACACGGCTCATCGCCGTCGCCAGCCAGCGGCACCCTGGCAACGCAACCTGCCCGGCCAACCGGAAAGAACAACAAAAAATCCAAGAAAAAATCCATGCGCAAAAACAACAGCTTCATCGCCCTGCTGCTGTCCGGATTCATCTTCCTGGCGCCCCCTGCCAGCGCAGGGGAAGCCGCGGCCACCGAGCCGCCGGCTACCGATCCCGTCATCGTCGGTGCCGCGCCATCCGACCCGGTGCCCGTGGGCAGCGATGCGCCCGACGCGGCACCGGAGGAAAAAGGTCGCCCGGACTGGACCAACATGCCCGAACCGAAGTGGGTGACCGAGGAGCAGTTCGAGAAGCAGCTGCTGCTGGTGCACGGCAAGGTGCCCGATCCACACTTCGGCATCTTCGGCCCCCACTCCCAGATGTGGCGGATCAACAAGTACATCGCACCGGGCGCACTCGGTGCCGGGCGCGCCCTGGCCCTGCAGATTGCCCATCCCTGGATCACCGCCGGCATTGACGAGCACTCGATCACCCGCGACGACCCGCTCAAGCGTGGCCGGCTGACCTTCAAGTACATCCTCACCATGATCTACGGAAACCGCGAGCAGGCACTGCAGGCCGCACGCGATGTCCGCCGTATCCATGAAGCCGTGAAGGGGCGCCTGCCCTACGACGCCGGCGTCTTCGTCAATGGCAGCGAATACCGGGCCAACGAAGAGCAGGCGATGATCTGGGTGCACGCCACGCTTTGGGAAACGCTGATGCTCATGTACGAGCAGTCGATCGGCCCGGTCAGCAAGGCCGACAAGGAAAAGTATTACCAGGAGACAAAGCTGTTCGCCTACCTGTTCGGCATCCGCGAGGAGGCGTTGCCGGAGACCTGGGACGACTTCCTCGCCTACTGCGAGGAAATGCGCACCAACGGCACGCTGGTGGTCACGCCGGCCAGCAAGGAATTGCAGGAATTCCTCTACGGCGTGAAGGGCGTCGGCATCTTTCTCTGGGGCCCGATGCAGGTCATGAAAGTGGTGACTGCCGCCAACATGCCGCAAGACCTGAACGAGGGCTTCGGCTTCGGCTATGGCCCGGTACGCAACGCGATGTACAAGACGATGATGTGGACCAGTCGCGTTGGCCACAAGGTAACGCCCGGCTTCATCACCAAGAGTCCCGCCCACAAGGAAGCCGTCGCGCGCCTTGCCGGCAAGAAGGCCGGCTGGCTTACCCGGCTGGAACTGAAAGTTGCCTTCGGCGAATCGCGGCTGGTCAATGACAAGTAATCGTCCTGCCGGGCTGGCCGGCATCACCGCGCGATTGCCCGGCCTGCTGCTGGCCGGCCTGCTGCTGGTGTCGCCGCTGTCGTCCGCAGCACGTGGCGGCGGCGACTACGGGCCGGAAATTTCCCAACGCGAGGCGCAGCAGCAGGCCTTCGGAAAAGATGCCTCGTTCAGGGAAATGCCGAGGGACGAGATCGATCGCCTGGCAAAGGCCGCGGGCCGCACCTACGCCGAGTACATCAACACCTTCCGCATCAAGATCTGGCGCGCCAGCGTTGACGGCGCGCCGGCCGGCTATTTTGCGACCGATGCCGTGATCGGCAAGGTCGAGAAGATCGATTACGCGGTGGCGCTCGACAATGCCGGCAAGGTGCAACAGGTATTCATCCTCAAGTACCGCGAAAGCCATGGCCAGGAAGTGAAGCGCGCCGACTGGCTGGCGCAGTTCAGGGGCAAGGGCGCCGGCGATCCGCTGCGGCTGAAACAGGACATCGACAACATCACCGGCGCCACGCTGTCCTGCGACCACCTCACCGACGGTATCCGCAAGATCGCGCGCATCCTCGCGGGGCTGGCAGGCCCATCGCCGTGACGGAACCCGTCGAGCGCCGTACCGGCGACCGGCGTGCCCCCGGGCTCGGGCCGTCCGGCCAGCTCATGCTGTACGTGTTGCTGGTGCTGCTGGTCGGCACCGGCGCGAGTTGGCTGTGGGCTCACTACCTGCCGGAACAATTCGAGCGCTGGATGATCGATCCGTGGCAGGTCGAGTCCTGGTCGATGAAAATCCACGGCGGCGCGGCGATGGTGGCCCTGTTCGGCGCCGGGACGCTGCTGCACGTGCACATGCGATCCGCCTGGCGGCAGCGGCGCAACCATTACAGCGGCGTGGCGATGGCCGCCACGCTGTTCCTGCTGGCGGCCAGCGGCTATGGCCTCTATTACTTCAACGGTGAAACATCGCGGCAGTGGGCCGAGTGGCTGCACTGGGCGACCGGCTTCGGCATACCGTTGATGTTGATTGCCCACGGAATCATCGGCCGGCGCACGCGCTGAGTGCAGGGCCGTGATGCACGCGGCAACAGGGTTGCGCCGCGATGATCCCGCGATGCAGGTTCCGGCACCCGGCTCCGCGCTCAGGCCCGCGCTGCGTTGCCCGCGATGAGCTCGACCCAGCGCGGCGCCAGCCCGGCCGGGAAATCGTGGCCCATGCCCTTGATCAATTCGAGCTTTGCGCCCTTGATGAGTTGCGCGGTGCGCTTGCCGCCTTCGACCCGCACCAGCGGATCGTCGAGACCGTGGATCACCTGGGTGGGCGCCACCACGTGCGGCAGCAATTCCTCGAACGACCCGGTAGCCAGGATGCCGTGCGTCTGCCGTGCAATGCCTGACGGCCGGTAGGCACGATCAAACGCCAGCGCGGCGATGCGCTCGCGCTCTGCCAGCGGCGTCGGGTAGCCGGGGCTGCCGATCATGCCGAACAGCTTCACCGTGCGGGCGATCACCGCCGCACGGTCGTGTTTCACCCCGAACGGCGGCGCCAGTTGCAGCAGCACGGAGAACTTCGGCAGCGGCAGCTTCGGGCTGTTGGTGCTGGACATGATGGATGTCAGCGACAACACGCGGCCCGGGTAACGCCCGGCGACGATCTGCGAAATCATGCCGCCCATGGACGCGCCGCAGATGTGCGCCTTCGGAATACCCAGCGCATCCATCAGCCCGACCGTGTCCTTCGCCAGGTCGTGCAGGGTGTAGTTGGCCTGCAACTTCGCGCCGAGCTTCGCCCGCAGCATGTCCTTCTGCAGGTTGAAACGAACGCGCGCGTTGCCGCTGCCGGACAGGCCGATATCGCGGTTGTCGAAGCGGACAATGCGGAAGCCCTTGTCGACCAGCTGCGCGCAGAACTCTTCCGGCCAATGGACAAGCTGGGCCGACAGACCCATCACCAGCAGCAAGGGCTCGCCGTGCTCCGGGCCGGCAATCTCGTAGTGGATCTTGATGCCGTTGGCGATGACCTCGCCGCGTTGCCAGTCGAGGGTCATGGGGCGTTCTCCAGTTTGACGACGCCGTAGGCGATCGTTTCGTAGGGATGGGCGGCCCGCATCGCCGCCAGTGCCGGCTGCAGTTGCGATGCCTGCAGGATGAATTCGACGCGGTACTCGTCGAGGGATTCCACCGCGCCGACGCTGCCGATATGCGGGTTGGCGCCGGCCAGCGGCCGGAACTGGCCGCTGCCCTTCACTTGCCAGCAACAACTGTCGTAATTGCCGATGTGCCCGGCACCGGTGGCGAAGATCGCTGCCTTCACCGCCTCGAGATGGGATTCCGGCACGTAGAAGAACAACTGGTACATGGTTCCTCCGGACATCGCGCCGCGGGATGACTCAGGCACCGCGCTGCACGTCGCGCATCGCGATCCACACGCCCTCGGCGTGCACCGTCTGCTCGCCGTTGACGAAGAAGCGCCCCTCGCAGAACAGCTTGCGGCCTTCGGTGCGCAACACGCGCGCCTCCATGTCGATATCGGCCTTCAGCGGCGTGGCCCGGATGAAGCGGATGTTGAGCGTCCCGGTCACGCCCATCGTCTTCGCCAGGTCCTGCGTCTTGGCCATCAGCACGTCGAGCATGGCGGCGATCACGCCACCGTGCACCCGGCCGGGCGGGCCCTGGAACGTCAGGCCGAGGTTGGCCTTGCCGCGCACCACGTCGCCGTCGAGCCACAGCGTCATCGGCGGCGAGATCGGCGTCGACAGGCCGGTGAAGATCTCGTAGTCAACGATGTCGAGCACGTCCTGTCGCGTCGCGGTACGGGCAAACATGCGCGCATAGATATCCGACTGCGAACGGCGCCCGAAGGTATCGGTCTTCGCCGCCACCGCCTCCAGTTGCGCGGCGACATTTTCCAGCTCGGCCGGCGTCGTCTCGCAGCGCACCATCTTGTCGGTGATGCGCTTGAGCGCGTCGCCGATGCGCCGACGGACCAGGTACTCGTCGGTGGCTTCCGGCGGTTGCCCGATCAGGAAGTCGCCCAGCCCGTACTGCTCGCGATTGACCGTCATCGTCCGTGTACTCCTCAGCCCACCCAGCGGCGCGCGTTGCGGAACAGTCGCAGCCAGGGTGCGTCCTCGTGGCCACGCCAGTCATCCGGGATCCAGCTCTGCTGCACGCTGCGGAACACCCGCTCCGGGTGCGGCATCAGGATGGTCACCCGGCCGTCGCGGGTAGTGAACCCGGTGGCACCGCCCTGCGAACCGTTCGGATTGAACGGGTAGCGCGCGGTCGCCTCGCCGAGATTGTCGACGTAGCGCACCGCCACCAGTTTCTGCTCGCGGTTCTGCGCCAGCACGGCATCGCTGGCCTCCACCCGGCCTTCGCCGTGGGCGACGGCGACCGGGATGCGGCTGCCCGCCATGCCATCGAGCAACACCGACGGCGACTCGCCGATTTCCACCAGCGCGGTACGCGCCTCGAACTGTTCGCTGGTATTGCGCACGAAGCGCGGCCACAGGTCGGCACCCGGGATCAGTTCCTTCAACTGCGACATCATCTGGCAGCCGTTGCAGACGCCGAGACCGAACGTATCGTGGCGCGCAAAATAGGCAGCGAACTCGTCGCGCGCGCGCGCATTGAACAGGATCGACTTCGCCCAGCCGCCACCGGCACCCAGCACATCGCCGTAGGAAAAGCCGCCACAGGCAGCCAGCCCGCGGAAGCCGGACAGCGATACCGCACCGGAAATGATGTCGCTCATGTGCACGTCGACGGCATCGAAACCGGCACGGTCGAACGCCGCCGCCATCTCGATGTGCCCGTTCACGCCCTGTTCACGCAGGATCGCCACCTTCGGCCGCGAAAGATTCAGGTAAGGCGCCGCCACATCCACCCGGTGATCGAAGGTGACCTGAACGTTGATCCCGGGGTCCTGGTTGTCGCTGATCGCCGAGAACTCCTGCTGCGCGCAGTCCGGGTTGTCGCGCAGCGACTGGATGCGGAAGCTGGTCTCGCTCCACAGCGACTGCAGGCGGGCACGGGTGTCGGCAAACAATTCGGCGTCGCCGTCGCGCAACAGGATGCGCTGCTCGGACGTCGCCCGGCCGAGCACGTGCAACGAGCCTTCCAGCCCGTACTGCGCCAGCACCGCACGTACGCGATCGCAATCGGCGGCACGCACCTGCAACACCATGCCGAGCTCCTCGGCAAACAACACGCCCTCGATCCCGCCCAGCGAGCCGCGCAGCGCCGCCAGGTCGATATCGAGCCCGCAGCGACCGGCAAATGCCATTTCCAGCAAGGTGGTCACCAGCCCGCCGTCGCTGCGGTCATGCGCGGCGACGACCAGATCCTGCTCCAGCAACTGCTGCATCGCCGTGAAGAAGCGCTTCAGCAGGTCCGGCTCGATGTCCGGACCGACATGGCCCAACTGGTTGCATACCTGCGCCAGCGCCGAACCGCCGAGCCGGTTGCGGCCGCCACCGAGGTCGACCAGCAGCAACTCATGATCGATCTCCGGGCGCAGTTGCGGCGTTACCGTCTTGCGGATATCGAGTACCGGCGCGAATGCGGTGACGATCAGCGACAGCGGCGCGGTCACCGCCTTCTGTACGCCGCCATCTTCCCAGACGGTGCGCATCGACATCGAGTCCTTGCCGACCGGGATGGTGATGCCGAGCTTCGGGCAGAACTCCATACCGACTGCGTGGACGGTGTCGTACAACGCCTGGTTCTCGCCGGCGTGGTTGGCCGCGCTCATCCAGTTCGCCGACAACTTGATGCGATCGATGCCGTCGATGCGGGCGCTGGCGATGTTGGTCACCGCCTCGCCGATTGCCATGCGGCCGGAGGCCGCCGGGTCGATCAGCGCCAGCGGCGTGCGCTCGCCCATGCTCATCGCCTCGCCGGCATAGGTATCGAAGGCCGACGCGGTCACTGCGCAGTCCGCCACCGGCACCTGCCAGGGACCAACCATCTGCTCACGGGCGACCAGGCCGGTCACCGAGCGATCGCCGATGGTGATCAGGAACGATTTCGACGCCACCGTCGGCAGTTTCAGTACCCGCTCCACCAGTTCGCCCAGCGGCAACCGCGGCAGTGCCAGCTTCGGCAACTGCAGCGCCTTGCGCTCGAACCGGCGCTGCATCTTCGGCGGCTTGCCGAGCAGCACCTGCATCGGCATGTCGACCGCCTTGTTGCCGAACAGCGAATCATTGACCACCAGTTGCCGGTCTGCGGTGGCCTCGCCCAGCACGGCATACAAGGCGCGCTCACGCCTGCAGAACGATTCGAACAGCGGCAGGTTCTCCGGGTCGACCGCCAGCACGTAGCGCTCCTGCGCCTCGTTGCACCAGATCTCCACCGGGCTCATGCCTGGCTCGTCGTTGGGGATCTTGCGCAGTTCGAACCGCGCGCCGCGCTGCCATTCGTTGACCAGTTCCGGCAGGGCATTGGACAGGCCGCCGGCGCCGACATCGTGGATGGAAACGATCGGGTTCTTCTCGCCCATCGCCCAGCAGGCGTCGATGACCTCCTGGCAACGGCGCTCCATTTCCGGGTTGTCGCGTTGCACCGAGGCGAAATCCAGGTTCTCGCTGGAGGCACCGCTGGCCATCGACGAGGCCGCACCGCCACCGAGGCCGATCAGCAACGCCGGGCCGCCGAGCACGATGATCTTTGCGCCGGCCTTGATCTCGTCCTTCTCGACGTGCATCTCGCGGATGTTGCCGAGGCCGCCGGCGATCATGACCGGCTTGTGGTAGCCGCGCACTTCGCGGCCATTGACCGTGTCGACTTCCTGCTCGTAAGTACGGAAATAACCGCAGATGTTCGGCCGGCCGAACTCGTTGTTGAACGCGGCGCCACCGAGCGGACCCTCGATCATGATGTCCAGCGCGGACACGATGCGCTCCGGCTTGCCGTAGGGTTGCTCCCAGGGCTGCTCGAAACCGGGGATGCGCAGGTTGGAAACGGTGAAGCCGGTGAGGCCGG
>JBKHWA010000176.1:0-5407 GCA_046566765.1 Gammaproteobacteria bacterium
CAACATGCTCACACTGATCACTCCATCCGCCCCTGCTCAAAAAACGCGCAAGGGTAGCTGTTGGGGTGGGTCAGTTTTCGGCGAGCATTACCCCCGGAAGTGGGTCAGTTTTCGGTGGGCGTCAACATCCTGTACCAGATCGGTTCGGTGCTGGAAAAGACCGATTTCCGCTGGTCGGTGCTGGGGCTCCATCGCAGCGACAACGGGCAGCCGTTCGCCGAGGAATACGTGGCGGTGGTCGCGCGCCTGGTGCCACACCTGCGGCGCGCGCTTGAGATCCACCGCCAGCTGACCGCGTTGAACCGGCAGAACCAGCAGCTCTACGCTCTGCTGGACCAGCTGACCACCGGCGTCCTGTTGCTCGATGGCAACGGCCGCATCCGTCACGCCAACCCGCGCGCCGAGCAACTGCTGCGCAGCCACGATGCGCTGCGGGTCAACCCCCACCACGCGCTGCACGCCACCGACCCGGCCCAGAACTCGCAACTGCAGCACCTCATCCGCCAGGCCACCTGCGCCAGCCGGCGCGAGAACCTGACCAGCGAGGCCGGCGGCGTGCTGGGCATCCTGCGCCAGCACCAGTCGCCGCTGATGCTGACCGCCACGCCGTTGTCCTCGCTCGCCGGTTACCAGGAGCTACGGCACGACGGAATTGTCTGTGCCCTGTTCCTCACCGACCCGGCGGCGGGCCGCACGCTGTCCCGCCGGCTGCTGAAGCAGTCCTGGGCGCTCACCGAACGCGAATGCGACCTCTGCCAGGCGTTCCTGAACCATGCCGGCATCGAGGCAGCGGCGGACGCCTGCGGCCTGTCGCTCGCCACGGCCCGCACCTATCTCAAGTCGATTTACGGCAAGACCGGCCAGCACTCGCAGCCGGAACTGATGCGGCTGCTGATGGGCACGACCACCGATTTCGAGCACATCCGCTGACCCACCGGTCGGCACCGTCGTGCCGTCGGCTCAGCACTTGCCACTTGCCCTCAGGAATTACCGAAGTCACCGGTTGCGGCCACCGCGCCGCTGGCAAACCATGATCACCTGCCCCGCTGAACCCGGCACGGATGATCGCAATGACCCCCCGCAATACCCGGAGCCTTCGTCGCCTCGCCAGTGTCGTGCTGGCCCTGGTGTCGGTCGCCTTCGTTTCGCCGGTCGTCGCCGGCGGCCAGAACAAGTTGTTCGATCCCAAGGAAACGGTGCGCACCATTTTCTGGGACAAGGTGTACTTCGCCGGCGGCACCGCGCTGTGGTGCCAGTCGAAGTTCCTCGAGCCCGGCGCCCGCATCACCGCCGACGCCATCTACCAGGTCCCCTGGCTGAAGGACGCCGTCGGCTGCAACACGCGCGAACAGTGTGAATCGAACCGCGAGTTCCAGCGCATGTCGTCCGACCTGCACAACCTGTACCCGGCGGAGAAGCGCGTGCAGATGGATCGTCGCAACCGCATGTTCGACAAGGTGCAGACTACCGATCCGCTGCCGGAGGCGACCTGCGCCTACAAGATGTTCGGCGGGCAAATGGAGCCGAACAACGAGATCAAGGGCGAGGTGGCGCGCGCCATCCTCTACATGCATGCCGAGTACGGCCTGAAGGTGCCGGGGCCGGTCAACATGTTCATCGACTGGAGCAACCTCGATCCGCCCGGCAAGGAGGAGAAGGTGCGCAACGACCTGATCGAGAAAATCCAGGGCAATCGCAACACGCTGATCGACAATCCGAAGCTGGCCGAGAAGTACCGGGCCCGCTGATCGCGGCGGTCACGAACCGGCCGAAAAAAAACGGGCGCCCATGGCGCCCGTTTTCCATTGCGCGTCATCCGCGCGCAAATCCCCGTCAGTCGATCTTCCGGAAAACGGCACCATCCAGCGTCATGACCGTCGTGGCGGCATTGATGACCACCGGGAACGGATTCACCTCGACCGGGAAGATGGCACAGTCACTGCCACTGCCGATGGTGTCGACGCACAACGGGTCGCTGCCGTCCGAGGACATGGTCAGCACCGTGCGCTCCACGTTGAGGGAATGCGTCCCGCGCTGGATACCGCCGCCCTCGTCGGCATCGATGACGAAGTCGGTGCCATCCGCGAAGAAAATCAGCACGTCGCCGCCACCCTCCTGCATCCAGGCGCCCTCCAGCGAACCCGCGGTGGCCGGCAGGCGACGCAGCGTGATGGCGGAAGTCGTCACGCCGCCGACATCGATGTCATGGGCCGTGGCGCTCAGCGTATCCGCGTCCACCACTTCATCGATGACCAGCGTATTGCCCAGCGCATGGCCGGCATACAGCGCGTTGTACAGGCCACAGGACCCATTGGAGTCCAGCGTCGCGCCCGACGCCGTGAGCTGGCCGGTGCCGGTATCGAGCAGCCATTCCGCGATCTCGGAACCGTTGCCGTCCGGATCGAGGCTGTCGCCGGGCAGCGGGTCCGCGTTGCCGTAATCGGCATCGCAAGCGGGATCGTCATCGTGCGTACCCATGATGTATGTGCCATCCGGCAGGAATACGACGAACAGGTTCGACGCCGCCGCACTGGCCAGCGGGGCCAGCGGATCTTCCACGTACCAGGCACCGGCCAGTCCGGCCGCATCCAGTTTTTCCGCCAGCGGGAAGCGCGGGTAATGCCGTGCCGGCGCACCGCCCTCGACATATTGCAGCAGGCCGTCGTTGCCGATCGTGGTCACCATCGTGCCGGAGGGCGCCGAGAAACCGCCGGTGCCGTTGGCATCGGCAACCAGGTTGCTGACGGTCAACGCCCCGTCGGCGGCACGCGACCACGAGCCGACCTCGGTACCGGCAACCGTTTCGTCCGCGGCATCGGGCCAACCGACGTAGACATAGGTGCCATCCGCGAAGAAGGAAACGATTTCCGGCATGCCGCCATCGACGCCGTCGCGGAACAGCCAGCTGCCGACGATGCCGGCGCCGGCCGCTACCCGCGCCATCGTGAAGGTGCCCACCACCTGCTCATTCTCGATTTCCTCCACCAGGAGGGAATCGCCGTCGAGCGTAAGCCGGTACACGCCCTGCACGGTGTCGGGCTCCGCGGTGTACAGCCCGCATTCACCGTCGGTATCGGTTCGCGTCCCGGTCGGCGTCAGGATGCCGGACGCCGCGTGGTATTCGAACGAGCCCCACTCCGCGCCGTCGGCGCTGCCGCCGGCGCAGGTCGAACCGGCCTCGTAACCGCCCTTCACGAACGTCTGGTCGGTGAAGAACGTCAGTTGCAGCAGGTTCTGCGGAGCGCCCGGGTCCCGCCACACCCAGGTGCCGGCCAGTTGCTTCAGGACACTGCGCGTCGAGTGCGCCGCGGCCTGCGCGGCCGATACCGGCTCGACGCCGCTGTCAGTGGCCAGTTGCAGGAAGGTGGCATCGCTGCCGAACGTCGCCGCCGGCTGCGCGAAATCGATGGCCGATGTCGCCGCCGCGGCAACCGCCGCCGGGATGCTGATGCCGTTGTCCGGGTTGCCGTCGCTGTCGAAACTCTGCAGGAAACGGGCGATGTTGGCGGCAATGTCGGCCGCCGTGACGCCGACGGGCAGGGCGTTTTCATCCTCTGCCTCGGCCAGCGTTCTCGGCGTGATCTGCGCAGCACCCGGCGCCGCACCGAGGCGCACCGCGCCGAGCGAGAAACTGACGGTGTCGCCCGGCCGGTAGTGGAACACGCCATCCGCACCCGTGGTGCCGCCCAGCCCCGACGGAAGAGCCTGCCAGGCAAGGCCGCCGACCTCGGCATCGACGAACACGCCGGTCAGCGGCGGGCTGGCAGCAGCGACCACGTTGTCGTCGTCATCGTCGCCACACCCCGACAGCGCGAGCAGCGCGGCCAGCAGCACGCATCCGGTCCTGGGCAAAATCCTGTACCTGTTGTCCATCATGTGTCCCCCGAGGTTAGGCGCCCGGCCGACCGGGCGATGGCGCGCAGACCGGCGCAAGGCGCCGCGGCAGAAGACCAGGAGAGATTTCCCGGGCTATCCGCCGGCGCCCGGTGGCCGGTGATGCGGCAGCCACCGTAGCGGACAGCCCCGCCGCGCCTGAACCCCCAAATGGGAATGGCGCGCCGCCGCGCGGGCATGGGGCCGGGGGCGCGTGCGCACGGTGGCGGCCGCCACAACACGCTGATCGGCAATCCGAAGCTGGTCGAGAAGTACCGGCCCGCCGACCCGGATTGGATGCACAAAAAAGCCGCGCATTGCGCGGCCTTTTTGTGTCGGGGAGCAGGGCTGCTCAGAACAGCCCGGCGTCCAGTTCCATCAGCGACTTCGACCCGGCACGCAGCTGCACCGCCAGCGCCTCCGACTTCGGCAGCAGGCGCTGGAAGTAGAAACGGCCGGTCGCCAGCTTGGCCTTGTAGAAATCGTCGCTCGCCTTCGGCGCGGCGATCGCCATCATCCGCAGCCACAGCCAGGCGTAGGTGACGAGCCCGAACAACTCGAGGTAATCGACGCTGGCAGCGCCGATCGCGTTCGGATCCTTCTGCGCCGCCGCGATCAGCCAGGTGGTGGTGTCCTCCAGCAGGTGCAGCGACTTGCGGGTGGCCGCCAGTTCGGCGGCCACACCGGCGGCACCGTCCAGCGCATCCAGCGTGCGGCGGATTTCGGCGAAGTACACCTTCGCGAACTCGCCGCCGTTGCGCGCCACCTTGCGGCCGGCGAGGTCCAGCGCCTGGATGCCGTTGGTGCCCTCGTAGATCTGGGCAATGCGCGCGTCACGCACCAGTTGCTCCATGCCCCACTCGCGCACGTAGCCGTGACCGCCGAAGCACTGCTGGCCGGCGACGCAGCTCTCGAAGCCCGTGTCGGAAAAGAATGCCTTGGCGACCGGCGTCAGCACCTGCACCAGTGCGTCGGCAGCAGCGCGCGTTTCCGCGTCGCCGTGGTACTTGGCAACATCGAGCTGCTCGCCGACGAAGCAGGCGAACGCGCGCCCGGCCTCGGTGTACGCGCGCGCCGTCAGCAACATGCGGCGCACGTCGGGATGGACGATGATCGGGTCGGCGACCTTGTCCTTCGCCACCGCACCGGTGGCGGCACGACCCTGGACACGATCCTTCGCGTAGGCCGCTGCGCTCTGGTACGCGACCTCTCCCAGACCCAGCCCCTGGATGCCGATCGACAGCCGCTCGTAGTTCATCATCGTGAACATGTACGCGAGGCCATTGCCCGGCTCGCCCACCAGCGTGCCACGCGCGCCGTCGAAATTCAGCACGGCGGTGGCCGAACCCTTGATGCCCATCTTGTGCTCGATCGATCCGCAGTCCACCGCGTTGCGGCTGCCGGTGGAACCGTCGGCATTGACGTTGTACTTGGGCACGATGAACAGCGAGATGCCTTTCGGCCCGGGCGGAGCATCCGGCAGTTTCGCCAGCACCAGGTGGATGATGTTGTCGACCAGGTCGTGCTCGCCGCC
>JBKHWA010000177.1:0-7632 GCA_046566765.1 Gammaproteobacteria bacterium
AGCCGTGGACGCCGCCACCGGCGCGCACCGCGACAGCAACTGCGCCGGCGCCTGCGGCCGCACCGGCCACCGTCCCGGCCAGGGCGGCAACACCCGCGCCGAACACCGACGCCAACGGCTGGGTGCGCCTGGTCGACGGCAGCAACATCGCCTACGACCCGAACCACAAGCAGCACCCGCAGCAAATGCTGCTGAACAACGGCACAACGCTGCTGCAGGAGGACTGGGAGGGCTACCTGAAAGGTTTCATCGGCGGCCTGCCGCCGTCGAAGCGGCAGACGGTGCTCGATGCGCTGACCCGCTTCCAGACCGAGTACGACCAGGTCGACCAGGTGATCCGTTTCGATCCGCAACCGGAAGAAGGCGGGCCCTACGACAAGAAATCCTGGGTGAGCATAGTCGGCTCGATGGCGCCGAGGAAGGCGGCGGCGGCGCTGATGATCTTCAACTTCGGCGACTCGGCGCTGCGCGCCAACCGCATCAAGGTGGTCACCGACGGCGCGCCGTGGGAATTCGAGGGCATCGAGTTCAAGAAGGAAAGCGAGGGCAAGCACACCTGGGAATACGCCTACCTGCCGCTCGCCGAGGAGCAGTACTACAACCTCGCCCGCGGCATCGTCCGCTCGCGCCAGGCCACGGTGCGCGTCTACGGCGACCAGTTCTACGCCGACATCGAGATCACCGACCGCATGCGCAAGGACATGTACCCGATGCTGATGGCGGTCGATGCGATCAATTCACTGGCCACGCAGCAGGCGATGGTGGATGAAACGCCCGCCGACAAGCCAGAGGCCGAGCCGGTTGCCGCGCCGGTGATGGAGGCCGCCCCCGCCCAGGGGAAAACCATGCCCCCGGCGAAATCACCGGCAAAAACCCCGGCGGCGAAAGCGGCGCGCTGAGCGCCGCGTTTCAGTTCGCGGCGCTCAGTTCGCGGCGAGATCCTCGCCGAAACGCGCCACCAGCGCTGCCATCACCGGCAGCGCGGCCACCGCCGGTGCCGCGCGCTGCACCCACGGCAGCAGGTAGCGTTCGCGCAGGCCCTCGACCAGCACCGGCTCGTCGAGGTGCAGCGCCAGCGCATACAACTCGCAGACACAGGCCAGGTGGTCCGGCGGCAAGCGACCGGCATCGTCGTAGTCGAGCTCGAGGTACTCCATGATGCGCACGAATTCCTCGCGCACCGTGCCGCCGTCGAGATCCAGCGCGGCATGCATCAGCAGCGCCGCCGGCGGCTGCGGCAGCGCGACGTGGAAGCAGCGCAGGAAATCGCCGCGGTTGGCGTTGAAGTCGCCGTCGAGCCCGAGTTGCTGCCAGGCTTCCTCGCGCCAGCGATCGTCCAGCAACGGGCTCCACAGGCGCGACCACGCGAGGAAGTGCGTGACTTCCGCTGCCGGTGGCGGCACCGGCTGTTCCGCGGCATCGGTGCTCACAACGGCAGCCAGCCTTCGCTGACCGCCTTCAGCCCGGCGCGCTCGCCCTGCGCGCCCTGCCACACCGCGACCGCGAACTGCCTGTGCGCGGCCAGCGGCGCCCACTGCGGGATCGTGAACGTCAGCCGCCAGTAACCGTTGGCATACGAGGCTTCCGCCTTCCAGCCGGCCGGCGGTTCGCTGCGCTGCACGCTGCCCAGGCCCTCGGCGCGGATCGCGTACGGCTGCGGCCGGTCGGCGCGCCACAGCACGCCCTGCACCGCCATTCCGGGCGCACCCATGGTGATCCACGGCGAGTCCGGCGTTTCCGGCACCAGCAGCGCGCAGGAATCGATGAACTGCCGCGGATTGTCGCTGGCGTCGATCATCGGCTGCGCGCATGGCCAGCGCAGGGTGAACACGTAACCGTTGCTGCTGTCGACGCCGACCTCGGCGCTGCGGGTCGCGGCCGTGTCGCGGTCGGCATAGGCCTTCGGGATGTAGCCGCCGGGCTGCATCGTGGTCGGCGCGGCGATGAGCTTGATGTTGCGCGTTGCCATGTCAGATCACTTCTCTCAAATCACTTCCCGGTGCACCGCCGGGTCGATATGGAAATTGTTGTTCCAGTCGTAGGCGATGAGGATATCCATCAACTCGCTGGGCTGGCCCGCTTTCTTCTTCGCGCGCTCGGCATCGACGGTGGCCAGCGCCTGGTGCACGGCCGGGCCGAACAGGCCCTCGAGGTACGACAGCGGAATGCGCGGCTCGCCGGTGGGCGCGCCGTCCGGGCCGATCGCCTGCGGGCTCATCGGCGGCACGTAGAACACGTTCGGGCCGAGATCGAATTCCGGGTGCAGCGGGATCGCCACCTTCCACTTGTGCACGAGTTTCCAGATCGGGCCGTTCTCGTCGTCGAGGTAGCCGACGAACCGCAAACGCCCCGGACACTGGCGCGCGCAGGCCGGCGCCACCGCTTCTTCCATCCGCGGCAGGCAGAAGATGCACTTGGTGGCGACCTGCCGCTTCGGATCGAAGTACACCTTCTTGTACGGGCAGGCCTCGACGCAGAAACGGTAGCCGTGGCACTTGTCCTGGTTCACCAGCACGATGCCGTCCTGCTCGCGCTTGTCGATGGCGCTGCGCGGGCAGGCATCGAGGCACGCCGGGTGCGTGCAGTGGTTGCACAGGCGCGGCAGGTAGAAGTAGTGGTTGTCCTGCGGATACTCGCCGGCACCGTGGTCCTCGTCCCAGTTCGGGCCCCATTGCGGGTTGCCTTCCGGGCGCAGCCATTCGCGCGGGCCGTTCGACTTGTAGAACGTCTTGTCGTGGTTGAATTTCCACGAACGACCGTAGTCGGCATCCAGCGACGGGATCTCGCCGCGCTTCACCTCGCCGGTTTCGGTGCGCGAGCCGGTCGCGCTCCACATCTTCGGGTAACCCTTGCCGGGCGCCGTCTCGACGTTGTTCCAGTAGGCGTAGTCGGTGCCCTGGTCGCGGTTCCACAGCGTCTTGCAGGCGACGGTGCAGGTGTGGCAACCGAGGCACTTGTTGAGGTCGAGCACCATCGCGACCTGGTGCTTCGGCGGCGTGAGCTGGCGTGTGATTCCCATGGTGTCGGCTCCTTACGCCGTCTTCTGCGCGGCGCGCGCCTTGCGTTCGGCGCGCTCCCGGTCATTCATCTCTTTCCACGGCCGGATGTCCACCCGCGTGTCCTGCACGTGGGTGCCCGGCTGGTAGATCGCGAAGCGCCAGCCGAGGTGGCCTTCACCGCCGGCGAAGTGCAGCGGGTTCATCAGGCCGGGCGTCATCCACTTGTAGGACTTGTGATCGGGGAACTGGTACGGCTCCCACGCGTGGTAGTGGTACGCCACGCCCGGACGCACCATCGTCGAGTGCTTCACCCGCCAGCGCATGCTGCCGACGCGGTTGGACAGCTCCGCCCACTCGTGGTCGCCGATGCCCAGTCGCTCGGCGTCCTTCGGGTTGAGCAGCACCACCGGTTCACCACGCTGCAGGCGCAGCAGGATCGGCGTGTCGCGCCACACCGAGTGGATCGAGTGGCGGGCGTGGCAGGAAATCAGCTGGAACGGATGATCGCCGCCGGCCTTCGGGCTTTCCTTGTGCACCGGCAGCGCCTCGCCGTTCTCGATGAACCAGGGATGGTCGATGTAGAACTGCTGGCGGCCAGTGAGCGTCGGCCACGCCCACTTGTCCTTCACCTGGTGCTGGGCGACGGTGAGCACGCCCTCGCCTTTCCAGTCGCTGTTGTACAACTGCGACTGCACCATGGTGGCGCCGGTCGAGGTGTACTTGCGGATGCCGGTTTCCTTCAGTTCCGTGGTGGTGAAGCCCTCGGTACTGGTGGACCAGTCCAGGATCTGCTGGGTCACCGCCTCGGCGTCGTTCGGGCCGTAGGCGCCGTGCGACGACATCAGCGTTTCCAGCTGCTGGAAATCCACCGTCTTGCCGCCGCAGCCTTCCACTGACGGCAGGTTGCGCTCGCGGGCGATGCGCGCCATCTCGCGGGCGAGCAGGTAATAGATTTCCCACTCGTCCTTCGACTCGCCGACCGGCTTCACCGCGGCGTCGCAGTAGTGCATGTACGGCACGTAGGACACCGGGTACTTGATGCCCGGCTTCTCGTAGTAGCCGGCCGCCGGCAGCAGGAAATCGGCGTGCATCCCGGTGAAGGTGAGCTTCGGGTTGACGTCGACCACGCACTCCATCTGCGGCCACAGCGTGGCCAGCATGTTCTGCGGCTGGTTGCTGCGGCGCAGCACGTTGTTGCCGCCGGTGACCCAGGCCTTGGGCGCGGTCTTGCGCGGGAACACCGGCATCCAGCCCTTGTCCTGCGCTTCCTGCACGTAGGCGTCGAGCGGGCGCTTCGCCAGGCCTTCCTGCTCGCGGGCGAGCACGTCCTTCACCCCGGCGTAGTTGTAGTTCATCGACGCCGAGTTGGTCATGCAGGTCTTTTCGGTCGAGCCCTTGTGCGAGCTCTCGCGCATCACCTCGTGCAGCGTCTTCCTGCGCATGGCGAGGTCGATGCCGGTGTAGAACACGTCCTTCACCGAGTTGTGCTGCATCGCCACGCCGAGCACGCCGGGGATGCCGGTGCGCACCATTTCCGCCGACAGCTCGAAGCCTTCCATGCCGAACCAGCCGGTGGCGTTGAGGCCGGCGCCGCGCTTGCCGATCGCGCCCTTGAGCGAGAGGCAGAGGATCTTGGCGCGGTTCATCAGGTCCGAGTGGAAGAAGCGGTTGCCGCCCCAGCTCGACAGCACCAGCGGCCGCTTCGCCTTCGCGAAGCCGTCGGCGAAGTGCTCGATCATCTTCGGGTGCAGGCCGGTGACCTCGGCCGTCGCCGCCACCGTCCACAACTGCAGTTGCTCGCGCAGCAAGGAGCCGACGGTGGTGACGCGCGTCGTGGTGCCGTCGGCCAGCGTCACGTCCCACTGGCCCTCGATCGCCGGCTCGCGGCCCTCCAGCAACAGGCGGCGCTCTTCCGCGCCCTCGCTGCCGGGCGCGATCACCGCCGCGTTTGCTTTCGCGTCCCAGAAATACAGCGCGTTGGCCTTGCCGCCCTCGACCATTTCCGATTCGCGCAGGAAGCGGCCGCTGTCCAGGCGCACCAGGATCGGCAGGTCGGTCTGCTCGCGGACGTAGTCGACGTCCATGTTGCCGCTGTCCCAGATGTGGCGCGCGGTGCACAGCGCGAGCGCGGCGTCGGTGCCGGGCCTGATCGGCACCCAGGTGTCGGCGTGCACGGCGGTGGCGCTGTATTGCGGATCGATCACGGTGAGCGTGGCGCCGCCGTACTTCGCCTCGTAGAGGAAGTGGGCGTCGGGGATCTGCGTCACCGACGGGTTCATCATCCACACCACGAGGAAGTCGGAGAGGAACCACTCGTCCGAGCTGCCGCCCATGTGCGGGAAGCCAAAGGTCATGGTGGCGCCGACGTTGAGGTCGCCGATCTCCGCCCAGTCGTCGGCGATCGAGGCGCCGATCAGGTTGAAGAACTTCACCCGCGCGGCGGTGGTGCCGCCCTGGTCGAAGTGCGGTCCGAGGTCGTGGTAGACGGCGTCGCTGCCGTGCTTCTGCGCGATGTCGAGGAATTTTTCGGTGATCTCCCGGATCGCCTGCTCCCAGCTGATTTTTTCCCACTCGCCGCTGCCGCGCTCGCCGACCCGTTTCATCGGCACCGTGAGCCGCGACGGCCCGTACATCACTTCCGTGTAGCAGGCGCCCTTCTGGCAGCCACGCGGGTTGAAATCCGGAACCACGCCCGGCTCGCTCGATTCGTAGTTGGCCGCCTGCTCCTCGCGGACGACGACGCCTTTCTTGACGTAGATGTTCCAGTTGCAGGCGCTGCGGCAGTTGAGCCAGCCGTGGGTGCCGCGCGCAACGTGGTCCCAGGTCCAGCGCTGACGGTAGAGGTCCTGCCAGCTGCCGAGTTTCGCGGTGCTGCGGGTAGCGGCGTGCGCGGCGCCGGTCGGCAGCGGGTGGCCGCGACGGAAATGGCACAGCGGCAAGCCGAGGGTGGCAACGCCGACGACGCCGATGGCGCCAAGGGTCAGGAAGCGGCGACGACTCAGCGCCATGGGGCGGGTCTCCGGACAGCGGTGCACGGGGCAGGTTGCAGGTAATGGCCCCCGCAGGGTGTCACGGCCGTCCCGCCGGAAATTGACCTTGGTCAATCAAACGCCAGCGCGCCGTCGCCGGCGGGCGGCGGTATACACTTCGCGTCGTTTTCCCTCTCGGCTGCCCCGCGGGACCCAATGACTGGCTCACTGCGCAAGACCCTCGCCCGCGCCGCGCTGCGCGTCGTTTCCCGGCCCATGACGCAGGCCGGGGTACCGCTGAAACTGCAGCGGCTGGCGCTCGACAACGCCGCGCTCGGCATGCGCTCGCCGCGCGGACTGAGCGTGGAGCCGGCGCGCCCCGGCGGCCTCCCCGGCACGCGCGTCACGCCCGTCGCCGCCGGCGACCATCACATCCTTTACCTGCACGGCGGCGCCTACATCAGCGGCGGCTCGCGCAGCCACGTGCCAATCGCCGGCCAGCTGGCGAACGCCGCCGGCGCCACCGCCTGGCTCATCGATTACCGGCTGGCGCCGGAATTCCCCTACCCCGCCGCGGTCGACGATGCGCTCGCCGCCTACCGCGGGCTGCTCGACATGAAAATCCCCGCGGCAAAAATCGCCATCGCCGGCGATTCCGCCGGCGGCGGCCTGTCGCTCGCCACCACGCTGGCGATCCGCGACGCCGGCCTGCCGTTGCCGGCGGCACTGGCCCTGCTGTCGCCGTGGACCGATCTCACGCTGTCCGGCGAGAGCATGCAGTCGAAAATTGCCGTCGACCCGATGCTCGGCCCGCTGTGGCTGGAATGGGCGGCGGGGATGTATGCGGAAGGCACGCTGCGCACGGCGCCGGGCGTGTCGCCGCTGTTCGCGGACCTCGGCGGTTTCCCGCCGCTGCTGGTGCATGTCGGCAGCGACGAAGTACTGCTCGACGACTCGACCTTCCTCGCGCGACGCGCGGCGGATGCCGGCGTCGATGTCACCCTGCGGGTATTCGACGGCCTGTGGCACGTGTTCCAGGCACAGGCGGGCATGATCGACGAGGCGGACGAATCGGTCGGCGAGATCGGCAACTTTATCCGCGCGCGCTGCGGCGGCTGAGACCGGTCACGCCTTCAGCGACGGCAGTTTCACTTCGCGGCCGGCCACCATGAACTTGCCGTAGCCGCGGTGGTGGAGGGTTTTCGGCGCCTTCACCGCGGTGTCGACCTTCGCTGCCAGCACCACCAGGATGAACAGGCAGTAGTCGCCGGTGAGCCGGGTGTCCATCACCCGGCACTCGAGGCTGGCATAGCACTCGGCGATCTGCGGCGCCGCCACCATTTTCGACGGCGAGGCAGTGAGGCCGAACTCCGCGAACTTGTCGGTATCGACACCGCTGCAGTTGCCGCAGGCGACCACCTTTTCCGCCAGCTCGGCGGTGGGAATGTTGACCACGCATTCGCGCGTGGACTTCAGCGCCGCGTAGGAGAAGTTGCGGTTGCTGAGCACGAAGCCGATCACCGGCGGCTCGAAATCCATCATCAGGTGCCAGGACAGCGGCATCACGTTCGGCCGGCCGGCCAGCGGGTCGCGCGCCTTGCGCTTCGGCAGCGTGCTCACCAGCAGCACCGGCCCCGGTTCAAGCAGGGTGTAGACCTTGCCCA
>JBKHWA010000178.1:0-3950 GCA_046566765.1 Gammaproteobacteria bacterium
TCGGCCACAACGCGGTGTTCGACCTGAACTTCCTGCAGGCAGCGGTCGTCCGCTGCAACAACAAGCGCGACCCGTTCCATCCGTTCAGTTGCTTCGACACGGTGAGCCTGGCGGGCCTGGCCTGCGGCCAGACAGTGCTGGCACGCGCCTGCGAGGCGATGGGCATCCCGTTCAGCAACGAGCACGCGCACAGCGCCGCCTACGATGCCGAGCGCACCGCGGAACTGTTCTGCCTGATCGTCAACCGGTGGAAGGAATTCGGCGGCTGGCCGCCGGCGATGGCGGCGGAAGCGGCCAGTCGCGGCGACTGACGCCGCCGCGCGAAATCAGTCGTCGATATGCGCCGGCAACGTCGGCCGCAAGCGCGGCAGGGCGATCCCGGCGATACCGCGCAGCGCGCCACCGGTGAAATTCGCCCAGTCGAAATAATCGCGCCACAGCACGATGCGGCCGTTCTCGACGCGGAACGTGCCGCACACCCAGAACGCCATGTGCATCGGCCCGAATTTCAGGATATCGGTGCGCTCGGTCAGCACGGTGTCGCCGCTGGCGGCGATGCCATGTACCTGCACGGCGAAGCCGGTCTTGCCCCGCAGCGTGCGGCGGAACAGCTTCGCCACGCGCTCGCCGCCGACGATGGTCGGCAGCGAGACGTTGGTGTAGCGGAGTTCCGGCGCCAGCAGCGCGGCGATGGTGTCGTGGTCGCGGGCTTCGAGCGCCTGCAGGAAACGGGTGACCACCGCTTCCGGCGCATCCATCGCCGGCATCAGCGCTTCACCAGCAGGAACTCGAGCAGCGCCTTCTGCGCGTGCAAGCGGTTCTCCGCCTCGTCCCAGACCACCGAGCGCGGGTCGTCGAGCATGTCCATGCTCACTTCCTCGCCGCGGTGTGCCGGCAGGCAGTGCATGAACAGCGCATCCTTCGCCGCGAGGTCCATCAGCGCCGGGCTGACCTGGAAATCGTGGAACTTGCGGGCGCGGTCCTCGGCTTCCTCTTCCTGGCCCATGCTGGCCCAGACGTCGGTGACCACCAGGTGCGCACCCTTTGCCGCCGCCTTCGGGTCGTGGCCGAGGGTGATGCGGTCGCGGTACTTCAGCAGCAACTCGCCGTTCGGCTCGAAACCGGGCGGGCAGGCGATGTTGAGGTGGAAATCGAACTGCGCGGCGGCGTGGATGAACGAGTTGCACATGTTGTTGCCGTCGCCGATCCACGCCACGGTCTTGCCGCGGATGTCGCCGCGATGCTCGACGTAGGCCTGGATGTCGGCCAGCAACTGGCAGGGATGGTGCTCGTCGGTCAGCGCATTGATCACCGGCACCCGCGAGTGCTGCGCGAACGACTCGACCTTGTCGTGGCCGAAGGTGCGGATCATGACGACATCGCACATCCGCGACAGCACCCGCGCCGAATCCTCGATCGGCTCGCCGCGGCCGAGCTGGGGATCGCGCGGCGACAGGAAGATCGAGCCGCCGCCGAACTGGATCATGGCGGACTCGAACGACACCCGCGTGCGGGTCGAGGATTTCTCGAAGATCATGCCGAGCACGCGGTTTTTCAGCGGCTCGTAGATCTCGCCGCGCTGCTGCATCTTTTTCAGCTCGATGGCGCGGTTGATCAGTGCGCGCAACTCGTCGGGGGACAAGTCGAGCAGGGTCAGGAAATGACGAACGGCCATGACAGGCTCCGGGTCAGGCAGCGGCCGGTTCGGCGAGGAACTCGCCCACCAGCGCCGACAACTTCGCGACCAGCAGTTCGGCATCTGCCGCGGTCAGCACCAGCGGCGGCAGCAGACGGATCGTCTTTTCTGCCGTCACGTTGATCAGCAGCCCGGCGTTGCGCGCGCGGGCAACCAGGTCGCCGCAGGGGCGATCCAGTTCGATGCCGATCATCAATCCCTTGCCGCGGACCTGCACGACGCCGGGCTGGCCGCCCAGTTGTGCGCGGAATCCGTCCACCAGGTGCTTCGCCAGCGCGGGCACGCGCGCGATCACACCTTCCTCCTGCAGCGACTTCACCACGGCCAGCGCGGCGGCGCAGGCCAGCGGATTGCCACCAAACGTGCTGCCGTGGTTGCCCGGCGCGAAAATTTCCGCCGCGATGCCGCGCGCCAGGCAGGCGCCGACCGGCACGCCGTTGCCGAGACCCTTGGCGGTGGTGACCACGTCGGGCACGACGCCCGCACCCTGGTACGCAAAATAGGTGCCGGTGCGGCCGTTGCCGGTCTGGATCTCGTCGAGCATCAGCAGCCAGCCCTGCGCATCGCAGATCTCGCGCAGGCCGGCGAGGTAATTGTCGGCGGGCACGATCACGCCACCCTCGCCCTGCACCGGCTCGACCAGCACGGCGACGATGTCACGGTTGTGCTTCGCCACCTGGCGAACGGCGTCCAGATCGTTGTACGGCACACGCACGAAACCCTGCACCAGCGGCTCGAAACCGGCCTGCACCTTGCGGTTGCCGGTGGCGGTGAGCGTGGCCATGGTGCGGCCGTGGAATGCACCTTCCATGACCACGATGGCGGGATTGTCGACGTTCTTCTGCTTGTGGCCGTAAAGCCGCGCCAGCTTGATCGCGGCCTCGTTGGCCTCGGCGCCGGAGTTGCAGAAGAACACCTTCTCCATGCCGGATGCCGCGCACAGCGCGTCGGCCGCCTGTTCCTGCAGCGGGATGCGATAGACGTTCGAGGTGTGCAGCACGGCCGCCGCCTGCTGCTGGATGGCACGGGTCACCGCCGGGTGGGCGTGACCGAGGTTGCACACGGCGATGCCGGCGATGGCGTCCAGGTATCGCTTGCCGGCCTCGTCGACCAGCCACGAACCCTCACCGCTCACGAAACCGACTGCCTGCCGCGCATAGGTGGGCATCAGGTGCTCACCGGCCATCTCGCTCGTCCCGGGCGGCTCGGATGCCGCCTCGTCAAAAACCGCAAAAAGAAACGGCAGCCAAGGCTGCCGGGGGAGGTCGATCATATCGGTCCGGGACAGGCATTGCAAGAATGCCGGCCCCCAGCTATCCCCCGTTCCGGAGGTCCCGTCCATGGACGTCATGCAGGTCATCGAGCAACAGATCCGCGACAACCCGGTGATCCTCTACATGAAGGGGACGCCGCAGTTCCCGCAATGCGGTTTCTCCGCCCGTACCGTGCAGGCAGTGATGGCGGTCGGCGAGCCGTTCGCCTACGTGAACATCCTGGAAGCGCCGGAAATCCGCGCCAACCTGCCGAAATACGCCAACTGGCCGACCTTCCCGCAACTGTGGGTCAACGGCGAACTGGTCGGCGGCTGCGACATCGTGACCGAGATGGCTGCCTCAGGGCAGTTGGCCGATGTCATCAAGGGCGCGAAGAAGGAAGGCTGAGCCCGGGGCTTCAAAGGAGGAGGCCCGGGACGGGCCTCCGGCACCCCGCAACAGGGTGCCCGCGTCAGTGGTGGGCTGCCACCCGGCTGCTGCCGCCCTCGCCGCTGGTGACCCGGTTACGACCACCCTGCTTGGACTGGTACAGGTAACCGTCGGCACGGCTGAGCACGTCTTCCAGCGTTTCCGGCGGCGCATAGGCAGTCACCCCGATCGAGGTGGTGACAGTCAGCCCGGGCTGCACGTCGCTGAAATCGGTGGTCTCGATCGACTTGCGGATGCGCTCGGTCACCAGCAGCGCGTCGACCAGTTTCGTGCGCGTGAGGATGACGACGAATTCCTCGCCACCGAGGCGGCCGGCATAGTCGATCTCGCGCAGTGAATTGCGCAGCACCTCGGCAACCCGCTTCAGCACGACATCGCCGACGCCGTGCCCCCAGGTGTCGTTGATCCGCTTGAAGTGGTCGAGATCGATGTAGCCGACCACGAACGAATAACCGCCGGAGTCCGCCAGCATTTTCTGTTCGCGCAGCACTTCCATCACGTGGCGGCGGTTGAACAGTTGCGTCAGTTCGTCGCGGATGGCGAGATCGCGG
>JBKHWA010000179.1:0-15857 GCA_046566765.1 Gammaproteobacteria bacterium
GGCGGGCATCGTTATGTGCCGGAGGAGTTCGGGCTGGATCCGCGGGCGTTGCGGGAGGGGATGGGGCCGTATCGGGAAGCGTTCGGCGTGAACTGATCCCGGCAAATGCAAAAAAGGCGCCCTTCCGGGCGCCTTTTTCTTCCACTCCGGTACTCACTCCACCGGCCTGAAATCCACTTTGTCCCGCACCGCGCAATCCGGGCAGCTCCAGCTGTCGGGGATCTGCGCCCAGCGGGTGCCGGGCACGAAGCCTTCCTGCGCGCAGCCCTGGCGCTCGTCGTAGATGAAGCCGCAGCCCGGGCACTGGTAGCGCACGTACTTGCCGGCGGCGAACGAAGCGGCCGGTGCCGCGCCCGCGGCGACTTGTGCGCCGCCCGCTGCCGGTGCCTTCACGTTCCACTTGCGGTACAGCCGCTCGCGCGCCTGCGGCAATACGTTCGCTTTCGTGAGGTCGCCGTTGAAGTGCGCGACGACGCGCTTGTCCATCAACCGGTACCACAGGAACGGGATGTACGCCGGCACCAGCATCGACGCGTATCCACTCGGCAGTTGCGGGCTGTTCTCGAAGTGGCGCAGTGCCTGGAACGCGCGCACGGGATTCGCGTGGTGATCGGAGTGGCGCTGCAGCTGGTACAGGAACAGGTTGGTGACGACGTGATTGCTGTTCCACGAGTGGTGCGGCTGGCAGCGCTCGTAGCGGCCGGACGTGTCTTTCTGCCGCAGCAGGCCGTAGTGCTCGATGTAGTTGATCACTTCCAGCAGCGAGATGCCGTACGCCGCCTGCAACGCGAGGATGCCAAGCGCCGGCCAGCCGAGCCAGGCGGTGATCGCGCCGTAGAAGACGATGGTCATCGCCCAGGCCTGCAGGTTCTCGTTGTCGAGGCTCCATACGCTCTTGCCCTGGCGCTGCAGGCGCTCGGCCTCGATGTGCCACGCGCTCTTCGCGCTGCCGAACACCGTGCGCGGCAGGAAGCGCCAGAACGATTCGCCCATCTTCGAGCTGGCCGGGTCGTCCGGGGTGGCGACGTTCTTGTGGTGGCCGCGGTTGTGCTCGACGAAGAAGTGGCCGTATGCCACCGGCGCCAGCGTCAGCTTGGCGAGGAAGCGATCGAGGCCTTCGCGCTTGTGGCCGAGTTCGTGCGAGGTGTTGATGGCGATGCCGTTGATGGTGCCGAGGCTGAAGATGAGGCCCACCAGCTCCCAGGTCGCGAGGTTGCCGTTGATGGCGAACCAGGTGCCGACGGCGGTAACGGCAAATTGCAGCGGGATGTAGCTGTAGACGATGTAGCGGTAGTAGCGATCGTTCTCCAGTTGCGCCACCGCCGATTCCGGCGGGTTGCTGCTGTCCTCGCCGATCAGGAAGTCGAGCGTCGGGATGATCACGTAGACCAGCAGCGGGCCCATCCAAAGCAGCAGGCCCCAGCCGAAGGCGAGGTAGAGCGCGAAGGCGATCACGGCGATGCCGGGCACCATCGGGCTGAGCAGCCACAGGTAGCGTTTGCTGTCGTGCCAGGCGGCGGGCGTGGCGGTCTGGGTCGTCATGGCGTTCCCCGTTTTCTTGTTGTTTTGGGCAGCAAGCCCGGCGGTTCGGTGCCGGCTTGCGCAACCGTTCCTTTTTGACGGGTTACCGCCCGCGGCGCAATACGCAGCCGCCGCGCCACGTGGTCATGACGGGACAGGCAGTTGTCGGGCGGGGACGATCGGTCGGGAAGCGGCAACCGGGCGGTGACCGGCGGCCATCGCCGACAAGGCAGGCGCAAACACGGCGCCGCTCAGAACAGCGGCAACGTCTCCGGCACCGCCGCCGGCGCGCTGCTGCGCTGCGCAGCCTCGGCCGAATCCGCCTTCACCAGCGCGCCGACCCGCACCCCGAGCAGCCGGATGCGCTTTTCCAGCGGCGCCCGCTTCAGGCACTGGCCGGCGAGGCGGCGGATCTCCTTCGCGTCGGCGGTATAGAAGCCGGCGGTGTGGTCGCGGGTGACGGCGGTGAAGTCGTCGTACTTGAGCTTGATGCCGATGGTCTTGCCGACGTAACCCTTGCGGGCGAGATCGCCGGCGACCTGTTCGCACAGTTGCGTGAATACCGCGCCCAGCCCGGCGCGGTCGCGCACCGCGTGCATGTCGCGCTCGAAGGTGGTCTCGCGGCTCATCGACACCGGTTCGCTGTGGGTGTGCACCGGGCTGTCGTCGCGGCCATGCGCGGCGGCGTGCAGCCAGGCGCCGTAGCTGCGGCCGAACTGCGCCACCAGCCAGTCGAGGTCGCGAGCGGCGAGGTCGCCGATGGTCTCGATCGCAAACTGTTTGAGCTTCTCGTCGGTGCGTGGGCCGATGCCGTTGATCTTGCGGCAGGGCAGCGGCCAGATCTTCGTGGCGAGATCGCTTTCGTAGATGACGGTGATGCCGTTCGGCTTGTTGAACTCGCCGGCCATCTTCGCCAGCAACTTGTTGGGCGCGACGCCGATCGAGCAGGTGAGGCCGGTGGCGTCGAAGATCGCCTGCTGCAGGCGCAGCGCCAGCACGCGACCGCCTTCTTCCTGCCCGGCCTCGGTGAAATCGAAATCGATGTACACCTCGTCGACGCCGCGGTTCTCCATCAGCGGCGTGAGCTTCAGGATCTCCGCCTTGAACGCGCGCGAGTACTTGCGGTACTCGTCGAAATCGACCGGCAGCAGGATGGCATCCGGGCACAGCTTCGCCGCCTTCATGATGCCCATCGCCGAGCCGACGCCGAATTGCCGCGCGGCATAGGTCGAGGTGGTGATCACGCCGCGGCCAACGTAGTCGCGCAGGCGCGGGAATTTCTCCAGCGGGATCTCGCTGAGCGGGCGATCGCCGTGGGCGTCGCGCAGCGCGTCGTCGACCCGCCGCCGGCCGCCGCCGATCACCACCGGCAGACCCTTCAGTTGCGGATAGCGCAGCAACTCGACCGACGCGTAGAACGCGTCCATGTCGAGGTGGGCGATGCGGCGGATGGGGTCGTTCATGCGCCGGGTGCCGGGATCGGCGCCGGCATCGGCGCCGGCAATGCCGGCGGGGAAGTACGCGTCGCGATCATTCCTTCGTGACGGTGAACCAGAACACGTTCCGCGCCTTGCCGGCGATCTTCATCATGCCGCGGCCGAGGAAGGTACCCGGGGCGGTCTCGCGCACCTCGTCGGTGAGCGGACGCATGAAGAACGGGTTGCGCGGCGAGTCGTAGATGATCTTCGTGACGTCGCTGCCGTCCTCGGCGGTGCCGCGCTCGACGCGGAAGTGGCCGGTCTTCACCCGGCCGCCGAGGAACGCGTTGTAGCCGGTGATGCCGTCGGCGGTGCGCTCGAACACCTTCTTGTGGCCGAGGAAGCGCACCGGGCCCGGCAGGTAGCTGGCGACCAGGCAGACGGTGTATTCGCCGGCGAGGTCTTCCGGGTTGCGGGCAACGGCGGCGTCGAAATCGGTCTTGAAGCTCATGGCGGTTCCGCGATCGGGAGAGGGAACCGGCGCGGCGCGCCGGGCGGAGGCAAGCATACGCCAGCCGGCGCCGGGATCAGCGCACGCTGAACGGCACCTCGTCGGAGGCCACCGCCTGCGGCGCGCCCTCGAGCCGGACCGCCGCACGCACGCGGTGGTCGCCGCGCACCAGCCGCCAGACGTAGCGCTCGCTGCGCGTTTCGCCCACCAGCTTGCCGTCGACGTACCAGCTGACCTGCGCGATGCGACCCGGCGCCTGCACCAGGAATTCGAACGCCTCGTCGGCATCGGGAATGCGCGGGTCCATCGCCAGTTGCAGGCCGGGGCCGGGCTTGCGGATGCGCACCCGCGGATCGCCGTCGGGGAAGGCGCCCGGCGTCATCCACGGCGCGAACCACTCGTCGCGCGCGTCGCAGCCGGCGTCGGCGATGGCGCCGGTGTCGAGGCACACGCGCTCGCGGCGCAGCGTGCCGTAGCGCGCGAGCGCGCGGGTGTCGCGGTCGCGGTTCAGCGCGCCGACGATGCCGCGCACCACCGGCGCCGGGCCGCGGGCGCCGGTGATCTCGCGCATCGGCTGGTAATCGAGGTTGCCGAACCAGGCGCCGACCACGCAGCAATCGTTGAAGGCGAGCGTCCAGGCGTCGCGGTAGTCGCTGGAGGTGCCGGTCTTCACCGCCGTCTGCAGCGGGAAGTCGAGCACGCCGCGGGCGCCGAATTCCTTCGCCCGCGCGTCGTCGTCGCTGAGGATGTCGGCGATCAGGCTGGCGGTCTCCGGGCGGAACACGGTGCGCGCGGGTGCCTGCTGGCCGCTTGCGCCGGCGGCCGGCGGGAACGGCGAGAACGGCCGGTAAACGCCGCCGCGCGCGAGCGTGGCATAGGCGGCGACCAGTTCGTACAGCGTGACCTCGCCGTTGCCGAGCGCGATGCCGTCGCCGTAGATGTTCGGGTGGCTGCGCAGGCTGTCGATACCGGCGGCGCGCAGGCTGGCCAGCAGCGGCGGGGTGCCGGTGAACTGCGCGGCTTTCACCGCCGGTACGTTCAGCGAGTTGCCGAGCGCTTCGCGGGCGCTGATCCAGCCGTAGTGCAGCCGCGAATAATTCTGGTATTCGTGCATGCCGGCGCCGACGCGTTGTTCCAGCGGCGCATCGAGGATCATGGTCGACGGCGTCCAGCCTTTCTCGAAGGCGGTGGCATACACCAGCGGCTTCAGCGTGGAGCCCGGTTGCCGTCGCACGCGCACGGCATCGATCTGCGTCGGCGGCTCGCCGGCGCGCGTCACCACCGACCAGGCGAGGATCTCGTTGCTGCGCCAGTCGACCACCAGCGCGGCAGCGTGCCGCACGTCGAGGTCGGCGTCCTGCCGCAACTGCGCCTGCAGCAACTGTTGCACCTGCAACTGCAGACCGCCGTCGAGGGTGGTGGCGATGTCGGCTTCGCCGGAAGGTGCGCCCGGCCATTCGCGCAGCGCGGCGAGGAACGCCGAGGCATCGACAACGCTGCCGTCATCGAGCGGCGTCGACAGTGGTTGCGCGGCCAGCGTGGCGTCGTCCGGCAGCGCCACACCGCGCGCGCGCAGCCGTGTCGCCAGCGCCTTGACGCCGCGCAGCAGCCGCGCGTCGTCGGCGGCCATGCCGGCCGGCGAACGGATCAGCACCGCCAGCGACAGCAGCTCGCGCTCGTTCAGCGTGTCCGGATCGCGCCCGAAGTAATGGCGCGCGGCCTGCGCCACGCCGCGCCGCTGCGCGGCGTAAGGCACCTGGTTGAGATAGAACTCGAGCACTGCCGGCTTGCCGACGCGCGATTCCAGCCAGCCGGCTTCCCAGCCCTCCAGCCAGCGCGCCCACGGCGTGCGCGGCCGCGGCTGCAACATGCGCACCGTCTGCTCGCCGATGGTGCTGGCACCGCGCACCACCGCCAGCGCCCGCAGGTTCTGCCAGGCCGCGTGCGCGCGCGCTTGCCAGTCGGCGCCGCGGTTGCTCCAGAAACGCTGGTCCTCGGCGACGATCACCGCTTCCACCAGCAGCGGCGGCAACGCGTGCAGCGGTTGCCGTGCGTGCAGGTTCCAGGCATTGGCGCGGGTCTCGTTGAGCGCGTTGCCCCGGCGATCGAGAAAGCGCGCGCGTTCGACGGCGCCGCCGGCGCGCGGATCGTCCGGCAGGAACGCCGGCGGCGCCTGCAGCGACACCAGCGTCGCGGTGGCGAACGCGGCCAGCGCGATCACCGCCGCGCCGGCCGCCCACTGCCAGCGCTCAGCGCGCATCGGCACCGGGCTCGCCGGCGGAGAGACGCACCGGCAGGCCGCGGCCGAACACGTCGATGTCGTACATCTCGCCGGCCCAGGCCGGTTGCGCGGCGAACTCGCCGGTGGCGATCACCTGTGCCGCGTACGACAGGTGATAGCGGCCGGCCGGCAACAGGTCGGCGTAGAAGCGCACGGCGTCGTGCTTCATCTCGCGGTGGTAGAAGCTGTAGCCGTAGCGGCCGAAGGTCTCCCAGCCGTCACGGTTGCTGTACCAGTACGAGTGCGCGTCGCCTTCGAATGCTGCTACCTTGTCGTCAAACGTCGATTCGGTGGCGAGCGCGGTGTTCACCGGCTCGAGCAGGCCCGGTACCGGGTCGTCGACCACCACGTAGTGGCGGGAGCCCGGCGTCTGCACGAACAGGTCGACGCGTACCACGTCGCCGCGGGCAAGGCGGTCGCCGTTCTCCAGCAGCGTCCATTTCCCGCCGCGTTTCACCGAGTACTCGCGGACGATGCCGATGCCGTTGTTGGCACTCTGCGCGATCTCGTCCTTCGGCGCGAAGGCGAGGCGGGTGCTGTAGTACAGCCGGCCGCTGCCGGCGCGGTCGATCACCACGCGGCCGTTGCGGCCGGGGTCGGCGGCGGTGACCGGCATTTTCAGCAGTTGCTGCGCATCCTTGACGCTGGCGAAGCGGACTTCACCCAGCGTGCGCGGCGCTATACCCGGCGCGCTCGCCGCGCCCGCGTTGCTGCCGGCAGCAGCGTTCACCTCGTAGCGCACCTTCACCGTCATCGCCGGAGGCTCCGGCTCGTAGACGCGCGCGTAGGCATACAGCGCGTTGGTGCAGAACACGTTTTCCTGGGTGTTCTCGAAGTGGTCGCGGTTGCCGCGCGACTGGGTGATGGTGCGCACCAGCTTGAACGGCAGGTCGGCGACGCGCCCGCGCACGCCCTGCACGTTGCCGACGCGCAACAGCGCCGACAGCGCCGCGCAGTTGTCGCGCAGCGGCGTCGCCAGCAACTGGCTGTAGCCGTCGTCGAGTTGTTCCAGCAACTGGAACTTGCCGCCGGACTGGTTGCCCATGGCGAGGATGGCGTCGGTGGTGCGCTGGATCTCGGCCACCGGCGCGCCGGTGGCGGCCAGTGCCTGCAGGTAATGCGACTTGCCCAGCAGCGACATCCGCGGCAGGTGGCTGGCGTAGCGCAGCACCTCGTCCTTGTTGATGGCGCCGGCGTCGGCCAGCGCCGCCAGTGCCACCGCGCGCACGCTGGACGACATCCCCGGGTCGTAGAACGACGGCAACGTGTCGGTGCGCAGCATCCGCCGCAGGTAGTCGTGCAGCCGCGTCTCGGTTTCCTTCGGCACCGCGTAGCCTCCGCGCGCCAGCCAGCGGAAGCCGAGCGCGGTGTAGGCCGAGAGATACGGGCTCACGTACCCGTCGTTCGGTTGCCAGTACGTCATGCCGCCGTTCGGTGCCTGGAAGCCGGGCGCGCTGGCGAGCATGTCGCGCACCAGTGCGTCGGGATCCTTCGGCAAATCGGCCGCTTTCAGCCAGGGCTTCAGCGGCTTGGTCGACGCGTACATCAGCGCCTTCGACAGTCGTTGCTCCCAGCACAGGTACGGGTATTGCGTCACGTAGCGATAGGCACCGTCGAGGTTGCCGAGCACGGTCGGCGCCAGCGTCACCGACAACTCGCTCGACTCCGGCCAGATCGCCGCCGGGATCGCCACCGCGTCGATCGCCTGCGGCTCGACGGTGCTGCCGTAGTTGGCCGCCACCTCGCGGATCCGCCGCGCCTTCACCGGCACGCTGTGGGCGAGCGCGTCGCGGTCGGCCGCATCACCGGCGCTGGCGCGGAAAGTGATGCTGCCGGCAGCGGTGGTCGTCACCGGCAACTCGACCACCTTCTGCTCGTACGCCGCCAGCGCGAGTTTCGTGGCGAGCGGCACCAGGGTTGCGCCGCTGCCGTCGATGCGCACGTCGAGCGTGCGCGCGCGGGCGGTACGGTTCATCACCGTGAAGCGCGCGGTGAAGCGGTCGCCCTCGGTCAGCTGGTTGGGCATCGCCGGCCGGATCTCGGTGGGCCGGTTCACCCGCACGGTGGCTTCGCCGAGTCCGAACAGGTCGTCCGGCGTCACCGCGATCGCCAGCAACCGCCAGCCGGTGAGGTTGTCCGGCGCCTTGAAGCGGATCTCCGCCTCGCCTTTCGCGTCGAGTTTCAGCTCGCCCTGCCACAACGCGACGTAGCGGAAGTCGTTCCGCAGCGTCGCGCCGTCCGACTTGCCGCCGTCGCCGCCGGGATTGGCGCCCTTCTTCTCGATCTTCTGCCGGCCGATCAGCCGGGTGACGAGGTTCCAGTTGCCGACGTCCAGCGCATCCAGCCGGTTGAAGCCGGCGACCGGGTCGTAATAGCGCGCGCCCTTCGCGTTCAGCGCCAGCACCGCCTCGTCGATGGCAACCACCGCCACCGACAGCGGCTGCGGCGTACTGCCGGCCGGCAGCGTCGCCTTCAGTTTCGCCACGATTTCGTCGCGCGGCCGGTATTCCTCGCGCGCCGGCTTCAGCGTCACGCCGATGCGCTTGTCCGGTGCCTCGACGTCGGTCTTGACGTAGCCCATGCGGAACGCCGGTTTGCCGAGGTCGACTTCGCCCTCGACCGGCTTCGCTACCCGCGGCGACGCCACCACCACCGACAGGTAGAAGCCCGGTGCCATGTCGCGTGTCACCGGCACCTCGACCACGGCAGTGCTGTCGGTGAAAACCTGCGACCGTTTTTCCAGCACGCCGTAACGTTCGACGGTGATCAGCGCGCGGGTGCCGGGGTAGGGGTTTTTCACCAGGTAGCGGGCGGTGGCGCCGACTTTCACCGTGTCGCTTTCCGGCACGATCTCGAGGCTGCCGTCGTTGTCGCTGGCCCAGTTCACCCAGCCGGCGCCGACCACCCACACGCCTTCCTCGCTGACGTACTCGCGGCCTTTCGTATCCAGCACCTTGGCCAGCACGCGGTAGCTGCCCGGTTCGCCCATCTTCAGGGTGCAGGCGACGCTGCCGTCGGCGCGGCTCTGCACGCGGCAGTTGCCGGCGGCTTCCCAGTCGCCGGTATTGCGCAGCAGGAAGGCGTCGCCCGGGCCCTGCACGCGCGCGGTGCGGATCACCCGTTTTTCCAGCACGACTTCAACATCGGTGCCGGCCACCAGCTGGCCGCGCGGATCGGCAACGACCAGGTCGAACACGGCGTCGCGGTTCGCCTGCTGCAGCCACTCGCGGGGCTTGATGCCGACGAAGCGATCGCGCGACACGTACAGCGCCGACGACAGCGACGACACGTACTTGCCGCGATCGTCCATCACCGCCGACTCGACCAGCACCCGGCCGTAGTAAATGCCGTTGTCACCGAGGCTGAAGCGGCTCGCGAGTTCGCCGTTGCCGTCGACCTTGCCGGTTTGCTCGCCGAGCGCCTGCTCGCCGCGGCCACGCCGATCCCAGCTGCCGAACGTGTAGCCGCGGGTGACGGTGGTGCCGGGCGCGTAGTCGCGCCCCTCGATGCGCGCACTCACGCGGGCGTTGGCGCCGGTAAACGCGCCGCCGCTGTACAGCGTGGCGCGGGTGGTGACTTTCAGTTCGTCACCGGGACCGAACAGGTCGCCGGCGAGCACGCCCTCGGTGCGGAACGAGGCCGGCGTGAAATCGCTGACCAGGAAACGCAGCGCCTGCCACTCGGTGCCGTCGGCGCGGCGCAATTGCACCTCGTGCCAGCCGGCGACCGCATTTGCCGCCAGGCTGAACCGGATCGCGTGCGCGCCGAAGCCGTCGAGCGTGATGTTGTCGATGCTGTACACCGTGGTGCCGGTGGGGTCGACCACGCGCAGCGCGTAGCCGTCGCGTTTCGCCGGGGCCACCCAGCGGCGGTTCGACTGGTCGCGCACGTAGAACTTCGCGTCGACCGTTTCGCCGGCGCGATAGGTGCCCTGCGCGGTATAGCCCCAGGCGTGCGAGTGCTGGCCCTTCTTCTGCAGGTCCGCCCAGATGCCGTTGCCGGGATACGCCTGGAACGCGTTGTCCAGCGGCAGCATGGCGATGTCGCTGCCGGCGGCGCTGTCCTTCGTCACCCGCACGAACAGCGTTTTCGCGTCCTCGCCCCAGTGCCAGCCGAGGAAATCGAGGCCGGGGTCCAGCGTCTCGATGCCGGGCAACTCGGCGATGCCCTGCGCATTGGTGACCACCGCCTGCGTGCGCGCGACCGGGCCCACCGGCGGCGCGGCGTCGAGCGCATCGCGGCGGCCGAGCATGACGTCGACGCGCGCGCCCGGCACCGGCGCGCCGGTGGCGAGATCGGTGACCCACACCAGCGACGAGTAATGACCGAGCTTCGCGTGCACCTGGTACGGCGTGACCTGTGCGAACACGCAGTTGCCGCCGTGCCAGCGCTGCACTGCCTGCGGCGTCGATTCCACGCAGAACCAGGTGATGCCGGATTCGCCCTGCAGGATCTCGCGCACCAGCAGCGCGAACTTGTAGGAGATGTCCTCGATGTTGGCCATCGGCTGGTCGACCAGCACCGGCGACACGGCGAACTTCGCGTCGCGCCGCGTGCCGCGGTAATGCAGGCGCGAAATGTTGGTGCTGTAGCCGGCTGCCTGCGAGTCGACGCCCTTCTCCAGCACCGCGTCGCGGTAATCGATCACCAGCCGCGGGTCGCGGTGGGTGGTGCGGAAGTTGACCGCGACCGGTGCAGCCGGCGCCCGGCCGAACTCGTCGCGCAGTTCGCTGCCGATGCTGAGCCGGTACGTCTGCGCCGCCTTCAGCAATTCCGGCAGCCAGATGGTGTACTCGGCGCCGCGCCGGTGCGGGTTGTCGCGCTGCGTGTAGTCCTCGACGTTTTGCCACGGGTCGTAATCGCTGCGGCCGCCGTCGAGGCGTGGCGCGAAGGCGACGTTCGCCTTTGCCTGCGAGGCGACCACCGGGCTGGAGAAACGCAGCACCACCGGCGCCAGCGGATCGCAGCCGGGTGCATCGCCGGCGGCGAGACGCTCGACGCTGATGTCCTCGCCCTCGGTATTCGCCGGGTCCGGCTCGTTGGGCGTGCAGCGGATGCCGAGGAAACGGAATGCGGGGAAGGTGTCGAAGGCAACCGCGGTGCGCGACTGCGCGCCCGGCTCGGGCCCCAGCGGCGTGACCAGGCCGGGTGCCAGCACGAGTTGTACCGAGGTATCTGCGGGCAACTCGCGCTTCGGCACCAGCAGCCAGATGCGGCGTGCCTCGTCGTTGCCGAGCGGCATGTAGCCGTCATCGACGTGCTGCGGCTGGTCGGCGGTGATGCCGAGGTATTCCATCCAGTCGGGGAAATTGCGCTTCATGTCGTCGGCGTACAGCTCGAATGGCGTCGCCTGCGAGCCGGTGGTGAACGACAGTGCGCGCAGCACCGAGCTCTTCGTCACCGGCGCGCTGAACGTCACGCGCACGATCGGCTGTTGCGGTGTCAGCCAGAACACCAGGTCGGCGCGGCGCACATCCGGGCGCTGGGTGACGAATGACGCGCTCCATGCCCGAGTCATCGTCGCGCCGGATATCGCGGTGAGGCCCGGCCGTACCTGCACGGTGTAGCGGGTGGCCGGCCGCAGCGCGTCGCGCTCGCCGAGCTGGCAGGCCAGCGCGCTGCTGTTGAGCCAGCGCCATTCGCAGGCCAGCGCCGGCGTCACCGTGATGGGCAGCGTGGCGGCGTCGCGCCGCATGTCGCCCACCGGCACCACATCCTGGTTGAACTGCAGCACCAGTTGCTGCCCCGGCGGCACGTCCTCGCCCTCGGGAGTCAGCCGGACCACCTCAAGGATGCCTGCCGGCGGCCGGGTCGTGGTAGCCGGGGCGGCAACGGCACTGGTGGCGGCCAGCAGCAGGAGCAGGGCGGCGGCCAGCCGGCCGGCCGGGGATGGGTGCGGGGCGTGCATGCGCGGTCCCTCGTGCGTAGCGGAAGCCGTCGCTCCCGCGGGAGGGCCTATCGTAAGGGTCTATCACACGGGGTGGGTCCGGCCGGTCGCAAGGGGCGGGTCCGGCCGGTTGGCCACAAACGTTGACCGGACGCCATGACCGCGCAAACGGGCAGCCTCTATGATGGCCGCCTGTGTGTGGCCGGCACCGCGACGCCGGCCGCCTGAATGGAGTCGCCATGAAGCCCCTGACCCCCGTCGACCAGTTGTTCCTGATCCTCGAGCGCCGCCAGCAGCCGATGCACGTCGGTGGCCTGCAGTTGTTCGAGTTCCCGGAGGACGCCGAGGAAAGCTACGTGCAGGAACTGGCGGAGATCCTCCGCGAGTACAACAAGCCGTCGCCGCCGTTCAACCAGCGGCTGATCAACAAGTTCGGCCGGCCGTACTGGGAAGAAGACGCGCAGTTCGACCTCGACCACCACTTCCGCCACGAGGCGCTGCCGCACCCGGGCCGCATCCGTGAGTTGTTGTCGCTGGTATCCGCCGAGCACTCGGCGCTGCTCGATCGCGAACGCCCGCTGTGGGAAGCGCACCTGATCGAGGGTTTCTCCGATCGCCGCTTCGCGCTGTATTCCAAGATCCACCACTCGATGGTCGACGGCATCGCCGCGATGCGGCTGATGGCGAATTCGTTGTCGACCGATCCCGAGGCGCGCGGGTTGCCGCCGGTGTGGGCGCAGCCGCCGCGCAAGCGCACGCGCCCGCAGATGACGCCGGCCGACGCGGTCGGCCAGCTGGCGCAGGCCACCAGCAGCACCCGCAAGCAACTGGCGTCGATCCCGAACGTCGCGCGCGAGATCTACCGCAACGTGCAGAAGTCGCGGAAGCACGAGAACCACCTCGGCGTGTTCGAGGCGCCGCACAGCATCCTCAACGAGCGCATCACCGGCTCGCGGCGCTTCGCCGCGCAGTCCTACCCGCTGGACCGCATGCGGCTGATCGCCAAGGCCTTCGGCGGCACGCTCAACGACGTGGTGCTGGCCGTGTGCGGCGCCGCGCTGCGCGAATACCTGATCGGCCAGCGCGCGCTGCCGGATGCGCCGCTGATCGCGATGGTGCCGATGTCGGTGCGCACCGAGGACAACGACGATGGCAACCAGATCGCGATGATCCTCGCCAACCTCGGCACCCACATCGCCGACCCGTCGCACCGCATGGAGACGGTGATGGGCTCGGTGCGCGAGGCGAAGGAACGCTGCGCGCGGATGACCGCGGAAGAGATCGTCAACTACACCGCGCTGACGCTCGCGCCCTGCGGCCTCAACCTGCTCACCGGCATCAACCCGAAGTGGCAGAGCTTCAACGTGATCATCTCCAACGTGCCGGGGCCGAAGGAACCGCTGTACTGGAACGGCGCGCGCCTGCAGGGCATCTACCCGGTGTCGATCGTGCTCGACCGCATGGCGCTGAACATCACCGTGACCAGCTACGTCGATTCGCTGGAATTCGGCTTCATCGCCTGCCGGCGCACGCTGCCGTCAATGCAGCGCCTGCTCGACTACGTGGAAAAAGCCATCGACGAACTGGAGGTGGCTGCCGGGATCGCCTGACGGCGTCCGGCGGCGATACCCATGTCCAGTGCATCCATGTTGCCGCGTCGGCTGATCAGCGGCTTGCTGCTGGCGCTGATCGTCTTGCTGGCGTTCAGTATCGTCCAGCCGTTCCTCGCGTCGATCGCCTGGGCGCTGATCCTGTGCTACGTCACCTGGCCGCTGTATCTCCGTCTGCGCTCGGCGATGGGCGGCCGGCACGGCATCTCGGCGCTGGTGATGACGTTGTTGCTGGCGCTGTCGCTGGTGGTGCCGATGGCCTGGTTGCTGCTGCTGCTCGAAGGCGAAGTGGTGAACATGTACCTGGCGCTGGAAGCGCAGTTGCGGCGCGGTCCGCTGGTGGTGCCGGAGGCGCTGCGCACCCTGCCGCTGGTGGGCCCTGAAATTGAACGCGTCGTCGCGCGTTTCGTCAGCCCGGAGGCGCTGAATGCCGAGCTGGCGCGGTTCGCCGGCAACTGGGGCGACCTCGTCACCGCGCTGATCGGCGGCGCCGGCAAGAACCTGGCGAAGCTCGGCTTCGCGCTGCTCACCGCGTTCTTCGTCTATCGCGACGGCGAGAAACTGCTGGAGCAGGTGGCGCGCGGCATCCGCCAGCTGGTCGGCGAGCGCGAACGCGACTACATGGAAGCCGCCGGTGCCACTACCCGCGCCGTGGTCTACGGCATCGTGCTCACCGCGGTCGGCCAGGGCATCCTGTCCGGCATCGGCTACTGGATCTTCGGCGCACCCAGCCCGATCTTCCTCGCCGCCATCACCGCGCTGATCGCGTTGATCCCGTTCGGCACGCCGTTCGCCTGGGGCGCGGTGGCGGCGTGGATGGCCATCAACGGCGACCTGTGGGGCGGTATCGGCCTGGCGTTGTGGGGCACGCTGCTGGTGAGCTGGGTCGACAACATCATCCGTCCGCTGGTGATCAGCAGCGCGACGCAGATCCCGTTCATCATCGTGATGTTCGGCGTGCTTGGCGGCCTCGCCTCGTTCGGCATGGTCGGCCTGTTCATCGGCCCGGTGGTGCTGGCGGTGCTGCTGGCGATCTGGCGCGAGTGGCTGGAAGAGCGCACCGCGCAGTTGCATGCCACGCATTCGCAGGGGCACCGGCGCCATCGCGGCGACAACCCCGATGTTTGATTGCGCTCACGCCTGAATCCAGGCGCCTGGTTCGTGGCGCGCCGCCTCAGCGGCGCGCGGTCACTTGCCGCAGCACTGCTTGAATTTCTTGCCGGAACCGCAGGGGCAGGGGTCGTTGCGGCCGACCTTGGGTTCCTCGCGCACCACCGTCTGCGCCTTGCGCGCCTTGCGGCGCTCGTCGACGAACACCGACGCCGCGGCGTGCAGCGCGCCGGGGATTTCCGCGAAGGCATCCAGCCGCTCGTCCAGCGTCAGCGGCGTTTGCCCGGCCTCCTCGCTCATCAGCAGCGAGGTGACCAGCATCTCCAGTCGCTCGAGCTCCGGGCGGTCGCCGTTGGCGTCCCAGGCGTCCTCGAACAACTGCATGCCCTCGACGAAGCCGAGCGCCCATTTCAGGCCGACGAATTTTTCGGCGTCTTCCGGCGTCTCGTAGACCTCGTCCGGGAACACGACCGGCACGTAGTCCGATTTCTTCTTCAGCGCCGACAGTTCGCGCGCCACGGCGTTGGCGTGGCGCATGGTCAGCACCAGGAAATCCTGTGCCTGCTGTTGCGTTTCGAATTCGCGCGGTTCGCCCTTGCCCTGGATCACCGGCAGGTAGCGCGACGGCGGCACCAGCTCCGGCGCGATCGCCAGCGCGGCGAAAAAGCCGTCGAGCTGCTCGATGTCGTAGCCTTCCTCGCGCGTGCTGTATTGCTCGAGCAGGGCGTCGAGTTCGTCGAGTTCGTCGTCGTCCAGCGCGATGGCCAGGTCGTTCATGGCAGCGGTTCCGTCGGTGAAAAATCAGCGGCGCACACTGGCCCAGGCGCCGAGGCTGGTCAACAACAATCCGGCCACCAGCCAGCCGCCCAGCGGTTCGCCCAGCACCAGCGACGAGCCGATGCCCGCCACCGCCGGCACCACCGCCATCAACGCGCCCAGGCGCGCCGGGCCGAGCCGCTGCATCGCCTGCAGGTAAAGCACCATGGCGACCACCGCCACCAATACCCCCTGGTAAACCGCCTGCAGCACGATCTCGCCGGGCGGGGCATCGCCCAGCGCGTGCGGCAGGAACAGGAAATACAGCGGCAGGTAGATGATCGCCGCCAGCAGCGTGCTGCCGATCGCGGTATCCCAGCTGGCGATGTTCCAGCGCCGCACCAGCACCGAGTACAGCGCCCAGCTCAGCGACGACGCCACCAGCAGCAAATCGCCGAGCCAGACCCGGGTGCCGCGCAGGTCGGCGCCGTGGCGCACGAACGTATCGAAGGCAAGGAAGGCGACGCCGAGTGCGATCAGCGCCAGGCCCCGCCGCAGCGGAGCCGTCGGCGATTCGCCGAGCACCAGCCACACGCAGATCGCCATCGTGAACGGCAGCAGGCCGGATACCAGCAGCGCGCCGTGCGCCGCGGGCGCGTAGTGGAACGCGGCATAGACCAGCAAGGAATAACCGATGCCACCGATCAGCGCGAGCGTGAACATGCGCCGGTTGAACAGCGGTACCCGCTTCCAGAACAGCCAG
>JBKHWA010000180.1:0-23518 GCA_046566765.1 Gammaproteobacteria bacterium
TCGCCCCACACCAGGTCGATCTTGTTGATGACGACGAACAGGCCCTTGTGCATGCGGCCGCCGAGGTGCGAGATGTGCTCGCGCCAGATCTCAAGGTCGGTGGCGGTAACGCCGGTGTCGGCGCTCAGCATGAAGATGATCGCCTGCGCTTCCGGCAGCAGCGACAGCGTGAGTTCCGGCTCGTAACCCAGCGCGTTCAGCCCGGGGGTGTCGACGATGTTCAGGCCTTCCTGCAGCAGCGGGTGCTTGAAACTGATCAGCGCGTGGCGCCAGGCAGGAATGCTGAAGCGGCCGTCGGCGGCGGGCTCGAGCGCTTCCGGGTCGAAGCCGTACTTGCCGGCGATGTCGCCGCTGACGATCTTGGTGGCGGCCACCTCGGCGAACGCCTTCGACATCGCGTCCGGATCGTTCGGGTCCAGCTCGATGTGCCGCCACTTCTCCGGCATCCGCTTGAAGCTGTCGATGCTGATGTTGCTGGCGCGCGTTTCCACCGGCAGCAGGCGGATGTAGGACTTGTCGAGGCGGCGGTCGTAGAAGAGCTCGGTCGGGCACATGGTGGTGCGGCCGATGGTCGACGGCAGCACGCGCCGACCGTATTGCGAGAAGAACAGCGCGTTGATCAGCTCGGTCTTGCCGCGCGAAAACTCGCCGGCGAAGGCAACGGTGATCTGGTCGGCAACGAGCTGGTGCAGCGCCTCCTCGATCTGCTCCTTCAGGTCGTCGGTCATCAGGTGGTGTTCGTTCAGCCAGGTGCGGAAACGCACCGCCTCGCGGATGATGTCCTTCTTCCACTGGTTGAACGCCAGCACCTGGCGAGTGAACTGCGCTTCCGACACGTCCTGTTCTCCTGCTCCGCTCAGCGCGGTGGAATGGCGATTCCGGTTGGCAATACGCGTGGTTCGCGGATCCGTACGGTCTTGCGCCGGCCGGACTGCCCGGACTCGACGCTGACTGCCGACTTTGCCACGCCGAATACGTCGGCGAGAAAGCGGCACAGCGCGGCATTGGCCTCGCCGTCCACCGGTGGCGCGGCTACGCGGATTCTAAGCGCTTCGCCGTGCTGCCCGGTAATTTCGTCACGCGAGGCGCGCGGCTGGATGTACACCGCCAGCAGCAGGTCCTTGCCGTCCCAGCGCGCGGTCATGGCGTGGCAGGCGGGGTGCGCTAGATCAGGAAGCCCGGTACGCCGGCGAAATCCGCAAGCGCCGGCACCAGGTAGGTGCGGACGACGTAGATGAAGAACATCACCAGCATCGGCGAGAAGTCGATCCCGCCCAGCGGCGGCAGCAGGCGACGGGCCGGGCCGAGCACAGGCTCCGTCAGGCTCCACAGCAATTGTGCGGCCGGGTTGCGGCCATCCGGTGCCAGCCAGCTGAGGATCACCACCGCGAGGATCGCCCAGAAGAAGAACGCCGCCAGCAGGTCGATCAGCGAGACGCCGGTAGTGGCCAGCAGCAGGCCGGCGTCGGCGACGCCGCCGATGTGGCCGGGCAGCATGCGCAGCAGGATCGTCACCTGCAGCATCTTGGCAGCCAGCAGCGCCAGGAAAGTCGCGATATCGAGGCCATGCCAGGCGCCCAGCGGCCGGCGCAGCGGATCGAGGAAAGAGGTGGCGCGCACCACCGCCTGCGACAGCGGGTTGTAGAAATCCGCGCGCAGCAACTGCAGCAGCAGGCGGATCAGCAGCAGGAACAGCAGGATGTCGAAGACGAGGCGGACGAAGTCGTAGCCGATGCCGGTGAGAGTGCTCATGTGGGTTCCTGCTCAGCCCGCCAGTTCGCGCGAACGATCGCGCGCGGCGAGCAATGCCTTGAGGAAAATGTCGCGCGTTTGCGCGGCTTCGAACACGTTGAGCGCGGCCTGGGTGGTGCCGCCGGGGCTGGTCACCTTGCGGCGCAGTTCGGCGGGATCGTCGCTGCTGGTGATCGCCATCTGCGCGGCGCCCAGCGCCGTCTGCAGCGTGAGCTGGCGCGACATGTTCTCGTCGAGGCCCAGCGCGCGGCCGGCGGCGATCATCGCTTCCATGACCAGAAAGAAATAGGCCGGGCCGGAGCCGGACAGCGCGGTCACCGCGTCGATCTGGTCCTCGCTGTCCAGCCACAGGGCGATGCCCACCGCGTCCAGCATCGACTGCGCGAGCGCGCGCTGCGCGGCGCTCACCTGTGCGCTGGCGTAGAGACCGGTGGCACCCATCTGCACCAGTGCCGGCGTGTTGGGCATGCAGCGCACGACGGCGACGCCGCCGAGCCAGCCCTGGATCTTCGCGATCGGGATGCCGGCGGCGATCGATACCACCAGCGGCTGGCGACCCTGCAGCGCCGGCGCCAGCCCGGTGCAGACTTCCGCCATCTGCTGCGGCTTCACCGCCAGCAGGATGACGTCGGCATTACGCGCGGCGTCGGCGTTCGAGCCGGTCACCGCGACGCCGTACTGCGCCTTCAGTTGCTGCAGGCGTTCGCTGCTGATGTCGGTCATGGTCAGCTGGCCGGCATCGAAGCCGCGCGCGAGCATGCCGCCGACCAGGCTGGCGGCCATGTTGCCGGCGCCGATGAAGGCGATGCGGGCGGATTGCTGGGTGCTCATCACTTGTATTCCCGGGGGCCGAACAGCGCCGTGCCGATACGGACCCAGGTGGCGCCGTGGGCGATGGCGAGTTCGAAGTCGTCGGACATGCCCATCGACAGGGTGTCGAGGGTGCTGGCCCCGGGGCCGGGTACGGCTCCGGGGCCGGCTATGGTAGCGGGTAAAGATTGCAGTATGCGGGCGAGGCGGGCGTAGGCATTGCCGGCGCCGGCCGCCTGGCCGGGGCGGGGGATGGTCATCAGTCCGCGCAATCGCAACCGGGGCAGGCCGGCTACCGCCTGCGCCAGGTCGGCCACCGCCTCCGGCGGCACCCCGGACTTGGAATCCTCGTCGTCGATGTTCACCTGCAGGCAGATGTTCAGCGGCGGCAGGTGGTCCGGCCGCTGCTCGCTGAGCCGGCGGGCGATCTTCTCGCGGTCGACGCTGTGCACCCAGGTGAAGCGGGCGGCCACCTCCCGCGTCTTGTTCGACTGCAGCGGTCCGACCAGGTGCCAGGCAAGTTGCGGGTAGCGCCCGGCCAGCGCATCCATCCTGGCCAGCGCCTCCTGCACGTAGTTCTCGCCGATATCGACGACGCCGAGGTCGGCCAGCGCCGCGATCTCGGCCGCCGGCCGCGTCTTCGCTATGGCCAGCAGCCGGCAGGCGTCCTCCGGGCGACCGGCCTGCCGGCAGGCGGCACGGATGCGGGCGTCGATCTGCGCGAGGCGGGCGGCAAGCGGCGTGGTGGCGGGCGTGGCAGGGGGCATGCGGTTGCGGCCGTCGGGGGCTCGGGGGTAATGTCTTCGGCTTACTGCCGCAACAATAACAAACCCCCGCAGACCCCTGTCGTTCCCGGCGAAAAGCACCCATGGATATCACCGAACTGCTCGCGTTCAGCGCGAAGAATGGCGCCTCCGACCTTCACCTTTCGGCCGGGCTGCCGCCGATGATCCGGGTCGACGGCGACGTCCGCCGGATCAACCTGCCGGCGCTGCAGCACAAGGAAGTCCATTCGCTGATCTACGACATCATGAACGACAAGCAGCGGAAGGATTACGAGGAATTCCTCGAGACCGACTTCTCGTTCGAGGTGCCCGGGGTGGCGCGCTTCCGCGTCAACGCCTTCAACCAGAACCGCGGCGCCGGCGCCGTGTTTCGGACCATTCCGTCGAAGATCCTGACCATGGAACAGCTCGGCATGGGCAAGGTGTTCCAGCAGATCTCCGACATCGCCCGCGGCATCGTGCTGGTTACCGGCCCGACCGGTTCCGGCAAGTCGACCACGCTGGCGGCGATGCTCGACTACATCAACTCCACCCGCTACGAGCACATCCTCACCATCGAGGACCCGATCGAATTCGTGCACGAGTCGAAGAAGTGCCTGGTCAACCAGCGCGAGGTGCACCGCGACACGCTCGGCTTCTCGGAAGCGTTGCGCTCGGCGCTGCGTGAAGACCCGGACATCATCCTCGTCGGCGAGATGCGCGACCTCGAGACTATCCGCCTCGCGCTCACCGCCGCCGAGACCGGTCACCTGGTGTTCGGCACCCTGCACACCACCTCCGCTGCCAAGACCATGGACCGCGTCATCGACGTGTTCCCGGCGGAAGAAAAGGAGATGGTGCGCGGCATGCTTTCGGAGTCGCTGCAGGCGGTCATTTCGCAGTCGCTGCTGAAGAAGAACGGCGGTGGCCGCGTGGCGGCGCACGAGATCCTGATCGGCACCCCCGCCATCCGCAACCTGATCCGCGAGAACAAGGTCGCGCAGATGTACTCGGCGATCCAGACCGGCGGCAACCTCGGCATGCAGACGCTGGACCAGCACCTGTCGAAGCTGGTGGCCGGCGGCATCGTCAACCGCGAAGTGGCGCGCGAATACGCCAAGAACCCCGACTCCATCTGACGCGCGCCTGACCGCGGAGACCTGTTGCCATGGAATTCGAAGACCTGCTCAAGGTGATGGTGCAAAAGGGAGGTTCCGACCTCTTCATCACCGCCGGCGTACCGCCGTCGATGAAGCTGCACGGAAAGATGGTGCCCATTACCAAGACGCCGCTGACGCCGGACGTGACGCGTGACATCGTGCTCGGCGTGATGACCGAGAAGCAGCGCAAGGATTTCCTCGACACCAAGGAATGCAACTTCGCGATCTCCGCCCGCGGTATCGGCCGCTTCCGCGTCAGCGCCTTCCACCAGCGCAACCTGGTCGGCATGGTGTTGCGTCGCATCGAGACCAACATCCCGTCGCTGGACGACCTCAAGCTGCCGGAGGTCATCAAGGAACTGGCGATGACCAAGCGCGGCGTCATCATCTTCGTCGGCGCCACCGGTACCGGCAAATCGACGTCGCTGGCGGCGATGATCGGCCACCGCAACAAGAACTCGCGCGGCCACATCATTTCCATCGAGGACCCGATCGAGTTCATCCACCAGCACCAGGGCTGCATCGTCACCCAGCGCGAGGTTGGCCTCGATACCGAGAACTTCGACATCGCGCTGAAAAACACCCTGCGCCAGGCGCCGGACGTCATCCTGATCGGCGAGGTGCGTACCCGCGAGGTCATGGACTACGCCATCGCCTTCGCCGAAACCGGTCACCTCGTGCTCTGCACGCTGCACGCCAACAACGCCAACCAGGCGCTCGATCGCATCATCCATTTCTTCCCGGCAGACCGGCACGGCCAGTTGCTGATGGACCTGTCGCTCAACCTGAAGGGCATCGTCGCCCAGCAGCTGATCCCGACGCCGGACGGCAGCGGTCGCCGAGCCTGTATCGAGGTGCTGCTCAACTCGCCGCTGATCGCCGACCACATCCGCAAGGGCGAGATGCACCTGCTGAAGGAGTTGATGAAGAAGTCGCGCGAAAACGGCATGCAGACCTTCGACCAGGCGCTGTACGACCTGTACGTGGCCGGCGAGATCACCTACGAGGACGCGATCCGTCACTCCGACTCGCCGAACGACCTGCGCCTGATGATCAAGCTGAACGCCGAGACCGACGCCAAGTACCTCGACGGCGCCGCCCGCGGCCTGTCGCTGCAGGACGACGGCGACGGCGGCCAGATGCTGCGTCGCTGAGCGGAGAGTCGCTGCCGTGCGCGTGCTTGCCGCACTGTGTGTCGCGTTGCTGGTCGCGGCAGCGGCGCAGGCTGGCGAGTGGGTCGGTGCCAGCGCGCCGGCGGTGAAGTTGCCGGACCAGAACGGCAAGGTTGTCGACCTGGCCAGCTATCGCGGCCAGTGGGTCGCGCTCTACTTCTACCCGAAGAACAACACGCCGGGCTGCACCGAGGAAGCGAAGCAATTCCGCGATCACCACGCTGCGCTGAAGGAGAAAGGCGTGGCGGTGATCGGTGTCAGCGTGGACGACGTCGAGTCGCACCGCGACTTCGCGAAAAAGCTGCAGTTGCCGTTCACGCTGCTGGCGGATGTCGACGGCACGGTGGCGAAGGCCTTCGGTGTGCTGCGCGGCTTCGGGCCGGTGAAATTTGCCGGCCGCGAGACTTTCCTGATCGATCCCGAGGGGACGATCGTCTACCACTATCCCGACGTGAACTCGCGCACGCATGCCGAGCAGGTATTGCGCGATGTCGCCGGCGTGCAGCAGGCCGAAAGTTCAGCGCAGCAGCGCTGACGGGTCGAACGGCAGTTCGCTGGCCGGCGGATTGCCGGCGCGGGAGAGCAGCCAGCGTTCCACCTCTTCGGACCACGTGAGCCAGGTGCGGGTGATGTCCATGCCGCGCAGCAGCGCGAAGTGCGCGCCGCGCACCTGGTCGCGCGCCGCTTCCGGCAGTGCCCGGAAGAATGCGTCGTACTTTTCCAGCGACTCGAGGTACTGCCGGTAGTGCCTGCGCTGTGTGCGCAGCTCCACCAGCAGCGGCTCGCTGTCGAACAGGTGTGCCGAGGCGATCTTCACCAGGAACGCGTCGTTGATGCGCGGCGGCTTCGCCGGCTCGGCGGCGAACCGCGCCAGTTCGGCGCGTCCGGCATCGTTCAGCCGGTAGACCTTGCGTGGTGGCCGGCTGCCCGACGCCACCACCTCCTGCTCGACCAGGCCGTCGACGCGCAACTTGTTCAGGTCGCGGTAGACCTGCTGCCAGGTGGCGTTCCACAGGTGGCCGTAGGTCTTCTGGAAGCCCTTGACGATGTCGTAGCCGCTGGCTGCCCCGGAACCCAGGTAAACCAGCAGCACCTGGCGCAGGGACATCGGCGTGGCTCCTTGATCGGGTGGGGGTTCGGGTCGCGGGGGATTCTGGGGGTTTGCCGCCCGGCCGGCGATTATTCTACAAGTTGAATATATGCGCCGGCCCGGGGTAGGCTCGGTCGCCGCCCGCGGCCATCCTGCCGCGCTGCCCACCCGGAGGTCCCCCATGAACGCCCTGACCCGCCCCGCGGCCGTCGCCCGCACCTGGCCGCGCCCGAAACTCGCCCACGTCGGCGGCTTCGAGGCGCTGGAGCAGGAACTGAACTACGTGGTGCCGAACGCGGAGATCCGCGGCGCCATCCCGGAGGCGGTGCGTGGCACCTTCCTGCGCATCGGGCCCGGCCGCAACCGCATCGGCGGCCAGAAGTTCGGCCACTGGTTCGACGGCGACGGCATGCTGCATGCCGCCACCTTCGGCGCTGGCGGCGTGCATTACCGCAACCGCTACGTGCGCACGCCGAAGTACGTGAAGGAAACCGCGGCGCAGAAGATCGTGATGCGCAGCTTCGGCCACAACGCGCCGGGCGGCCCGCTGAAGAACATCGGCAAGGGCCCGGCCAACTGCGCCAATACCTCGATGTCCTGGCACGGTGGCCGTTTGCTGTGCCTGTGGGAGGGCGGCCGCCCCTGGCAGGTCGACCCGGCAACGCTGGCCACCATCGGCGAGTGCAACTTCGACGGCAAGCTGTCGAAGCTGAACGCGTTCAGCGCGCACGGCACGCTCGATCCCCGCTCCGGCTGCTACTACAACTTCGGCGTGGGCGTCGGGCCGAAGGGCCCGGGCATCAACCTGTACCGCATCAATCCGCAGGGCGAACTGGATCGTAAGGGCTACTTCCCGGTGAAGGTGTTCGGCTCGTTCTGCCACGATTTCGCGCTCACCGAGCACTATGCCGTCTTCTTCGTCAGCCCGATCTATCTCAAGCACCCGCTGCAGTTCGGGCTCGGGCTGAAATCGTTCGACGAGTGCATGGACTACGACCCGGGCAAGGGCATGTACGCGCACGTGGTCTCGCTCGACACCTTCCGCGAGGTGAAGACCTTCGAGCTCGACCCGTTCATCGCCATCCACTACGCCAACTGCTGGGAAGACGACGGCGAGGTGGTGATCAACGTCACCCGCTTCGACAGCTGGGGCGTCAACGCCGCGCTGCGCAACCTGTTCACCTACGAGAACGACGAGGGTGGTCGCCTGTGGCGCTACCGGCTGGACATGAATACCGGCCGCGTTCGCGACGAGCAGTTGCCGGGCCATTCGAAAATGGAATTCCCGCAATGGGACCCGCGGCTGACCGGCGTGAAGAGCGACGTGACCTGGGCGGCGGTCATCCTCGACAACGAGACGCCGGGATTCTTCAACGGCATCGAGCGGGTGCAGGAATCGACCGGCGAGGTGAAGCTGCATGACTTCGGTGCCGGCCGCTTCACCTCGGAGGCGATGTTCGTGCCGGGCGGCGCGGGTACGCCGCTGGAGCAGGGCTGGCTGGCCTGCGCGGTTTACGACGCCTCGACCGCACGCTCGGACATCGTGCTGCTCGACGCGCAGACGCTCGACGAGGTAGCGGTGGTGCCGCTGCGCAACCACATCCCTTTCGGCTTCCACTGCGGTTACACCACCGACGCGCTCTGAGTTGCAGTCGGGTACAAAAAAGGGCCGCGTTGCGGCCCTTTTTCATTCCGGCGCCGGGTTACGGCGTCACGGTGGCCACCGCTTTCTGCAGTTTCTCCGGCGACCAGGTCTTTGGTGCGTCCGGCGAGCGGCCGGCACGCACGGTGGTTCCGGTGCCGGCAGTTTCCAGTTCGACGCGTCCGGCGTCGTTCTCGACATACACGCCCTTGCCTTCGAGCATGATGACGTCGAGCGCGTTGTCGGAAATGGTGGTGCCACCCCAGAAATCGGTGCCGCGCACGCCGATGGTGGCGATGGCGGTCTTCACCTTGAACCGGTGGCTGCGCTTGGTGATGGTGCCGGTCACCGCGCGGAAGGCGCCACGCACGAGTTCGAACGCGGCGTCGTTGGCGAGCATCTTCCGTTGTTTCCAGCGCTGGATCACGAACTCGCTGTCGTGGCCGACGGTGATCTGCGTACCGTCGCTGAACCGGAGCATGGCGACACCCTTGCTGCCGGTCGTGATGCGGTCGCGCAGGCAAACGGTGTCATCGACGATCGGCGCCTGCGCCTTGCCATCGCGCACGATCTGCACGTCGAAGTGGACCCCGGTGACAGTGGCGACATCGCAGCCGCCGCGCTGGCCGCCGTCGCCCGCGGCGGTACCAGTAACCGGCAACAACACGAGCAGGGCGGAAAGCACGATCAGTGAGCGCATGGCGGCATTCCTTTTCCGGTGGAGTTTCAGTTGCGCGAGTGCAGAACGCGGTTGCCCAGCAGGGTGAACTGCACCCGGCCGGTGAGTGACTCGCCGAGGAACGGCGTATTTCGGCCGGCGGACACCATCGCGTCATCGCCTTCGTCGGTCAGCGTGTAGCGCGCTTGCGGGTCGAACAGGCAGAGGTCGGCGCGCTCGTTCGGGCGCAGGCTGCCGCCGGCGATGCCGAAGCAGCCGGCAGCACGGCTGGTCAGTGCCGCGACTGCCTGCGGCAGCGTCAGCACGCCGGCCTCGACCAGCCGCAATGTCAGCGGCAGCAGCGTCTCGGTGCCGCTGATGCCCGGGCGCGACGACGGGAACGGCGCGAGCTTGTCGGCACTTTCACAGGGCTGGTGGTCGGAGCAGACGGCATCGACCACGCCGCTGGCAACGGCCTGGCGCAGCGCATCACGATCCTGCGCAGTGCGCAGCGGCGGGCGCACGTGCGCCAGCGAGTTGAACCCCTCGACCGCGTCCTCGGTCAGCAGCAACTGGTGCACGGCGACGTCGGCGGTCACCTTCAGGCCCTTGCGACGGGCATCGGCGATCATCGCCACCGCGCCGGCAGTCGACAGGTGCGCGAAGTGCGCGAGTACGCCGGTGTGGGCGACCAGTTCGAGATCGCGGGCGACGGCGACCGTCTCCGCCACCGCCGGGATGCCGGGCAGGCCGCGCCGCGAGGCGATCGGCCCCTCGTGCGCGCAACCGCCGCCGGCGAGGTCGGCGTCTTCCGGGTGGAACACGACGGCGAGGTCGAAGGTCGCCGCGTATTCCAGCGCCCGCCGCAGCACCTGGTTGTTTGCCATCGGCCGCCGGCGATTGCTCACCGCCACGCAACCCGCCTGCTTCAGTGCCGCCATGTCGGCGAGCTGTTCGCCGCCGAGGCCGGACGTCATCGCACCGATCACCCACACCCAGCTGCGGCGCGCCGCGGACGCGGTCTCGTGCATCTGGCGCACGACGGCGGTGCTGTCGGCGATCGGGAACGTATCGGGCGGGCACACCACGTGGGTGATGCCGCCGCTGGCGGCAGCGGCGAGCTCGCGAATCATGCCGCGGCTGTGCTCGGCGCCGGGTTTCTTCAGGCTGACGCTGACGTCGACCAGCCCGGGGCAGGCGACCAGCCCGGCGGCGTCGATCTCGCGATCGGCGCTGAAGCCGTCCGGTGCGCTGCCAATGGCGGCGAGCTTGCCGTCGGCGATGAAAATATCGGTGACGGTATCGAGCGATTGTGCCGGGTCGATCACCCGCGCGCCGCGGATGACGAGGCGGCCGGCGAGTTTGCCTTCGGCGGGGAAGTTGCTCATCGGTGCGTCCTCATTCCGCCACTCATTCCGCAGAGGGCGCGTGGCCCTGGCCTTCCATGCACATCGCCATCACCGCCATCCGTACCGCGATGCCGAAGGTGACCTGCTGCAGGATCACCGACTGCGGGCCGTCGGCGACATCGCTGGCGATTTCCACGCCGCGGTTGATCGGGCCGGGGTGCATGACGATGGCGTCCGGCTTCGCGACTTTCAGTCGCTCGCCGGTGAGTCCGTAGAGCCGGTAGAACTCCTGCTCGCTGGGCAGCAGCGCGCTTTGCATGCGCTCCTTCTGCAGGCGCAGCGTCATCACCACGTCGGTGTCGCGGATGCCATCGGCGAGGTTGGTGAAAATCTTCGCGCCCAGCGATTCGGCATCCGCCGGCAGCAGCGTGCGCGGGGCGACGATGCGGATGTCCGGGCAACCCAGCGCGCGCAGCGCGGCGATGCCGGAGCGGGCGACGCGCGAGTGGAGGATGTCGCCGACGATCGCCACCGAGAGCTTCGTGAAGTCGCCCTTGTGGTGGCGGATGGTGAACATGTCGAGCATCGCCTGCGTCGGGTGCGCATGGCGGCCGTCGCCGGCGTTGATCACCGCCACCTTGGGCGTTACCTGGTCGGCGATGAAGTGCGGTGCGCCGGAATCGCCGTGGCGGACGATGAACATGTCGGCGCCCATCGCCTCGAGGTTCCACAGCATGTCCATCAGCGTCTCGCCCTTGGAGGTGGACGAGCGGCCGATGTCGATGTTCAGCACGTCGGCCGACAGCCGCTTGGCGGCGAGCTCGAACGTGGTGCGGGTGCGGGTGCTGGGCTCGAAGAACAGGTTGACGATGGTCTTGCCGCGCAGCAGCGGCAATTTTTTCACCGCCCGTTCTTCCGCCGGCACGAACTGCGCGGCGTTGTCGAGGATGGCGGTGAGGAGTTCGCGGGGGAGACCGTCGGTGGAGAGGAAATGGCGGAGTTGCCCTTGCTCGTTGAGCTGCAGGCGAACGTGGCCGGGAATCGCGGCGTGCTCGGGGGATGTCATCTGGCGTCCTGCCGGGTCGCGTACACGTTGGTCGCGTACCGCGGCGAGCAGCATTCTAGCCGTGGTTGCCGCTGCCCGTCGAACGTTCCGCCAGCCAGGACTCCAGGATGATCGTCGCCGCCAGCGCATCGACCTCCGGGCGGGCGCCCGGGCGGCTGTTGCTGCGCAGCAGTTCGCCGCGTGCCTCGAAACTCGACAGCCGTTCGTCGACGGTTGCCACCGGCAGCGCGAGCCGGCCGCCGAGCCGGTTGGCGAACTTGCGGGCGCGGGCGGACAACTCGCTCTCGCTGCCGTCCATGTTGAGCGGCAGGCCGACCAGCAATTGCACCGGCTTCCACTCGGCGACCAGCGCCGCCAGCTTGTCCCAGTCCGGGCTGCCGTTGTCGGCCTTCAGTACCGACAGCGGCCGCGCGGTGCCGGTCAGCGTGTTGCCGATGGCGACGCCGATCCGCTTCGTCCCGAAGTCGAAGGCGAGCACGGTGCCGTCAGGCATGGCCGGGCTGCTGGCTGATGAGGGTGAGATCGACGCCGATGCTGCGCGCGGCGGCAAACCAGCGCTGCGCGAACGGCAGGTCGAACAGGATGGCCGGGTCGAGCGGCGCTGCCAGCCAGGCGTTGTCGCGCAACTCGTCCTCGAGCTGCCCGGCGTCCCAGCCGGCGTAGCCGAGCGCCACCAGCGATGCGCGCGGGCCGGTACCGGCGGCGATCGCCTCGAGGATGTCCTTCGAGGTGGCGAGCGTGATGCCGCCCTCGAGTTGCGCGCAGTGTTTCCAGCGCGGCAACGCCGGGTCGGTGCGATGCAGCACGAAGCCGCGGCTGGCCTGCACCGGGCCGCCGTACACCACCTGGTGGGCGGAAAGATCGCGGCCGCCACTGTCGATGTCGAGTTGTTCCAGCAGCTCGCCCATCGTCACGTCCATCGGGCGGTTGACGATCACGCCCATGGCGCCGTCGGCGTTGTGCTCGAAGATCCAGGTCACCGTCTGGTGGAAATTCGGGTCGTCCAGTTGCGGCATGGCGATCAGCAACTGGTGGCGCAGCGAGGTGGCGTCGTCGTTCATCCTTCTTCGCCCGACAGCGTTTTCTGCTCGTCGAACTTCCAGGTGCGGATCACCTCGAGGATGTCGGTGATCCGCCGCATTTCCGGCGGGAACGGCGCGAACGGCGCCGCCAGCCGCACGCTGCGCATGGCTGCTTCGTCGAGGAAGCGGTAGCCGGAGGACTTCAGCACCTCGATCTCGCGCACGCTGCCGTTCGGATTGATCGCGACCATCAACCGCACCTGCCCGAATTTCTGTTCGCGCATCGCCTGCGCCGGAAAGTTGCGGGTGCCCACTTCCTCGACCTCGCGGCGGAATGCCTCCACGTACAGCGCATCGAAACTCTCGCGGGTGGAAACCGACGTCAGTTGCCGCACCTTCGGTCGCTTGGCGTAGGCTTCTTTCTCGCGTGCGAGCTGCGCCTCGAGGCTGGCGATCTCCTGGCGACGGCGTTCGAGCACTTCCTGCTCGGCGCGCCGGGCATCGTTCTGCTGGGATTTCTGCTTCGCCTTCGGCGCCTTGCGGGTGGTGGTCGAGCGGGTGACCACCAGGTTGTGGCGCGCTTCCTTTGCCGGCGAGCGCGCCGACTCCTCCGCCTGCAGCGTCTCGCGGATGCTGTCGTCCTCGATCGGCGCGATCTCGGTGGTGGTCAGCAGCCGCTTCTCGACCTCGGTGCCGGAACCGACCTGGTTGGCCTGGGCGACGAAGTCGGCCTCGCGCGGCGCCTGCTCGCTGCGGAAGTGCGCCAGCGTGACTTCCAGCACGTTCGGGGTCGGCTTTTCCTTTTCCGGGATGAAGGCGATGCCGACGATGAACAGGCCATGCAGGGCCAGCGCCACCAGCAGTGCCCAGGTCAGGCGGTCCGGGCCGGAGGACCAGCCGGCCCCGGGGTCGGCGACGGGCATCTTCATCGGGCGGCCCGGCCGGCGGCCAGGCGACCGGCGAGGTGGTCGAGCAACTGGCCGGCAATATCCAGCCCGTAGGCCTGGTCCAGTTCCCGGATGCAGGTGGGACTGGTCACGTTGATCTCGGTCAGATAGTCGCCGATCACGTCCAGTCCGACGAAGATCAGCCCCATTTCCTTCAATTTCGGGGCTACTTGTGCGCAAATCCAGCGGTCGCGCGCGGTCAGTTCCCGGCCCTCGCCGCGGCCGCCGGCGGCCAGGTTGCCGCGAACCTCGTTTCCCTGCGGGATGCGGGCGAGCCCCCAGGGCACCGGCTCGCCGTCGATCAGCAGGATGCGCTTGTCGCCGTCGCGGATCTCCGGGATGTAGCGCTGCGCCATTACGTGCAGGCTGCCGCGGGCGGTGAGGATCTCGAGGGTGGCGCCGATGTTGGGGCCGTCGGCGGTGAGCCGGAACACGCCGGCGCCGCCCATGGCATCCAGCGGCTTGACGATGACGTCGCGGTGCTCGGCGATGAAGGCCCGCAGCCGGGCGTCGTCGCAGCTGACCAGGGTCGGGACCATGCACTGCGGGAACCAGGTGGCGAACAGCTTCTCGTTGGCGTCGCGGACCGCCGAGGGCCGGTTGACGACCAGGGCGCCGGCGCGCGCCGCCAGTTCGAGGATGTGGGTGACGTAGAGGAAGGCGTTGGTGATCGGCGGGTCCTGGCGCATCAGGATGATGTCTAGGTCGCCGAGGGCGAGGTCGCCGCCGGGCGCCAGCGTGTACCAGTCGTCCCGGTTGTCCCGCACCTCGACCTGCTGCCAGTGCGCCCGGGCGACCCCGTCCCGCACATACAGGTCCGCCGGCTCCATGTAATGGATGGCCCAGCCGCGCCTGCGGGCGGCCAGCAGCATGGCGAAGGTGGAGTCCTTGTAGGGCTTGATGCCCCTGATGGGGTCCATCACCACGCCGAGGGAGACAGGCATCGGGATTGCGGGCCGCCGGGGTCGGAAGGGAGGGGGAGTGCCGGCCGCCATCGTAGCCAATGCACGCTGCCCCGGAAATCCCGTCCGGCAGGGTTTTGGGCGGGGGCGCCGTGGCAGTTTTTCCCGTGTTTATCGGGGGTTATAGATCGAACATGGAAACTGTGTTAAAAACGGCCCTTGCCGTGTTTTGCGCCAATTTCCGCGATGCCGGTCGCAATCCCGGCGATCCGGCGCCCGGCTTTCCACCCACTGACGACACGCAAGGCTACCCAGACGATGAGCCAGAATCTCGAAGGCCTGAAGGTCATGGTCATTGATGACTCCAAGACCATCCGGCGTACCGCGGAAACGCTGTTGCAGAAGGCAGGTTGCGAGGTGATCACCGCCACCGACGGCTTCGATGCCCTGGCCAAGATCGCCGACACCAACCCGGACATCATCTTCGTCGACATCATGATGCCCCGCCTGGACGGCTACCAGACCTGCGCGCTGATCAAGAACAACAGCAACTTCAAGACCACGCCGGTGATCATGCTGTCCTCCAAGGACGGCCTGTTCGACAAGGCCAAGGGCCGCATCGTCGGCTCCGACCAGTACCTCACCAAGCCCTTCAGCAAGGACGAACTGCTCGGCGCCATCGAGCAGCACGTGAAGAAGTAATCATCGAAGGGGCCGGACATGGCGCGCATCCTGATCGTCGACGACTCCCCCACCGAGACGTACAAGTTTCGTGAAATCCTGGAGCGCCACGGGCACCAGGTCATCGAGGCCGGCAATGGCGCCGACGGTGTTGCCGCCGCCCGCCAGGAAAAGCCGGATGTCGTCCTCATGGACGTGGTGATGCCGGGCCTCAACGGCTTCCAGGCCACGCGCCAGATCACCAAGGGCCCGGACACCGGCCACATCCCGGTCATCATCGTCACCACCAAGGACCAGGAAACCGATCGCGTCTGGGGCAAGCGCCAGGGTGCGCGCGACTACCTGACCAAGCCGGTCGACGAGGCGGTCCTGCTCGACACCATTTCCCGCGCGCTCTCCGGCGGTTGAAACGGCGATGAGCGACGCTGCCGCGGTTTACCTCAAGCTCGTCGCGCTGCAGCGGCTCTGCCGCGAGCGTGCGGCCGGCTTGCCGCAGCAGGCGGACATCGTCGAGTACTGGAGCGGCATCGGTTTCACCATGGACGGCGTGCGCTACGTGGCGCCGGTTCCCGAGGTCTCGGAGATCCTGCACGTGCCGCGCTACACGCGCGTGCCCGGCGTGCTCGGCTGGATGAAAGGCATCGCCAACGTGCGCGGGCGCCTGCTGCCGATCATGGACCTCATCGGCTACTTCAATCGCAAGTCCAGCCTGCAGGAAAAGCGTCGGCGCCTGCTGGTGGTCGATCACGGCGACCTGTATTCCGGTCTCGTGGTCGACGACGTGATGGGTATGCAGCATTTTCCCGTCGATACCTACAAGAGCGATTCGGGCGAGCGCGACCCGGCCATCGCTCCGTACACCGACGGTTCGTACACGCGCGAGGACGGTGCCTGGATCGTATTCAGCCTGCACCGCCTTGCCGAGGATCCACGGTTCTTGCAGGTCGCTCGTACCGGTTGACGGTGCGGTTGCGCAAAACAACAAACACACGAAGAACGGGCCGGAGCCCAGCACCATATGAAGCAGGACAAATTCTCCCCGCAACTCGCCGGCTTCGGCGAAAAGTTCTCGCAGGTTGGCGGCAAGATCCGCGAACTCTTCAGCAAGGTGAAGGGGAACCTGGCCGAGCAGGGTGGTGAGGCCGGCGGCAGTACCCGCCTGTATCTCGGCGCCGGCGGCGCGGCGCTGGTACTGCTTGCGCTGATTATCTTCGGCTACGTGTACTACACGGCTTCCGGCGTGACCAACGCCGTGCAGAACGCGTCCGAGTTGCGCGTTCTGTCGCAGAACCTGGCAAAGAACGCGCTGGAAGCCGCGGCCGGCAACGCCGCCGCGTTCCGCGGCCTCGGCGAGGCGCGCGACGAGTTCAACGAGAAGTGGACCGCGCTGAAGGAATCCAGCGCCACCGAAAGCATCGACGAGATGGCGAAGCTGGACGAGGTGTGGCAGCGGGTAGGCCCGAGCACCGACACCATCCTGGCCGGCGAAGACACCGTCATCGACCTGCACGACGTCGCGAAGACGCTGTCGGAGACGATCCCGCAGCTGCAGGCCGAGTACGAAACCGTTGTCGACACCCTGATCGAGGCCGAGGCCGACGCCGACCAGGTGGCCATCGCCCAGCGCCAGAGCTGGCTGGCCGAGCGTATCGTCCGCTCGATCGCCAAGGTGCTGCAGGGTGGCGAGGACGCGGTAGTCGCCGCCGACGCGTTCGGTCGCGACGCCAACCTGTTCGACCGCGTACTCAAGGGCATGCTGCAGGGCGACAACGCGCTGCAGATCCAGAAGGTGCGTGACCCGGACGCCGTGGATTCGCTGTCGGAAATTTCCGACCTGTTCGAGGAATACGTACAGGGCTCGGTAGACGAGATCATCGAGACCTCGCCGGAACTGTTCCAGGTGCGCGCGGCGGCCAACCAGATCTTCGCCGATTCGCAGGCCCTGCTCGACTCCTCCACCATCGTGGCCGAGGAAGCGGCCAGCAAGCAGACCGGTGGCGTGCTGGTTTACATCGGCGCACTACTGGCGCTGGTCGGCCTCGCGCTGTTCGTGGCGATCTTCTTCATCCAGCGCGGCGAAGACCGCAAGCGCCGTGAAACGGTTGAAAAGGAAAACGAGCGGAACCAGCAGGCGATTTTGCGACTGCTGGACGAACTGGGCGACCTTGCAGACGGCGACCTGACGGTAACGGCAACGGTATCGGAAGACTTCACCGGCGCGATCGCCGACTCGATCAACTTCGCTATCGACCAGCTGCGCAACCTGGTATCCACCATTAACCAGACGGCGGTACAGGTATCGTCCGCTGCGCAGGAAACGCAGTCGACCGCAATGCACCTCGCGGAAGCTGCCGAGCACCAGGCGCAGGAAATTGCCGGCGCATCGGCCGCGATCAACGAGATGGCGGTGTCGATTGACCAGGTATCCGCGAACGCCGCCGAATCGGCCGCGGTAGCAGAACGCTCGGTAGCGATCGCCAACAAGGGCGCCGAGGTGGTACAGGCGACGATTCGCGGCATGGACACCATCCGCGAGCAGATCCAGGAAACGTCGAAGCGTATTAAACGCCTGGGTGAATCGTCGCAGGAGATCGGTGACATCGTATCGCTGATTACCGACATCGCGGACCAGACGAACATCCTTGCACTCAACGCCGCCATCCAGGCGTCGATGGCCGGCGATGCGGGCCGGGGCTTCGCGGTCGTAGCCGACGAAGTACAGCGCCTTGCAGAACGTTCGTCTGCCGCCGCGAAGCAGATCGAAACGCTGGTTAAAACCATTCAGACCGACACCAACGAAGCCGTTATCTCGATGGAGCAAACGACTTCGGAAGTAGTGCGCGGTGCGCGCCTCGCGCAGGACGCAGGTGTCGCGCTGGAAGAGATCGAGAACGTATCGAAGACGCTGGCGGAACTCATCCAGAACATCTCGAACGCCGCACGCCAGCAGGCAGCATCTGCCGGCCACATCTCCAACACGATGAACGTTATCCAGGAGATTACGTCGCAGACCTCTGCCGGTACGACCGCCACGGCGAAGTCGATCGGTAACCTCGCAGAGATGGCGGCTGAACTGCGTAACTCGGTAGCGGGCTTCAAACTGCCGGAGTACATGTAATTCCGGCGACGCGTCGCGTCGCCGAAATCTACAGTCCGGCGGCATGACGCGGGAGTGATGCTGTGGCCCAGCACTGGTCGATGCGCAACCTGCAGCAGATGGACGATGAACAGTTCCGTCTGTGGCAGGCATTGCTCGAGGATCGCACCGGCATGGCGCTGGCTGCCGAGCGCAAGACATTCCTCGAGACCAGCCTGTCGATCCGCATGCGCGAGCTCGGCATCGAGAGCTACGACGTTTACTACGAACAGCTGGTAAACCGTCCGGCGGCCGACACCATCATGGAGTGGTCGATCCTCGTCGACCGCCTCACCGTCCAGGAAACGAGCTTCTTCCGCCACCGCGGCTCGTACGACCTGGTCGAGAAATTCGTGCGCGACCGCTTCAGCGGGCCGAAGCCGCCGGCCAACTTCAACGTCTGGTCGGTCGGTTGCTCCTCCGGCGAGGAGCCGTATTCGCTGGCGATGCTGCTGACCGAGCTGTTTGCCTCGCTGAAAGTGAAGCCCTACTGGGGGATCACCGCCACCGACATCTCGCTGCCGGTACTGGCCAAGGCGCGCAAGGGGCACTACGCCGCCCGCAAGGTCGACCTGGTCGATCCGCTGCTCCGGGAACGTTACTTCCAGCGGATAAGCGACCGGGAATACGGGATCTCCGCCGAACTGAAGGCTCGCATCTGTTTTGCGCGTGTTAACGTCCTCGAATTGCACCAGGTGCCGTTCCAGGATCTCGACCTGATTTACTGCCAGAACATGCTCATTTACTTCCGCCGCTGGCGGAAGCGCGAGATCGTCACCCGCCTCGCGGACCGGCTGGCTCCCGGCGGGCTGATGGTGCTCGGGCTGGGCGAAGTGGTGGACTGGCAGCATCCCCATGTCGACCGGGTTCGTTTCGACAACACGCTCGCCTTCATGCGCCGTACGCAGTAGGCGGGAGTTGCCGGCAACGCGACGGTAATAGGAATAGAGACAGGTAAATGGCAGAGCAACATGACTTCCTCGCCCTCGACTGGGTAAAAGGCGAGATCGAGGAAACCCTCAAGCAGGCACAGCAGGCGCTGGAAGCTCACGTCGAGAATCCGGAAGACCAGACGCGCCTGCGGTTCTGCCTGACCTACCTGCACCAGGTGTACGGCACCTTGCAGATGGTCGAGTTCTACGGCGCGGCGTTGCTCGCCGAGGAAATGGAAAAACTCACGCAGGCCCTGCTCAACAACAAGGTGCCGCGTGTTGCCGACGCACAGGAAACCCTGATGCGCGGCATGTTGCAGATGCCGATCTATCTCGATCGCATCAAGGCCAGCCGCCGCGACATGCCGATGGTCCTGCTGCCGCTGCTCAACGACATTCGCGCGGCACGCGGCGACAAGTTGTTGTCCGAGGGCGCGTTGTTCAAGCCGGACATGGCGCAGGCTGCCGCCACCGGCGAGGTTTCACAAACGGTTGCCGCCGATCCGAACCTTGCCGAGCTGCTGCGCAAGATTCGCCAGATGTTCCAGGTGGGCCTGCTGGGCCTGATCCGCGGCGAGAATCTCCCTGCAAACGTCAGCCACCTGGCGAAGGTGGCGGCCAAGCTCGACAAGATTTCCGGCGATGCGGCAATTTCGCCGCTGTGGAAAGTCACCGCCGCAGTCGTCGAAGGCTTGAGCAACGCCTCGATCGACAACAGCACGGCGATGAAGTTGTTGCTGGGCCAGGTCGATCGCCAGATCAAGACGCTGGTCGAGCGCGGCGCGCCGGGCTTCGCCGAGAAGCCGGCGCCGGACCTGTTCAAGAACCTGTTGTTCTACGTTGCGCGCAGCAAGGCGAATTCGCCGCTGATCAACCAGGTGAAGCAGGCCTACAAACTCGACGAGGCGCTGCTTTCCGAGGAGGCGATCGGCGAGGAGCGGGCGCGGATGTCCGGTCCCGACCGGCAGACCATGGCATCGGTTGCCGGCGCGATTTCCGAGGAGCTTTCGCGCGTCAAGGAAGCGCTCGATATCTTCATGCGCGGTGGCGCGCAGTCGAAGGTTTCCGACCTCGCACCGCATGTGGGCACGCTCAAGCAGGTATCGGACACGATCGCGATGCTCGGCATGGGCCAGCAGCGCAAGCTGGTGCTCGAGCAGCACGACGCCCTCGACAACATCGTGCAGGCCGGCAAGCTGGAAGATCCGGCCGTGCTGATGGATATCGCCGGCGCGCTGCTGTATGTCGAGGCGACGCTCGCCAGCCATACCGACAAGCCGCAATCGAAGGTTCCGACCACGCCGCAGGATGCGTTGACCCAGGACGAGATCGCCAAGGCGCGCGAGGCGGTGGTGCGAGAGTGTCGTGCCGGCCTCGAGCTGACCAAGGAAAAGATCGTCGAGTACATCGCTTCGCAGTGGGACCGGACGCACATCCAGGATGTGCCGGCGACGCTGGTTGGCGTGCGCGGCGGCCTGCAGATGATCGGGCTGTACGACGCTGGCGCCGTGCTGCAGCGCGCGGTCGACTTCGTCAACGGCGAGTTGCTTGCGGAGGGCGCACAGCCCGACTGGAAGCGGATGGACACGCTGGCCGACGCGATCAGCTCGGTCGAGTACTACCTCGAGCGAGTGGTCGACAACCCGGACAGCGGCGGGCACATCCTCGAAATTGCCCAGCAGGCAGTGGCCGACCTGGGCTACGCGGTGCCTGCCGTCCAGGCGCCGATCGGCAAGCCGGCAGCGGCGGAGCCGGCCGCGGAGGCATTGCTCGAGGCGGTCGCCGAGGAAGCGGCGGCGGAAGAGGAAGTCGTGGCGGCGGCGGTGGTCGAGCCCGAGATCCAGGTCGAGATGCCGAAACTCGAGGCGGATTTCAGCGACGAGCTCGATGCCGAGCCGACGCTCGATGTGCCGATGACGGCGGCCGAGGAAAACAAGACGTCGTTCGCGGATGAAGAGGCGCCGCTGATCGACGAGGAAACCATCGAGCTTGCCGCGCTGGCGGACGAGCCGGCCACCGGTGTCGATGAGTCGGCGTTGCTCGAGGAAGTTGAATTCGGCGACGTGGCGCCGGAGGCGCTGCCCGATGCCGAAGAGGTGTTGGTCGCGGTTGAGGCACCTGCACCTGCGCCGGCACCCGCGCCAGCACCCGTCGCAGCAGCAGGCGAGGATGAAGGCGATGCCGAGGAAGCGGCGGTCGACGAGGAAGTGGTCGAGATCTTCGTCGAGGAAATCGACGAGGTCATGGCCCACCTCGACGAGTACTTCCCGCAGTGGGTTGCCAACCAGCAGGACGAGGCGTCGCTGAAGGAATTCCGCCGCGGCTTCCACACGCTGAAAGGCAGCGGCCGCATGGTCGGCGCGAAGTACGTCGGCGAGCTGGCCTGGTCGATCGAGAACATGCTGAACCGGGTCATCGACAAGACCGTCGAGCCGAGCCCGGTGATGATCGAGTTGATCCGCACCGTGCGCAATATCGCGCCGGAGATGGTGGCCGCGTTCGCCGCCCGCAAGAAATCGCCGTATCTCGTCGAATCGTTGATGGAGTGCGCCAACGCATTGTCGCGTGGCGAGCACCCGTCGGCGGTGCCGCCGCTGGTGCGGCGCGGTGAAAAGGCGGCCGTCGCCGCGCCGGCAGAAGTGCCCGCGCCCGGGGTGATCCCGGAAGCGGTCGAGGAGATTTCCCTCGACGTCGCCGCTGAAGAGTCCGCACCCGATGTCGCGGAACCGGACGTCATCGAGCCCGACGTCGCGGAACCGGACGTGATGGAAGAGGTGGTGGCGATCGAAGCCGCCGCGCCGGCGGAGGAGCTGGTTCCGGACGTGGCGCTGGAGCCGGAAGAGCCGGAAGTGATCGAGATGGCAGCGGCCGCCGATGGCGACATGCTGTTCTCGGAAGACGACCTGCTGGCATCCGAGGGCGAAGTCATCGACCTCTCGGGCACCGTGGAGCCGGTCGAGGAAGAGGAAATCGTTGCCGCCGTGGCTGCAGGGCCGGCGGACGAAGCAGTAGAAGAAGTGGTGGCGGTGGAAGCGCCGGTGGAAGAGGCCCCGGCGGAAGAAACCGCGCCTGGCGTCGCGCCCGCGATCGCCAACCTCGCGCCGGGCGTGGACCCGGTGCTGATGGAAGTGTTTGCCAGCGAGTCCGAGCAGCACATCGCGACGCTCGAGGCCTGGCTCGCCGGGCTGGATACCGACCTCGCGCACCACCCGATCAGCGACGACATGCTGCGTGCGCTGCACACGCTGAAGGGCAGCTCGCGGATGGCCGGCGTGATGACGGTTTCGGACATCGCCGGGCCGACAGAAAAATTCTGCAAGGACCTGCGCAACAACGGTGAACAGGCGGACGCTGACGTCGTCGCGCTGGTGCGCGAGGCGACCAGCCTGATCAGCCTGCGCGTGCGTCGGCTGCTGCCGGATCCGTACGCGCCGATCCCGGGTGCGCAGGCATACCTGGAAATGCTGCGCGTCATCGAGCAGTCGCACCAGGATGCCTGGGCGTCAGCCGGTGATGCCGGTGCGCCGGACGTGGCGGTGACCGCCGTGCAGCCAAAGCCGGGCGTGATCAACGAGTTGCTCGCCGAGGGGCTGGACCACGTGCTCGATGGTGGCGATTACGCCGCGCAGTGGTCGCAGCAAGGCGTCGTTGCCGACGACCTGGAAGCGATGCGTGGCGAGCTTGGCCGCCTCGTTCGCGGTTCGCGCCGCGCCGGCATCGCGCCGATGGCGGATGTCGCCCGCCGGTTGAAGCATGTTTACGACAACCTCGACAGCGGCAAGTTGATGCTGGCGAGCAACGTGGTGGGTGCGCTGCAGCAGGGTCACGAAGCCATCATCGCGATGATGGATTGCATGGCAGCGCACCAGAGCATCTGGCCGGCCACCGAAGCGCTGGCGGCGCTGGACGCCGTGATTTCCGGCCTGGAGCCGATGCCGCCGGAGTCGGACATCGAGCCGGCACCCGCTGCGGCGACCGGGTCCGTGCCGGAAGTGACGGTGGATGCCGGCGGTGATTTCGAGTTCTCCGCCGACGACCTGTTGGCGTCGGAAGCGGAAGTGTTGAGCGCCGCCGGGACGGTGGAGCCGTCGGAAGTCGAGGCGGAGCCGGCAGGTAACGTCGAGGCGGAGCCGGCAGGTAACGTCGAGGCGAAGCCGGCAGCGGCAGTCGCGGAAGTTGCACCGGTCGCGTCGCCGGCAGCCGCCGCACCGGTGGCCGCGGATTCGTTCGCGCTCGCCGAGGAATCGGAAGACGAGGTCATCCCCGACCGCGACCCGGAGCTGGTCGAGATTTTCCTCGAGGAAGCTGCCGAGATCGTCGAGAGCGCCGCCACCTCGCTCGACGCCTGGATCAACAACGTCGACAACCTGATCGAGGTGCAGAAACTCCAGCGCGACCTGCACACGCTCAAGGGCGGCGCCCGCATGGCGGAAAT
>JBKHWA010000181.1:0-2382 GCA_046566765.1 Gammaproteobacteria bacterium
ACCTGTCCCGCTTTTCCGAGGAACTGGTGCTCTGGGCCAGCGCGCAGTTCAACTTCATCCACCTGCCCGACCGTTTCTGTACCGGCAGTTCGATCATGCCGCAGAAGAAGAACCCGGACGTGCCGGAGCTGGTGCGCGGCAAGGCCGGCCGTGTGAACGGTGACCTGGTTGCGCTGCTGACGCTGATGAAGTCGCAGCCGCTGGCGTACAACAAGGACAACCAGGAAGACAAGGAGCCGCTGTTCGACGCCGTCGACACCGTGCGCGGCTGCCTGCGTGCCTTCGCCGACATGGCGCCGGCGATCGAGCCGAAGCGTGACGTGATGCGCGAGGCGGCGCGCCGCGGTTTTTCCACTGCCACCGACCTGGCCGATTACCTGGTCAAGAAGGGCGTGCCGTTCCGCGAGTCACACGAGATCGTCGGCAAGGCGGTGCGTTTCGGTGTCGAGCAGCAGCGCGACCTGGCGCAGCTGACGCTGGACGAGTTGCGTGCTTTCTCGGCACAAATCAGCGATGACGTGTTTGCCGTGCTGACCCTGGAAGGCTCGGTGAATGCGCGCAACCATGCGGGCGGGACCGCGCCGGCACAGGTGCGCATCGCCGTTGCCGAGGCGCGCAAGCGCCTGGGCGACTGAGGTGTTGCCCATGAGCCGGCTGCTGTGCGTGGTGTTGCTGCTTTCGGGCAGTGCAGTGCTGACGGGCTGCGGGCAGACCGGGCAGTTGTATTTCGACGAGGATCCGCCGGCTGACCAGTTGCCGCCATCGCGACGCACGTCGGCAAAAACAGTGGTTCCCGTGCCGGCCGCCGCCGATGATGCGGAACAGCCGCAGGACAAGCCCTAGGCCGGATGCCGGTTGGGATTGAGCCAGGCCTGCAGATCAGACAACGGGAAATCCCCAATGGATAACTTCGAGTACCACAACGGTGAGCTCTGCGCAGAGCAGGTTCCGGTCAGTGCGCTGGCAGCACGGTTCGGCACGCCGTTGTATGTCTATTCGCGGGCGACGCTGGAGCGGCATTATCGCGCCTTCGACGATGCCTTCGGCGACTGGCCGCACCAGGTCTGCTTTGCGGTGAAGGCCAATTCGAACATCGCGGTGCTCAACGTGCTGGCGCGTCTTGGTGCCGGCTTCGACATCGTTTCCGGTGGCGAGCTGGAGCGTGTGGTTGCCGCCGGCGGCGATCCGGCGAAAGTCGTTTTCTCCGGACTCGGCAAGCAGGAGCACGAAATCCGCCGCGCGCTGGAACTGGGTATCGCCTGCTTCAACGTCGAGTCCGAGCCGGAACTGGAGCGCATCAACGCCGTCGCCGGCGAACTGGGCCGGCGGGCGCCGGTCTCGCTGCGCGTGAACCCGGATGTCGATGCGCAGACACACCCGTACATTTCCACTGGCCTCAAGGAAAACAAGTTCGGCGTCGACATCGCGCGCGCGCGCGACATCTACCGGCAGGCGGCGTCGCTGCCGAACCTGCACGTGGTGGGCGTCGATTGCCACATAGGTTCGCAACTGACCTCGACGGCACCGTTCCTCGACGCGCTGGACCGTGTTCTGGTGCTGGTTGATGCGCTCGTTGCCGACGGCATTCCCGTGCACCACCTGGACCTCGGCGGCGGCCTCGGCGTGCGCTACCGCGACGAGAATCCGCCGGCGCCGGCCGAGTACATCGGCAAGGTGCTGGCGCGGCTGGGCGAGCGCCGTCTGCCGGTGTGGATGGAGCCGGGGCGCGCGATCTGCGCCAATGCCGGCATCCTCGTCACCCGCGTCGAGTTCCTCAAGGACAACGGGCACAAGCACTTCGCGATCATCGACGGCGCGATGAACGACCTGATCCGCCCGGCGCTGTACGGCGCCTGGCAGGCGATCGTGCCGGTGGTGCTGCGTGATGACGGCACGCCGCACCGCAGTTACGACATCGTCGGCCCGGTGTGCGAGACCGGTGATTTCCTCGGCAAGGACCGCGAACTGGCGATCCGCCCGGGCGACCTGCTGGCAGTGCGCTCGGCCGGCGCCTACGGGTTTGTGATGAGCTCGAACTACAACACGCGCGGGCGTGCCGCCGAGGTGATGGTCGACGGCGATGAAGCGCACATCGTCCGTCGCCGCGAAACGGTGGCCGACCTGCTGGCGCTGGAATCGTTGCTCCCCTGACCGCAGAATCGCCGGCATGCGCCTGAAATTCACCAAGATGCACGGGCTCGGCAACGACTTCATGGTCGTCGATCTCGTGACCCAGCACCTCGATGCCCGTGCCTGCGAGCGTTTCTTCGCGCCGGCGCACATCCGCCGGCTGGCGGACCGGCACTTTGGTGTCGGCTTCGACCAACTGCTGGTGGTCGAGCCGCCGGACAGTCCCGAGGCAGACTTCCGTTACCGCATCTT
>JBKHWA010000182.1:0-5229 GCA_046566765.1 Gammaproteobacteria bacterium
GGCGAATGCGCCAGCGCCTTCACCACCACCAGCGACAGCACGGCCAGCAGGATGATCATGATCGCGAGGATGCCGACCGAGGCGATGGTGCCGGCCAGCGGTCCCATCTCGGCACGGATCATGTCGCCGAGCGAACGCGCGTCGCGTCGCATCGAGCAGAACAGGATGACCAGGTCCTGCACCGCGCCGGCAAACACCACGCCGGCGAGCAGCCACAGCGTCCCCGGCAGGTAGCCCATTTGCGCCGCCAGTACCGGGCCCACCAGCGGGCCGGCGCCGGCGATTGCCGCGAAGTGGTGGCCAAACAGCACGCCGCGCGAAGTCGGCACGTAGTCGAGCCCGTCGTTGCGGCGGATGGCCGGCGTCAATCGCCGGTCGTCGAGGCCCAGCACCGCGCTGGCGATGAAGCGGCTGTAGTAGCGGTAGGCGATGAGGTAGACCGACACCGCGGCCACCAGCAGCCAGACGGCGTTGATCGTCTCGCCGCGCGACAGCGCGAGTACGCCGAACGCGGCGGTACCGGCGAGGGTGACGAGGATCCAGGCGATATTTTTCAGCATCGGATTGGTGCGGTTGGTTTCGGGCGGCGCCCAGTTTAGCGTCACCGTCCCGGCGAAAACCCGCTTTTCCGGCGAAGGGTGCCGGCGATTTGCTGACCCGGGCGGATGGCACGCTTTTCGCTTGCTCCTGGTATCCGTCACGACCGCCGGCATGTTTCCCTCGCCGGGTCGGCGTGTGGCGGCCATTCGTGGAGCAGAAGGCCATGTCCACCAGCAATACGGTGAGCAGCCGCACCTTCGTGCTGCTCACCCGTCTTTTCTCCGGCCTCAAGCGGGCCGGTCGCGTCATCGATGTCGTCTGGTTCCAGCAGGATGCCGGTTACGCACGCGCCGTGCTCGCACGCGCGGCCGAGGACGACGATGACACCGTGCGGCAGATCGGTAGTGAACTGCAGGCGTTGCTGGCCGATTTTCTGGCACCGCCACCGTCGGCGGTGCCGGAGCCCGCTCCGGCTCCTGCCACGGTGACGCCCGAGCCGGAATCACAACTGCCGCCGGACAAGTACGTGGGGCGGCTGCGCTAGGGCGCCACGCGCGCTCCGCCGCGGTTGGCGCCGTTGAATTGCCGGTGGCGGCTTGCCACTCCGCCGGGGCCGGTTATTCGACCGTCACCGATTTCGCCAGGTTGCGCGGCTTGTCGACATCGGTGCCCCGCGCCAGCGCGGCGTGGTAGGCCAGCAACTGCACCGGGATCGCATGCACCACCGGCGACAGCACGCCGGCGTTGCGCGGCGTGCGGATCACGTGCACGCCCTCGCTCTCGCTGAAGTGGCTGTCCATGTCGGCGAACACGTACAACTCGCCGCCGCGGGCATGCACTTCCTGCATGTTCGATTTCAGCTTTTCCAGCAGCGCGTCGTTGGGCGCGATCACCACCACCGGCATGTTTTCATCCACCAGCGCCAGCGGGCCGTGCTTGAGCTCGCCGGCCGGGTAGGCCTCGGCGTGGATGTAGGTGATTTCCTTGAGCTTGAGCGCGCCTTCCAGCGCGATCGGGTAATGCATGCCGCGGCCGAGGAACAACGCGTCGTCGTGCTGGGCGAAACGGTCGGCCCAGACCTTCACCTGCGGCTCGAGGTTCAGCGCGTGCTGCACCGACAGCGGCAACTGGCGCAGCGTCTCAAGGTAGCCGTGCTCCTGCTCGACGTTGATGCGGCCACCAAGTTTCGCCAGCGTTACCGTCAGCGCAAACAACGCCACCAGCTGGGTAGTGAACGCCTTGGTCGAGGCCACGCCGATCTCGGCGCCGGCACGGGTGTAGAAAACCAGGTCGGAGGCGCGCGGGATCGCGCTTTCGCGGACGTTGCAGATGGCCAGCGTCTTGTCGTGGCCGCAGGTCCTCGCGTATTTCAGCGCTTCCATCGTGTCCAGCGTCTCGCCGGACTGCGAGATCGTCACCACCAGCCAGTCGGGGTGGGCAACGACGTCGCGATAACGGTACTCGCTCGCCACCTCGACCTGGCAGGGAAGCTTCGCGATCGACTCCAGCCAGTAGCGCGCCACCGAGCCGGCGTAATAGGAGGTGCCGCAGGCGATGATCTGCACGCCCTTGACCTGCTTCAGCAGCGCCTCCGGCGATCCGCCATTCAACGCGTGGAACAGCGCCGGGGAAAAACCTTCGTGCAATACCGGCTCGATGGTGTCGGCCAGCGCGCGCGGCTGCTCGTGGATTTCCTTCTGCATGAAGTGGCTGTACGGGCCCAGCTCCAGCGAGGCCAGCGATACATCGCTGACGTGCACCTTGCGGTCCGCCGGCTTGCCGGCCTTGTCGAGCAGGGTCATGCCATCGCGGCGCAACTCGGCAACGTCGCCTTCCTCGAGGAAGATCACCCGTCGCGTCTCGCCGATGATGGCGGAGACATCGGACGCGACGAAGTATTCGCCGTCGCCAAGGCCAACCAGCAGCGGGCAACCATGGCGGGCACAGACCAGTACCCCGGGATTGTCGCGGGCGATGACGGCGATCGCGTAGGCGCCCACCAGCTCCTGTGTCGCCGCGCGTACGGCTGCGAACAGGTTTCCGCTCGCCTTGTAGTGGTGATGGACCAGGTGGGCGATCACCTCGGTATCGGTCTGCGAACTGAACTCGTAACCCTTTGCCTTCAGCTCGGCGCGCTTTTGTTCGTGGTTCTCGATGATGCCGTTGTGCACCAGCGCGACCAGCCCGCATGAGACGTGCGGGTGCGCGTTCGGCTCGGTGACGCCGCCGTGGGTGGCCCAGCGGGTGTGGCCAATGCCCAGCGGGCCATGCACGCCCTCGACGTCCGCGGCACGCGCAGTTTCGGCGACGCGGCCAACACGGCGCACGCGGCGGATTTCGCCGCTGCCCTGGCCGGCGGCCATGACGGCGATCCCGGCGGAATCGTAGCCGCGGTATTCAAGGCGGGTGAGACCCTCGATGAGGATCGGCGTCACGTCGCGATTGGCGATGGCGCCCACGATGCCGCACATGGCGTTATTCCTTCTTCGCTTTCTGCGGCCGCTTCCAGCCGTCGATGTTGCGTTGTTTGCCACGCGCCACGGCGAGCGCGGCGGGCGGAACGTCGTCGGTGACGGTCGAGCCGGCACCCACCGTCGAGCCGGCACCCACGGTAACCGGTGCCACCAGCGCGCTGTTGCTGCCGATGAAGGCGTTGTCCTCGATGACCGTCAGGTGCTTGTTGGCGCCATCGTAGTTGCAGGTGATGGTGCCGGCGCCGACGTTCACGTCGCGGCCGATCTCGGCATCACCGATGTAGGTGAGGTGATTTACCTTCGAGCCTTCGCCGATATCGGCCTGCTTGATCTCGACGAAGTTGCCGATGTGTACGCCCGGGGCGAGGTCTGCGCCCGGCCGCAGGCGGGCAAACGGTCCGATCACGCCATCGCTGGCCACGGTCGCACCGTCGATGTGGGTGAACGCGCGGATCTCGACGTTGTCGGCGATCACGCAGTCCTTCAGCACGACGTTCGGGCCGATGCGGCAACCGCTGCCGACCACGACCTTGCCCTCGACCACGAGGTTGATGTCGATGACGGTGTCGTTGCCGCAGGTGAATTCGCCGCGGATGTCGACCCGTGCCGGGTCCGCCAGCGTCACGCCGGCGCGCATCAGTTCGTCGGCCAGCGTGCGCTGGTACAGCCGCTCGACGGTGGCCAGCTGGAGGCGATCGTTCACGCCCATGGTTTCCGCGGCGGGGCAGTCGATGGCCACCACGGCCCTGCTCTCGCCCTGCGCCATCGCAACCAGGTCGGTGAGGTAGTACTCCCGCTGCGCGTTGTCGTTTTTCAGCAGCGGCAGCGCACGGTGCAGGAAATGATTCGGCACCAGCATGATGCCGGTGTTCACCTCGGTGATTGCGCGCTCGGCCTCGGAGGCATCCTTCTGCTCGACGATGCGGGCAACATTGCCGCGCGCGTCACGGACGATGCGGCCGTAGCCAAAAGGGTTGTCGAGGCGGGTGGTGAGCAGCGCCAGCGAGTCGAGCGGTGTCGACTCCACCAGTTTGCGCAGTGAATCCACGCCGACCAGCGGCACGTCGCCAAACAGGATCAGCGTGCGGCCCTCGTCGCCCGGGAGTTGCGACAGCGCCTGCTGCACCGCGTGGCCGGTACCCAGTTGCTGGCGTTGTTCGGCCACCGTGGCGCCCATGGCCTCGACCACCGGTGCGACCTGTTCGATGCCGTGACCCAGCACCACCACGATCCGCCGCGCCGACAGCGCCTGGGCGGCGCCAATCACGTGCGCAACCATCGGCCGGCCACCAACCGGGTGCAGCACCTTGGGCAGTGCGGATTTCATGCGCGTGCCCTTGCCGGCGGCAAGGATGACGACATCGAGCAGGCTCATGCGGGATTACCGTTGCCGGGGTTCGTGCAGAGGTGCGGGCATGATACGCGAAACGAAAAAGAGCGGCCGAAGCCGCTCTTTTTGCTGTTTGCCCGGCTTTCACCGGGCCGCGCCGCCGGCGCTTCCGCGGACGAGTCGCACCGGAGGTGCTCCTCGTCCGGGCCATCAGGCCGGGCGGCCCATCTTCTTGCGGATCGCGTCGAGGGTACGCAGGCGGGCGGCTGCCTCGGCCAGCTGGGCAGCGGCGTTGGCGTAGTCCACTTCGTCCTTCTGGTTGGCCAGGGCGTGCTCGGCGGCCTTGCGGGCCTCCTCGGCAGCGGCCTGGTCCAGGTTGGTGGCGCGCACCACGGTGTCGGCGAGGATCGTGATACCGGTCGGCTGCACCTCGAGGATGCCGCCCGAACAGTAGTAGATCTCTTCCTCGCCGCCCTGCTTCATGATGCGGATCGGGCCGGGCTTGAGCTGCGTGAGCAGCGGCGTGTGGCCCGGCATGATGCCGAGGTCACCCACCACGCCCACCGCCACGACCATCTCGGCCACGCCGGAGTAGATCGACTCCTCGGCGCTGACGATGTCGCAGTGCGTGGTCATTGCCATGTCGGTTGCTCCGTGATCGGCCGCGAATTACTTCGCGGCCATCTTGTTGGCTTTCTCGATCACTTCGTCGATCGTGCCAACCATGTAGAACGCCTGCTCCGGCAGGTTGTCGTAGTCGCCGGCGAGGATGCCCTTGAAGGCGCGGATCGTTTCCTTGAGGGAAACGTACTTGCCCGGGGAGCCGGTGAACACTTCGGCCACATGGAACGGCTGCGACAGGAAGCGCTGGATCTTCCGCGCGCG